>NZ_JBSFRK010000037.1:0-87607 GCF_053589195.1 Streptomyces sp. NPDC003379 | reverse complement strand
CGTGGGGCGGCCGCGCGGAGCGAGGACGGTACGTGCTGGGGCATGCGTGCTCCAACTCGTCTCAGGGTGCGGAACTGTGGGGGGACCGGTCGGGCGAAACGGTCCTGCTGGGGTGGTGCGGGGTGTGCCGAGCTGGTGCTCGGGTACTGCGGGGGTGGAACGGGGGGTGGAGCGGGCCGGGCACGCGGGACGGTGGGGTCGTTCTGCGCAGGTGCTGTGCTCGGCCTGTGCGGGGGTGGTGCGAGGACTGTGTTCGGGTGGGGGTGGTTAGTTTTCGCCGCGACTTACCGCGGGTCTACTCACCGAGGTGACAATTTCCGGGCTTTTCGGAGCTGACGTGACATCACATCGTGGTGGACTGCAGGGCGCTTGGGGACGTCCCAGGATTCGGACTCCCCGGCTCCGCCGATCCGTCACGCCCTCCGGGGCCGTTCGCCCCGTTCTCCCTGCGCCCCCGTACGACCAGCACGGCTCCCGCCAGCGCGAGCACCGCGCCCAGCGCCCCGGAGGCCACCGGGAGCGTCTCGCCGACCAGCTTCAGCCGGCCGCTGTCGTCCTTGGCCAGCTTGACCTGGGCTTTCTGCGTGGCCGGGGTGAAACCGACGCGCTTGCTCTCCAGGAGCACCGTCGCGTCCTTGTCCGAGCCGGGCGCGCGCAGCGTCTTACGGGGTCCGATCGCGGCGTAGATGATCCGGCCGGTGCGCTGATCGGCGACGAGCTCGATGCCGTGGTTGGCGTAGTACTCCTCGGCCATCACCTGGCTCTTCCTCGGCTGACCGACCATCCGCCCCGGCACCTGACGCGTGCCGGTCCTGGTGGCCTTCACCGTCGCCGTGAAGCGCAGGCCCTCATACCCCTGGATCTTCTTGGTGCCCCGGTAGGTGAGCGGCACGGTCGCCCCCAGCGTGTTGTCCCACCAGCGGTAGGACCGCTTCTCCACGCCGAAGGGGAACTTCAGATACGCCTCACCCTCGAAGTACGGCTCCTCGCCGCAGCAGTGCACCGGCTTGTTTGTCTTCCGGTCGGTGACCCAGCGCTCCACGGTCCACTGGAGCGAGTCGTGCGGGTCGGCGGCGGGCAGCGACGTGTCCGGATCGACGGACGTGGACACGTCCCAGACCGCCCGCCCGCTCTTCTCGCTGTCGGCGACGTCGCCGCGGACCTGGCGGGTGACGGTGAGGTTCTTGTCGTGGACCGTCTTGATCTTCTCGGTGTCGAAGTAGCTTCCCTTGCCCTTGAAAACCGTGATGGTGTCGATATCGATCGGCGTGCGTTTCGCGCGTGGCTCGACATACCAGGCCAGCATCGGTGCCAGGACCAGAAGGAACGCGCCAAGACCGAGGATGACCAGGGAAAATGGCGAGGTGCTGCGGCGCATGGGGGCACTCCTGGGCTAAGAACGGGAGAAGTGTTACCGAGCCGTACGTATGGGCCGGGAACCGTAGGCGCACCCTTGACTAGGTGTCAATGCATGCAGAGACTGGGCACTCGCCGGACGGGGCCGGCGGGGACTTGACTGTGTGACCCAGGGTGGGGACGACCTCCGACAGAGAGGCTGGCCCGCGCCATGCACCGACTGCTCGCCGCATCACTCACCGTCGCCGCCGGGGCGCTCCTCGCCGTGGGCGCGGCCCTCGGCATCGTCGCGCTCCTCGACGCCACGCCGGACCAGCCGAACACGCCGCTGGTGCACTACGACGCGCCATCACGGGGGCAGTGAGCGACCGTGGCCGTGACCGAGATCCAGCCGCCCCCCGAGGCCGCCCCCACGGGGAGCCAGAGCTCCCCGTCGGCGCGCTCCGCCTGGCGGGACGTGCCGCCCCGGCAGGTGCGGCGGTTCGCCGCGCTCGCCCTGGAGGAGGTGCCCGCCCTCGCCCAGGACATACTGCGCGAGATCCGCGCCGAGTACCCCGGGCTGCCCGTCGTCCTCGACGACTCGGGCGAGCCCATGGCGCTGGTGGGCATCCGCCGCGCCCTCGAAGGCTTCGTCCAGCAGCTGGCCTCCCAGGAGGGGCGGCCCCGCTACCACCTGGAGGTCTTCCAGGAATTCGGCCGCGGCGAGGGCCTGCACGGCCGCAGCCTCGACTCGCTCCAGGCCATCTACCGCCTGGGCGTACGGCTCGCCTGGCGCCGCCTCGCCGAGATCGGCCAGCAGATCGAGATCCCGCCACCGGCCATGTACGAACTCGCCGAGTCGGGCTTCGAGTACCTGGACGGACTGGTCGACCAGTCCGTACGCGGCTACGCCGAGGCGGCGGCCCGGGAGGCGGGCGAGCGGCTGCGGCTCCAGCGGAAGCTGATGGAACTCCTCCTTTCGGAGCGGCGCGCCGAATCCACCGGCGGCACGGCGCACCACGCCGGCACCGGTACGGGCCCGTCGTCCGGCAAGGGCGGCAAGGGGGCCGCCCGCTTCGGCAGCGCCCTCGGGGAGCGGGCCGCCCGCGTCGGCTGGCAGCTGCCCGAACGCGTCGCCGTGGGTGTCCTGCTGCGCCCCGCGCCGGAAGCCGTGGCGCCCGCCGTCGGCGCGGGCGTCCTGCTCGACATGGAAGCCGAACAGCCCCGCATGGTCGTGCCCGACCCCGACGCCGCCGGACGCCCCGAGCTGCTGCGGCGCGCCATGACGGGCTGGTCGGGCGCCATCGGCCCGCCCGTGCCGCTCGCCGACGCCGCGAAGTCGCTGCGCTGGGCGGAGGCGGCGGTACGGCTCATGGAGCGCGGACTGCTGCCCTCCGGTGAGGTCCTGCACTGCACCGAGCACACCGAAGCGCTGGTGCTCCTCCAGCCCGAGGAGCTCATCGAGGACCTGGCCCGCCGCTGCCTCGCACCCCTGGACCACTGCGGTCCCGCCCACGGCCGCCGCCTCGCCGAGACCCTGCTGGCCTGGCTGGAGACGCGCGGCGGCGCCCCCGAGGTCGCGGCCCGCCTGGGCGTCCACCCCCAGACGGTCCGCTACCGCCTGCGCCAGATCAGGGAGCTGTGGGGCGACGAGGTCGACGACCCGGACCGTCGCTTCGAACTGGAACTGGTGCTGCGCGCGAGGCGGTTGAGGGGGTTGCTGGGCAGGGCCTAGCGACTCCCGGCGCGGTAGCGGTGGCGGTGGCGGCGGTGGCGGTGGCCCCGGCCCCGGCTCAGCAGCACTGCCAGGTGAACAGCGCCCGGTCGAAGCGGAGTTCCGCCAGGTCGGCGGGGCGTATGAGCCAGTAGAGGCAGCCCCCGTCGCCCCACATCATGTCCGCCGCCTCATCGGAGTCGAACTGCGCGAGCAGCACCCACTCGTTCATCTCGTCGATGAGCCGGGGGTCGTGCCAGTCCGTCCCCGGGCCCAGCGCCGCGCGGGCCACCTCCAGCTCGACGGGGCCCTGCACCGACTGCGGGGTGCCGCCGAGCTGATGGCCCGCCTCGTCGTCGTACTCCCACAGGGCGTGCACGAACGCGTCGGAGCACACGGGATGTTCGTACTCCTGGAAGGGCTCCGCGTCCGGTGCGAAAGACCGCTGGATCTGCGGATGCGTCGGCTCCGCCACCGTCAGCTCCACGCGCGCGGCCAGCGGGACATGGGGGTAGGCATCCAGCTCGTCCGGCGTGGCGCGCTCGGTGACCTGTACGCCCGCGGGCACGTACACCACCCGGGCCCCCGCCCTGGACGGGACGTCGTCCACGTCCACCAGGGCGTCGCCGTCGTCCAGTTGGCCGTCGAAGTAGAAGAAGGCGAGCGTGCCCGCCGCGGGGAACGGCACGTCGAGCGCCCCCGCGGGCAGCGCGGCGCAGTCCACGGAGGCGACGAACGACAGCGGCCCGTTCCCCTCCCACTCCGGCCACTCCACATCAGCGGGAAGCCGGGGCTCCCCGCCCAACTGCCCCACTACCGCCTCGTCCCCGGCCGCCGGGGCGAGCCGGACGCCGGGCCGCAGCAGCCCGAGCCACCGCTCGGCCACGTCGGAGGGAAGGAGTTCATGGGCAAGGGCGTGCAGCACGCCCGAGGAGTTCTGCGTCATGCCCTCGATCATGCCTCCCGCCACTGACAACGCCCCGCCGGACCGGCAACGCCGCTGCGCCTGTCCGGCAATGCCGCCGCGCCGGAGTTTTCGATTCCGCACACAACTTTCACAGCGGTGGCTTCCGCTGTCGGCGGCGCGGCACCTAGCCTCCATGCCTCATGGACTACTGCCACCCGTGCCGCAGGCACCTCAACGGCGCCCTCGCCTGCCCAGGGTGCGGAACCCCGGCCGAAGCCTGCCGGGAGTACGCGACGTCCGTCGCCGCGCGGGAGGAACCGGGCGGCCGGGACAGCGCGTACGACGAGGAGTCCCCGCGCGTCCGCGGCCGCGGACGCCGCAAGGAACGCGGCCAACGCGGCCAACGCGGCCAACGCGGCCAACGCGGCCGCAGAGCGCACCGGCGCAGGCGCCGCAAGGTCCTGCTCGCCACCGCGGGCCTCGCACTCGCGGCCGGCGGCCTGAGTCTGGCCGAACTGGGTGCCGAGGGCCCCTCCGAGGACCCCACCGCCGCGTCCGCCCCGGACGGCGGGGCCCAGGAGACCGCGTCCCCGAGCCGGACCGCGGCCCCGGACGGCAGCGCGTCGGCGGCGGACGCGGCGGCCACCTCGGCGGAGGCGTCCGCCGCGGCCGAAGAGGAGAAGAAGGCCGAGGCGAGGAAAGAGAAGCGGAAGAAGGAGCGGGCGGGACGGGAAGAGCGCGAAGGACGGGAAGGACAGGAAGGACAGGAAGGGCGGGAAGAGGCGCCGGGCGGTGACGAACACCCCGGTCCCTCCTCGCCCACCGCCCCCGACGCCCCGGACGACACCTCCGGCGCGCCCCGCCCCACCACGCCCCCGCCGACCTCCGAGAACCCGGACCCCACCTCGAAGCCGGAACCGAAACCGGAACCGGAACCGGAACCGACCGAGACGTGCGACCGCTTCCTGTGGTGGTGCAGGTGACGCGGACCCTCTGAGGTGCGCGGCTCGTCAGTTCATGAAGGGCACGGCGTCGGCCGGGTCCGCGTGCCAGTTGGTGGCGAGGGGCTTGTCGACCAGGGTGGTGCCGGGCAGGTCGAGGCTGACGGCGCCGGTCTCGTCACCGGCGACGGCGATGCTCAGGTGGTCGAATTGCCTGCCGTAGTCGTTGTCGGTCGACTTGGGGCTGATGCCGGCGTAGGCGGCGGTGGAACCGGAGAGCCTGACGGTCTCGGTGACGCCCTGCTCGGTGGGGGACACGTGCGTGTCGGGGGCGGAACCGAAGGCGGCGGAGGGGAAGGTGCCCTCCAGGTAGCAGGTGATGCCGGGCCTGGCCTTGGCCGTGACGAGGAGGTAGCCGCCTGCCTGCGTCTTCTCGGTGACCTTGAAGGTCAGATCGTTGGTCCCGCAGAGCTGCTCCACGGCGGGGGCCTTGCTCTGGCCGCCGACGGCGAGGGCGGTGCCGGCCGCGGTGGTGGTGAGGGCCGCGGCGGCGACGGCGGTCAGGACGAAACGAGCCGAACGAACCGAACGAGCCGAACGAGCCGAACGAGCCGAACGAGCCGAACGGGCGGAACGGGCGGAACGGGTGGTGAGACGCGAACGCATCAAGAACTCCATGGGTGCGGAAAGCGGGACCGTCCAGCGAGCTGCTTGGACAGACCACACCGTGCGCCGCGATCCGTCCCGTCCGCCACAACGGGCCGGTGTTCCGGGACGCTGGAACGCTGGAACGGACGCTGACCAGCACAGACGCCGACACCCTGGAACGGGCGACTGGAACGGGCGACTGGAACGGGGACAGGGACGGACGGCCCCTGACATGGACCTAGACCGCCTCACCCAGCATCCGCCGCAGCAGCCCCCGCAGTGCGAGCCGCTCCTCGCGCGAGAGCTCGGCCAGCGGCTCGCGCGCGAAGTTCAGGGAGTCACGGAGACTGCGGGCGACCTCGGAACCGGAGGCCGTGGGCGCCGCCAGCTTCACGCGCCGGTCGGCCGGGTCGGGCCGCCGCTCGACGAGGCCGCGCGCCTCCAGGCGGTCGACGATGCCGGTGATGTTCGACGGCTCGCACTTCAGCTTCTGCGCGATGCGGCGCATGGGCATAGGTTCGTGAAAGAGCAGTCCGAGGACGCGCGCCTGCGCTCCGGTCAGTGAGTGCTCGGCCGCCGCTTCCTCGTACTCCTCGTGGTAGCGCCCGACGACCGCGCCGATCAGCTCGACGACTTCGAGCGTCAGCGAGTCGGCGCGAGGAGCAGGGGTACGCGAGCTGCTGGTGGCCATGCCCACGAGATTACCCGCCTACCTGCGTTTACTTGACATCATCAAATATCAATGAGCATGGTTGTTTCACCACATGAAGCATTTCTGACTCCGTCACGTACGCAACAGGAGGACGCCCCCCATGTCCGTCACCCCCGAGCAGCTTCCCTCCGTCAGCCGTGAATGGCACCTCGTGCGGCGCCCGGACGGCTGGCCGGTCCCCGAGGACTTCGCGCTGCGCGAGGCCCCTGTCGCCGCCCCGGCCGAGGGCCGCGTCCTGGTCCGCAACCTCCACTTCTCCGTGGACCCGTACATGCGGGGCCGGATGAACGACGTGAAGTCGTACTCCCCGCCGTTCCAACTGGACCGCCCCATGGAGGGCGGCGCGGTCGGCGAGGTCGTCGCCTCGAACGCCGAGGGCTTCGCGGTGGGCGACCACGTGCTGCACTTCGCGGGCTGGCGCGAGTACGCCTCCGTGCCCGCCCAGCACGCCACCAAGGTCGACGCGCAGGCCGCGCCGCTCTCCGCCTACCTCGGCGTGCTCGGCATGACGGGCCTGACCGCGTACGCCGGTCTGCTCGAAGTGGCCTCCTTCAAGGAGGGCGACGCCGTCTTCGTCTCCGGTGCCGCGGGCGCCGTCGGCAGCCAGGTCGGCCAGATCGCCAAGCTGAAGGGCGCCTCGCGCGTCGTCGGCTCGGCGGGCTCGGACGACAAGGTGAAGCTGCTCGTCGAGGAGTACGGCTTCGACGCCGCCTTCAACTACAAGGACGACAAGCCCGTCGTCGAGCAGCTCAAGGAGGCCGCCCCCGACGGCATCGACGTCTACTTCGACAACGTCGGCGGCGAGCACCTGGAGGCCGCCATCAGCCGGCTGAACGTGCATGGCCGCGCCACCATCTGCGGCATGATCTCCAGCTACAACGACACGGAGCCGACCCCGGCCCCGCGCAACCTCGCCATGGTCATCGGCAAGCGCCTGCGCCTGCAGGGCATGCTCGTGCAGGACCACGCCGCGCTGCAGCCGGAGTTCGTCCGCGAGGTCGGCGGCTGGATCCGCTCCGGCGAGCTCAAGTACCGCGAGACGGTCGTCGAGGGCGTCGAGAACGGCGTGGAGGCATTCCTCGGCATGCTCCGCGGCGAGAACACCGGAAAGATGATCGTCTCCCTCGCCTGAGACGACCCGGCCCCACCCTTCCAGCATCCGATAACCTAATTCCACTTGGCCGCGGCTGTGGGCGCGCACCGCGGCACGTCTCAGGAGGAATCGGCACTTATGTCCATCCAGAAGATCGACGTCAAGTACACCGCGGTCGCCACCGCCGAGAACGGCCGCGACGGCCGTGTGGCCAGTGACGACGGCAAGCTCGACGTCGTCGTGAACCCGCCGAAGGAGATGGGCGGCAGCGGCGCGGGCACCAACCCCGAGCAGCTGTTCGCGGCCGGCTACAGCGCCTGCTTCCAGGGCGCCCTCGGCGTGGTCGCCCGCAAGGAGAACGCGGACATCTCCGGCTCGACCGTGACGGCCAAGGTCGGCATCGGCCAGAACGAGTCCGGCGGCTTCGGCCTGGAGGTGGCGATCACCGCCTCCATCCCGAACGTCGACGCGGCCACCGCGCAGTCCCTGATCGAGAAGGCCCACCAGGTGTGCCCCTACTCGAACGCCACGCGCGGCAACATCAAGGTCGAGCTCGCGGTCGCCTGACGTATGTACGTACGTAAGGGCCGCACCCCGAAGCCGGGGTGCGGCCCTCAGTCGTGCCGTGGGAGTGCCGCAAAAGTGCCGCGGGCGTGCCGCGGGCGTGCCGCGGGTCAGCCCCGCGCGAGCGCCGCCTCGTGCACCGCCCGCACCAGCCGCTCGTTCTCCGCCGCGGGGCCGCCCGGGAAGGCGAACCGCCGCCGCGTGTACCCGTAGGCCAGCCCGCCGCGCGGATCGGCGAACGCCTGCGAGCCGCCCGCGCCGCTGTGCCCGATGGTGCCCACGCCCAGGAACGGGTACACGACCACGGACGTGGCCTGGAAGCCGACCGCGAACGCCTTGTGGTCGCGCGCCACCAGGTCGTACCCGACCGACTGGATCTGCCCGAACTCGGCGACAGTGGCCTCCTTGAGGAGCGCGTCGCGGCCGTCGACACCGGTGACCGCCGCCGCGTACATACCGGCGAGACCGCGCGCGGACGCCACGCCGCCGACCGAGGCGGGGCCCTTGGCGCGCACCAGGCGGGAGTTGGGCAGCGCCTCCAGGTCGGTGGGCTGGGCGGCGTTGCGGTTGAAGGCGACGGAGTTCAGGCTCTGCGGCTGGGCCGGCAGCGCGGCGAGGAGAGCCGCCTGGTCGGGCCCCGGGCTCATCGGCTGGACCGAGCGGAAGCGCCGCTCGTGCTCCTCGGGCAGGCCCAGGAAGAAGTCGAGCCCGTGCGGGGCGCGCACCCGCTCCTCGTACACCTCACGGAGGGGCAGCCCGGTGGCGCGGACCACCACCTCGCCGGCGAGCGCCCCGACGGACAGGGCGTGGTAGCCGAAGGCGGTGCCCGGCCGCCAGTACGGGCGCTGGGCGGCCAGGCGCTCGGCGACGGCCCGGTCGTCGGCGAGTTCCTCGGGGGTGAAGCCCGATTCGGCGCCCGCGACGCCCGCCCGGTGCGCGAGCAGGTCGCGCAGGGTCACCGCGCCCTTGCCCTCGGCGGCGAACTCCGGCCAGTAATGAGCCACTTCGCGGTCCAGGTCGAGGACGCCGTCCTGCACGAGCAGCGCCACGACGAGGTGGGCGGCGCCCTTGGTGGACGAGTACACGCCGTAGAGGGTGTCGCCGTCGACCTCCGGGCCCACCCACAGGTCGACGACCTTGCGCCCGCCGACGTACGCGGCGAGCTGCCCCTCGTAGTCGGGCAGCTCGCCCGCGAGGACGGCGGTGAACTCCTCGCGCACGGCCTCGAATCCGTCGGCGACGGTGCCCTGCACTCTGATCTCACGGGTCATGCGGAATGCCTCCAAAGGTTACGGGCCCTCGCAGGGAGGGCCTCAGTCCCGGCCGACGCTCAACAGCGCCCGGCCGACCTGCGGGAACACTCCCTTCGGGTGGTCACGGAAGAGCGGCTCGGTGCCGAACAGGACCACGTCCGCGCCCCGCGCGGACCCGCTGACGACCGAGGCCCGTCCCGCGGCGGCCGCGGGGCCGCCGGTGCCGTCCTCCATGGCCCGCCAGTGCCCGGAGACCAGGAGGTCCCCGGTCCCGTACTTCTGCTCCACGCGCACGCCGGAGCCGAGGCCGGTGAACCACATCGGCGAGTAGACGAAGCTGTGGCCCGGGGCGCCGCCCGTGACCGCGCCGCCCGCGTTGGCCACGCGCACCACGCCGTTGGCGTCGCCGTTGCCCTCGACCGGCTTCGCGGCGAGCAACTCGGCGTCGGTGTTCAGTGCGGCGCCGGTCCCGCCACGCCCGACGAGGCCACCGCCCTTGGCGAGGAACCGGTCGAGCCCGGCCTTCGCGGCCGCGTTCAGCTCGGCGTGGTCGAGCCCGGCCGACACGAACAGCGCGTCCGCCTTCCTCCAGTCGAAGCCCGCGTTCAGCACGGCGGTCGACACGGGCACCACGTCGAAGTCCATCTCCCGCAGCGCGAACAGCTCACCCGGCGTGACGGCCGCCGCGACCCGCGTACGGTGCAGCGCGGCGCCGCCCCTGGCCTTCGTGGCGTCGAACGCGACGTCGTACTTCTTCGCGGCCACCGAGGCCGCCCGGCGCGCGGAAGACGACGACGGCACGATCGCGCCGCCGTCCCGGTCACGTCGTACGGAAACCCCCCGGCCGAGGAGGTAGTTGACGGCGGCGATCTCCCGCGGGTCGTCGAGCCGCAGCTTCAGGCCGCCGCGCGGCGCCACGTACCCGACCCGGGACGCGGCGTGCACCTCACGCGCCCGGACACCGTCCAGGTCACCGCCCTTGACGGTGTCGACGCTCGCGCCCCACAGCCGCCCGAGGCTCCACCCCGAGATGTCGTACATGGTCGACACCTTGTCGCTGATGTCGCGCCCGTCGGCCAGCATCACGTTGGCCAAGCCCCGCTTCGGCTGGTGCATGTCGACGACGTACGAGCCCTTCGCGTACGTCCGTCCGCCGAGCCGGAAGCCGTGGCTCGCGCGCTCGACGCGTACGTCGTTGGCGAGCAGATGGTCCACGAGCCGCGCCGCCGCCGTCGCCGACCGCTGGCCGCGCCCGCCCGGCGAGGAGCCCGCCGGAATGACGTACGCACGCGGGAACTCGGTCGTGTACACGTCCTCCGGACCGATCCCGGGCACACCCGGCACCGTCTCCTCCGACACCGGAACCTGCTTCGCGCCGGTCGCGCCCCGCCGGAAGACCTCGATCTGGTCGGCGATCAGCGACGTGCGGTGGCTGTCGGCGTAGTCGATGCTCGCCCGCATGGCCGCGCCCGCGATGTCGACGTTGATACCGGCCCTGCGCCGCAGCTCGGCGACCGGCTGCGTCTCGTACGCCGCGTTGTTCACCTGCATCGGGAACTCGATGGTGTGCGTGGCGACCGCGCCGTGGAAGGGCATGTACTGCGGGGTGAAGACGGGTGGCCAGTCGTCCCAGCCCTCCTCCTGGTCGCGGAAGGGGATGACGGCGGGCCGCACGCCGTCCTTCTCCTCCGTGTACCCGAGGCCGTTGACGGCGGCCTCCATACCGAGGGCGTTGGCGTAGGAGTTCTTGAGGAAGAGGTCGTACTCGTAGTTCTCGCCGTGCGGGGGAGTGGTCGGCTCGATCAGTGTGCCGTTCACATAGCCGTGCAGGTCGATCATCACGGCGGGCTGCTTGGCGACGGCGATCCGCCGGACCGCGCGGGTCTCGGGCTGCGAGGCGGTGATGAAGTCGCGGTTGAGGTCGAAACCGTTGGCGTTCGCTCGGGTTCCGGCGACACGGCCGTCCGGATTGGTGGTGACGTTGAAGTAGAGGCGGTTGTGCGCGAGCAGGGACCGGCTCTTCTTGTCCTTCGCCTTCGCCAGCTTCTCGATGAGCTTCAGGGCGGCATCCGTGCCCTCCCACTCATTGCCGTGGATGTTGTTGTTGATGAAGACGGGCGTCTTGTACGAGGCCCTGATCGCCTTGTCCTTGGCGGCGGCCGAGGGAGCGTTCTCGATGCGCTCGCGCATCCGCTCCTGACGGGCCGTCTCGCGCCTGGACTCGGGGGCCGTGACCGTCACCAGGTAGAGCGGGTGCCCGCCCGCCGAGCGGCCCGCGATCTCCACGCTCACGCGGTCGCCGAGCCGCTGGAGCCGGTTCAGCTCCGGGGCTATGCCGTGGTACGGCGTGAGCCCCAGCTTTATCGACTTGTCGGCAGGGTTCTCCGGAGGTGCGGTGAGCTTCTGCTCGCGCGGATAGCCGCGGCCCTTGTCGCCCATGTTCTCCGCTGAACCGCCCAGCCCGGAGGTTCCCATACCGTCGAGAGCGCGGTGAGCGGCGGCTTCCGGCGCCCAGGCCGCCCGGTCGGCGGCGCCGAGCGGCGATCCCTCCCGGATGACCGGGCGCGGCGTCGGATCGGCCGTCGCGCTGCCCGGGGCGAGCGCGGTGAGGACCAGCGCGCCGGCCGTGGCGGCGGTGGTGAGCAGAACAGGTCTGGATGGCCGGGATATACCCATACGTACCTCCGGGAGATCGATAAGTGAGGTCTACCGGTAGAACTCCCCGGCAACAAGAGGGCGTTCACATCCCGGAGGCACCAGCCGCGAGCCGCCCTCCCACCTGCGGCTAAGGTGTGCCGCATGCGCGATCTGGGTGTGGGCTTCGGCTACTTGATGAAGGGGCAGCGCTGGGTCGCCCAGCACGGCAAGCAGTACGGGATGGGACTGCTGCCCGGCCTCCTCACGCTCGTCCTCTACGCGGCGGCGCTCGTCGCGCTCGCCCTCTGGGGCGCCGACGCCGTCGGCTGGGCCACGCCCTTCGCCGACGACTGGTCCTCGCCGTGGCAGGGCCTCTTCCGCGGCTTCCTGACGGCGCTGCTCTTCGCCCTCGCGCTGCTGCTCTCCGTCCTCACCTTCACCGCGGTGACGCTCCTGATCGGGCAGCCCTTCTACGAGTCGCTGTCCGAGAAGGTCGACATCGCCGAGTCCGGCCACGCCCCCGAGTCGGGGCTCCCGCTCTGGCGCGAACTGTGGATCTCCGCGCGGGACAGCCTGCGCGTCGTCATGCGCGCCCTGCTCTGGGGCGTCCTGCTCTTCGGGCTCGGCTTCATCCCGGTCGTCGGCCAGACCGTCGTCCCGGTGATCGGCTTCGCCGTGACCGGCTTCTTCCTGGTCGAGGAGCTCACCGCGGTCGCCCTCCAGCGCCGCGGCGTCGAACTGCGCGACCGCCTCGCCCTGTTGCGCTCACGCAAGGGGCTGGCCTGGGGCTTCGGGACGCCGCTCGCCGTCGCCTTCCTGGTGCCGTTCGTCGCGGTGTTCCTGATGCCGGGCGCGGTCGCGGGCGCGACGCTGATGGCACGGGACCTGCTGGGCGAGAACGGCTCGGACGGCGACGGCGGCGGCGCTTCCCCTGGCACCGAGGGCGCCGACGGTCAGGACGCCGACGCGGCCACCCGCAGGATGCCCCGCACCTGAGCGATGATGTCGAGCCGGTTCCGCACGAACTCGGGATCGGTGACGGCGCCCGTCGCCGGGTCGGTGTTGCCCGCGCCGAACCGCAGCACGGGCGTGTGCACATGGCCGCCGGGCAGCCGGTCGCGCAGCCCGAGCCGGTCCCGCAGCAGCGTCGCCCGGTAGGCGATCTCGTTCGACAGATAGTCCCCGCCGCCGCCCGCCCGGGCCGTCGACCCCGCGGTGGGCCCCTCGGGCCGGACCACGGGCTCGGTGCCGCCCGCCGGAATCTCCGTCACGGACGTGTTGTCGTACACGGGAAAGCGCCCCGTCCCGGCCTCCACGATCTCCTTGTACGGGAGGGTCGTCGACGTCCACTGGGGCTGTGCGGCCGGGTCGCTCACCGGCACGGTCTCCGTCCTGGAGACGTTCTCGTTGTCGGGGAAGCCGCCGCGCCAGGCCCCGTTGGACCGCTCGACGTCGAAGCGGCCCACCCGACCCTGGCTGATGGTGGTGAAGAGGTCGACGCGGGGGAGGAGCGGACGCAGCGCCCGTTCCACGGCACCGTCGGTGAAGTCCTGCCAGCGGACGGGGAAGGTGACCGCCTCGACGCGGGCGGGCCCGTCGGCGGTGTGGATCGTCGTGCCGTCCAGCGCCAGCGCGGTGGCGCCGGACGGATTGCTGATACGGACGTCACGGTCGAGGGTGAAGGGGTCGAAGCCGGTGACGAGGACGCGCTTGGCGTGGTGGCGCCCCGGATAACGGACGGCGTCCTGCCCGCGCGAGGCCCTCTCCAAGCCGCCTATGAGCCGCGCGCGTTCGGCTTCCCCGAGGGAGAACCGCGTCGGCTCCCACTGCCGCAGCTCCCGGGTCATCCCCAGCCGTGCCCAGTACAGCGGCCGGTCGTCGTCCCGGCTCAGATCCCCTCCGGCGGGCCCGCGCCCCTGCGCCCGGTCGACGGCGCGGCGCCACAGCGCCCCTCCTTCGCGTACGACGAGACGGCGGGCCTGGTCATAGGAGCGGGCCTTGCCGAGCGCACGCGCCAACTCGGGCGTGAGGGAGTCGAAACCGCTGCGCCGCAGGATCTCCCGCGGAGCGGCGCGGTCGAGCCGCTGCTCCTCGACGGTGGCGGCGGCACGGCCGCCGGCGCCCTGGGAGGCGGAGGCGGAGGCGGGCGCCGGGACGCCGAGCCCGGCAAGCAGGGCGGCGACACCGAGGGCGCCGAGACGAGACAGCACATGAGATCGAGAACGCACGCGAGTCCTTCCGTAACCGGTGGGGTGGCGGAAGTATCGCGGGGCGGGTGGGGCCGGCGCTACGGTGTATTCCGCTCCAGGTCGGTCCACGCGGAAAACCCGCCCGAAGGCGACTGCCGACTTGAGGCGCCGGTCGGCGGAAGCGCTGCTCAGCCTCCTCGGTCGGGCGACCGGTGACGCGGCGGTCAGGCGGCCGGTGACGCGGCGGTCAGGCGGCCGATGACGCGGCGTGCGATGCCCGCCATCACCCGGTTCGTCTCGCGGTAGTACCAGAGCTCGGCGAGGGCGATCGTGAGGGCCCAGCCCCGCCCGCGCGCCCACATCGCGTCGTCCGCGGCCGGGCCGAGCGCCGCGCGGAAGGCCTCCCGGGCCTCGGCGTCCATCAAGTACCACGCGGCGATCAGATCGACGGCGGGGTCGCCCACGCCCATGCACTCGAAGTCGATCACCGCGCTGAGGCGGCCCCGGTCGACGAGTACGTTGCCCGGCTGCAGATCTCCGTGCACCCAGACCCCGGGCCCCCGCCACGCCGGCGCGCGCAGCGCCGCGTCCCACACGGCCGTCGCGGCCCCGGCGGTCCCGGCGTCCACCAGACCGCCCAGACCGCAGACCCGCGATCGCCTCACGCGTGGAGCCGTCGCGCTCGGCAAGCGGCTCGCTGCGGTAGGCGGCGGGCGCACCGGCCGGGTCGACCTCGCGCAGGGCGCCCAGGAACAGGGCGACATCCTCGGCGAACAGCACGGGCTCGGCGAGCGGCCGCCCGGGATCGGGCGTCTCACCGTCCAGCCAGCGGAAAACGGACCAGGAGTGGGGGTAACCCTCGCCCGGCCCGCCCCGGGCGATCGGCGCGGGGATCGCGACGGGCAGCGCCGCCGCGAGCCGGGGCAGCCAGTGATGCTCCCGCTCCACGTCCTCGGCCGGCCGTCCGAGCCGGGGGAGGCGCACCACCATGTCGGTGCCGAGCCGGTACATGACGTTGGACGTCCCCGCGGAACCCACCAGCCGCACGGGAAGCCCGGCCCAGGCCGGGAACTGGGCGGCGATCAGACGGCCGACGAGCGCCTCGTCGGTGTCGGCTTCGTCGGCGTGCATCTTGCTGGCGTTCACATGTCCCTCTCTTCGCCCGGCCGGTCGGTCGGCCAGTCAACCAATTGGCCCGGCCCCGGGTCAGGCGCGCCCGAGCTCCAGGGCGACGGCCCCGCGCAGCAGCTCGTGCGCCCGGTCCAGTGTCGTCGTGCCGCTCAGCCACCGTTCGCTCACGCCCTCGACCAGCGCGGTGAGCCGCTCGGCGGCGGCACGCGGGTCGACGTCGGCCGCGGCCTGCCCGGCGGCCTGGGCCTGCCGGACGAGGTGCGCCAGGTCGTCGGCCCACTCCTCGGTGGAGACGGCCAGCTGTTCCCGCAGATCCGGGTCGAAGACCGCGGTGGCGCGCAGCTCGCCCCAGGCGGCGCTGTTCTCCCGTACGCGAGGAGTGTCCTGGAGCTCCAGGAGCAGCAGGTCGGTGAGGCGGGTGCGGGGATCGGCGGAGGCGTCCAGGGCGGCATCGGTGTAGCGGACGGCGCGGCGGTTGATGTACTCCAGGGTGCGGCGGAGCAGCCCCGCGCGGTCCTTGAAGTGGTAGTAGATCAGCGCGGTCGACACCCCGGCCTCCGCGGAGACCTCCTCGACGCGCAGCCCGCGCACCCCGCGCCGGGCGATCAGCCGGGCGGCGGTTTCGAGGATCTGGGTGGGCCTGTCCGGCATCACGTACTCCACTGCCTGAAGGATCGACTGGGTCCGTGCTCGATCATGCCTTACGATCGAACTGACTAAAATTTCAGTCAGGAGATAACCATGAGGTTCACGAGGTCTATGCGGTCCATGAGGTCCACCACCGGGTCCGGCACGGGCCCGTCCAGACGCCGGACCCTCAAGGCAGGGGCAGGCGCCGCCCTCGCGGCCTCAGGGGCGGCGGCGCTGAGCGCCTGCGGTGGCGGCGGCGGACCGGAGCCCGCGGGGGCGGCGCCCGGCACCCGCCGGATGCCGGACGAGGCGGGGCCGCATGAGCTGACGTACATGTCCTGGCCGAGCCGCCGCATCTGGAAGTCGTACGTCCATGCCGTACGGGAGGACATCGCGGGCATCGCCCGGACGATCGCCGAGTTCGAACCGGTGACGCTGCTCGCGGACGAGCGGGACGCGAAGGCGGCCCGGCGGGCCTGCGGCGCGGGGGTCGAGATCCTGCCGGTGCCGGTGGACGACCTGTGGATGCGGGACACCGGCCCGAGCTTCGTGTTCGGCCCCGACGGCGTCGCGGGCGTCGACCTCAACTTCAACGGATGGGGCGACAAACAGCCGCACGACCGTGACAGCGACGTGGCCCGGCGGATCCTGTCCGACCGGCGTGTCCCCCGTGTCCGGGCGCCGATCGTCGGCGAGGGCGGAGCGATCGAGGTCGACGGCGCGGGCACGCTGCTCGCGACGGAGAGCTCCCTGGTCAACGCCAACCGCAACCCCGGCAAGTCCCGCGACGAGATCGAGCGCGCACTCAAGAGTCTCTTCGGCGTGACCGAGGTCATCTGGGTGGACGGCGTCAGGGGCGAGGACATCACGGACCACCACATCGACGCGCTGGCCCGCTTCGCCGAACCGGGCGTGGTGGTCATGAGCACCCCGCCGCCGACGGCCCCCGAGGACGTCTGGGCCAAGGCCTACCGGCAGGCATACGACACCTTCTCCACGGCGAAGGACGCACGCGGCAAGACCCTCGACCTCGTCGACCTCCCCGAACCGACGGACATCGGCCGCCGGGGCCCCGACTTCCTCGCGAGCTACGTCAACTACTACGTGGCGAACGGCGCCGTGATCATGCCCCGCTTCGGCGACAAGAAGGCCGACAGCGCCGCGGCCTCGATCGTCCGGGACCTGTACCCGGGCCGCAAGGTCACCCAGCTCCCGGTGAACGCCCTCGGCGAGGGCGGCGGCGGCATCCACTGCGCGACGCAGCAGCTGCCGAAGGCGCCCTGATGCACCTCTCCGGGCAGACAGCGGAGGCCGACGAGGCGCTACGAGGGCCGTGAGGCGCTACGAGGGCGATGAGGCGCTACGAGGGCGATGAGGCGCTACGAGGGCGATGAGGCGCTAATCGAGGTCGACGTGGTCGCGGCCGTCCCCGCCGCCCGGAGCCCGGCCGGCGTCGACGCCGCCGCCCAGCAGCGCCAGGAAGGCCCTGAACGCCCCCGGCATGTCCACCGACTCGGGGTCCAGCAGCCACTGGTACTGCAATCCGTCCATCACCGCCGCCATCAGTGGGGCCGCCGCCTCGGGCGTGAGGCCGCCCGGCAGCCGCTCCCCGTACTCGGCGCGCAGCACCGCCGCGAAGCTCTCGCGCACCGTCTCGTACCGCCCGGCGAAGAAGGCGCGCGCCGGGTGTCCGTCCGTCACGCTCTCGCCGAGCAGCGCGGAGAAGGTCTGCACGATGCCGGGCCGCATCGCGTTGTACTCCACGAGCGAGCCGAGCAGATCGAGCCGCCACTCGCCGCGTGGCACGGCGTCCCACTGGTCGCGGGCTTCCAGGACGGCCACCAGCAGGGCCTCCTTCGTGGGGAAGTAGTGCAGCAGGCCCTGCTGGGTGAGACCGACCCGCTCGGCGACCGCCCCGAGGCTCGCGCCCCGGTAGCCGCGCTCGGCGATCACCTCCAGGGCGGCCCCGAGGATCTCCGCGCGCCGCTCCTCGCCCCTGGGCCTCGCCTTGCCCGCCGCCATGCTCCCCACGCCTTCCCTCGCCCTTCGCCCCTCGACCCTGCTCCTATCGGAGGACCGTACGACATCTGCGTAGACCGCATGCCGTACATATAACGTCAAGATAACGAAACCTACCGATCTACAGGTAGGCGATGCAGGATGGAGGGAACCGGCACGGCAGCGGCACGGCAAGGACGGCCGGGCCGGACTCACCGAGGAGGCGCACCCCATGGCGGCACCCGAGCCCACCGAGTCAGCCCAGGAGGCCACGCGCGCGGACCAGGCACGGGAGGCAGCCGTAGAGGCCGCTCTCCGCAAACTCGGCCCGGACGCCAAGGCCCGCCTCCTCGGCGGCCGTGACATGTGGTCCCTGCACGCCCTGCCGGAGATCGGCCTCACGTCCCTCGTGATGTCCGACGGGCCGATCGGCGTGCGCGGCGTGCGCTGGACCGCCGACGACCCGTCCATCGCGCTGCCGTCCCCGACCGCCCTCGCCGCCACCTGGGACCAGGACCTCGCCCGCCGCGCGGGCGCGCTGCTCGCGCAGGAGGCCCGCCGCAAGGGCGTACACGTCCTTCTCGCCCCGACCGTCAATCTCCACCGTTCCCCGCTGGGCGGCCGCCACTTCGAGGCGTACAGCGAGGACCCGTACCTGACGGGCGTGATCGGTACCGGCTACGTCCAGGGCGTGCAGTCCGGCGGCGTCGGCACGACCGTCAAGCACTTCGTCGCCAACGACGCCGAGACCGAGCGCTTCACGGTGGACAACAAGGTCGGCGCGCGCGCCCTGCGCGAGCTGTACCTCGCACCCTTCGAGGCGATCGTCGCCAACGCCCACCCCTGGGGCATCATGACCGCGTACAACCAGGTCAACGGCGTGACGATGACCGAGCACCGCCACCTCGTGGGCGAGGTCCTGCGAGGCGAATGGGGCTTCGACGGCTACAACGTCTCCGACTGGATGGCCGCCCGCTCCACCACCGGCGCCATCGAGGGCGGCCTCGACGTCGCCATGCCGGGCCCCCGCACCGTGTACGGCGAGCCGCTCGCCGCCGCCTTCCGCGCGGGCGAGGTCAAGGAGGAGACCGTCGACGAGGCCGTCCGCAACGTCCTGCGCCTCGCCGCCCGCGTCGGCATCCTCGAAGGCGCCGAGCCGGTCGTCACCCGGCCCCCGGCGGACATCGACGGCGAGGCCCTGGCCCGCGAGATCGCCCGCCGCGCCTTCGTCCTCGTACGCAACGAGAACCAGGCCCTCCCGCTGAACGCCGCCACCGGCAAGGTCGCCCTCATCGGCGCCGCCGCCCGCGACGCCCGCGTCCTCGGCGGCGGCTCCGCCACCGTCTTCCCCGCCCACGTCGTCTCCCCGCTCGACGGCCTGACCGCCGCCCTGCCCGAGGGCGCGCTCACCTACGCCGTCGGGGCCGACCCCAGCGACGAACTCGCCCCCGCCGACAAGGGGTTCGAGCTGCGCGCGATCTGCCGCGACGCCGACGGCAACGCCCTGGGCGAGGGGAGCCTGCCCTCCGGACAGGTCCAGTGGATCGGCGACGACCTGCCCGCCGGCGTCACCCACGAGACCATGGCGAGCGTCGAGGTGATCGGCACGTTCACGCCGCGCGAGAGCGGCGAGCACTCCTTCGGTACGCGCGGCCTCGGCGCCTTCAGGCTCACGGTCGCCGGCCGGGTGCTCTACGACGGCGTGCAGGAGATGGGCTCCGCGTCCGACCCGTTCGAGGCGTTCTTCGGCTCCCCGGTCGAGCGCGGCAAGGTGGCGCTCACGGCGGGCGAGCCCGTCGAGGTCTCCCTCCTGCACCGCCTCAGCGGGGAGTTCGCGGCTCCGCTGCCGGGCGTCATGTTCTCCTTCGTCCACCTCGGCCCGCAGCGTGGCGTCGACGAACTGATGTCCGAGGCCGTGGAGGCGGCGCGGGGCGCCGACACGGCGGTCGTGGTCGTCGCCACCACCGAGCGCGTCGAGTCCGAGGGCTTCGACCGCCAGGACCTGAGGCTGCCGGGCCGCCAGGACGACCTGATCCGCGCGGTGGCCGCCGCCAACCCGAACACCGTGGTCGTCGTCAACTCCGGCTCCCCGGTGGAACTTCCCTGGCGCGACGACGTCGCCGCGATACTGCTCGGCTGGTTCCCCGGCCAGGAGGGCGGTGCGGCCCTCGCCGACGTCCTGTTCGGCGCCGAGGAGCCCGGCGGCCGACTCCCCACCACCTGGGGCGACCTCGCCGCCGCCCCCGTCACCCAGGTGACGCCCTCCGATGGCGAACTCCCTTACGCGGAGGGCGTGTTCACCGGCTACCGCGCCTGGGAGAAGGCCGGCGCCACCCCGTCGTACGCGTTCGGCCACGGCCTCGGCTACACCGACTGGACGTACGAGTCACTCACCGTCGAGGGCACCACGGCCACGGTCCGCGTCCGCAACTCCGGCCGGCGCCCGGGCCGCGAGGTCGTCCAGCTCTATCTGGCCCCCGCCGAGCCCGACACCGCCCGCCCGGCCCGCTGGCTCGCGGGCTTCGCGACGGTCGAGGCGGCCCCCGGCGAAAGCGCCGAGGCGACCGTGGAGATCCCGCGCCGAGCCTTCGAGACGTGGGACGAGGGCCTCAACTCGTGGGCGTATCAGGTGGGTTCGTACGAGGTCCAGGCGGGCCGCTCGATCGCGGACCTGCGCCTGAGCAGTCCACTGACGGCGTGAGAGCAGACCCGGCAGCTCCTGGGCCGTGTCCGACCTAGCTCACCGGCTCGCGCGACGTCACCTGACGGTAGGCCAGCTCGGCGAGGCGCGACTGGCCGTCCTTGCTGGGGTGGAACCAGTCCCAGTGGCTCAGCTGGTCGCCGTCGAATCGGTAGGCGAAGACCGCCCCGCCGTCGTACCGGCACCGCCGATCCTCGTCGCACACCTCTTCGAGTACCGCGTTGTACGCCGCCACCCGGTCCTGCACGGAGTCCCGCCGCTCGGACGCCGCGACGCCCAGGTCGTCGGGGTCGGCCAGCATCGAGGGGCAGATGCCCAGCTTCCACACCTGCTTGCCCAGCGGATTGGCGCGCCCCTGCGACCAGAGCCGCTTGAGATCCGGCACGGACGCCACGTACACCTGCGCCTTCGGCAGCGAACGGCGCAGCGTCCGCATCGCCTGCTCGAAGTCGGCACGGAACTCGCCGACCGGCGTCATCCCGGCGGCCGTCGAACGGCAGGCGTCATTGGCGCCCACCATCACCGTCACCAGCTCGGGCCGCTCGGTGACGGCCTGTTCGACCTGCCCCGTCAGATCGGCCATGCGGGCGCCGGTCTTCGCGTGGTTCCAACTGTGCGAGGCGGCCCGTTTCTTTCCCAGCAGCCGTGTCGCGAGGCTCCGCACCTGGGCGTCCGTGCCGGTGGCCCAGGACGCCTCGGGGCAGTCGGAGAGCACCGAGCAGGCGTCGAAGCCGCGGGTGATGGAGTCGCCCACGGCCGCCATCGAACGGGGCGTCGTGTCCCACGTGGGGGTGGGTTTCGGCGACGGCTTGTGCGCGGAGGGGCCGGGGGCCGAGGAGTTGCCGCCCTGCGCGTCGCACGCGGTGAGTGACGCGGTGCCGAGAAAGGCCGCCGCCGCGAGGGCGACGACGGCACGCGAGCGGTGCCTGCGGTTCCGCATCCCCTGGTCCCCTCTGTCGTTCAACGTGACGTCGTGCGCGTGCCCGGGGTTGCGCCCCGCCGGGTGAAAGGTCGGAGTTTCCTGGCCTCCGGACCGACGGTACGTCACACTCCTTGCGCCCTCGCACGGTAGCCTCGCCCCGTAGCCGCCTGGCCACCGCTGTCACGGGCGGCGACAGGCGGGTGATCCACCCGGTGACGCCCCGCTGCTGTGGTTCCGCTAAATTACATCACGTCACATCTGTCCCCTTTTCCCAGGTTTCTCTACCATTTGGGGAAAATTGCTCGGCACGGGCGCGAGGCCGCTGGGGAAGGCGAACCTCGACCCACACTGGAGGTCCCGGTGACGACACGTGGAGTTCTGTACGTGCACTCCGCTCCGCGCGCGCTGTGCCCACACGTCGAGTGGGCCGTCGCGGGCGTACTCGGCGCGCGTGTGAGCCTCGACTGGATCAGGCAGCCCGCCGCGCCGGGCACCTGGAGATCAGAATTCTCCTGGCAGGGCTCGGCGGGCACCGCCTCCAAGCTCGCCTCCGCCCTGCGCGGCTGGTCCCTGCTGCGCTTCGAGGTCACGGCGGAGCCGTGTCCGAGCGCCGAGGGCGAGCGGTACAGCGCCACGCCCGAGCTCGGCATCTTCCACGCCGTCACCGGCCTCCACGGCGACATCCTCATCCCCGAGGACCGCCTGCGCGCCGCCCTGGCCCGCTCGCAACGCGGCGAGAGCGACCTGGAGGCCGAGCTGGCCAAGCTGCTCGGCAAGCCCTGGGACGACGAACTGGAACCCTTCCGGTACGCGGGCGAGGGCGCGCCGGTGCGGTGGCTGCACCAGGTCGTCTGACCTGAACCGAAGGGGCCCCCACCGCTTGGTGGGGGCCCCTTCAGTTACGTACGTACGACCAGGTGGGACGCTCAGACGCTCCTGAACGCCAGGACGACGTTGTGGCCGCCGAAGCCGAACGAGTCGTTCAGCGCCGAGATCCTGCCCTCGGGCAGCGGGCGGGCCTCGTCGCGGACGACGTCCGCGTCGACCTCCGGGTCGAGGTTCTTGATGTTGATCGTCGGCGGGGCGACGCGGTTCTTCAGCGCGAGGACCGTGGCCACGGTCTCCACGCCGCCCGCGCCACCGAGCAGGTGACCCGTCATCGACTTGGTGCTGGAGATCGCCATGTGGTCGACGTCGTCGCCGAACGCCTTGCGCAGCGCCTTGATCTCGGCGACGTCACCCTGCGGGGTCGAGGTGGCGTGCGCGTTCACGTGCACGATCTCGGCCGGCTTGAGGTCCGTCGTGTCGATCAGGTTCTGCAGCGCCGCGGCGATGCCGTTGCCGGACGGCTCGGGCTGCGTGATGTGGTGCGCGTCGGCCGAGATGCCCTGGCCGACGGCCTCCGCGTAGATCTTCGCGCCGCGGGCCCTGGCGTGCTCCTCGGACTCCAGGACGATCACGCCGGCGCCCTCGCCGAGCACGAAGCCGTTGCGGTCCGCGTCGTAGGGGCGCGAGGCGCCCTGCGGGTCGTCGTTGCTCTTGGACATCGCCATCATGTTGCCGAACGCGACGATCGGCAGCGGGTGGATCGCCGCCTCCGTGCCGCCCGCGACGACGACGTCGGCGCGGCCGGTGCGGATCATCTCGATCGCGTAGCCGATGGCCTCCGCGCCCGAGGCGCAGGCCGACACCGGGGTGTGGACGCCCGCGTGGGCGCCCAGCTCGATGCCGACGTTGGCCGCCGGGGAGTTGGGCATCAGCATCGGCACGGTGTGCGGGGAGACGCGGCGAACGCCCTTCTCCTTGAGCACGTCGTACTGGTCCAGGAGCGTGGTCACGCCGCCGATGCCGGAGGCGATGACCGCGCCGAGGCGGTGCGGGTCGACGGAGGTGTCCTCGCCGGCCTTGGCGGTGTAGCCCGCGTCGGCCCAGGCCTCCTTGGCCGCGATCAGCGCGAACTGCGCCGAACGGTCCAGCTTGCGCGCCTGCGGGCGGGGGATGACCTCGCCCGGCTCCACGGCGATCTGACCGGCGATGCGGACCGGCAGCTCGGCTGCCCAGTCCTGCTCCAGCGTGCTGACGCCGGAACGGCCCGCGAGCAGGCCCTCCCACGTCGAGGCTGCGTCGCCACCCAGCGGTGTGGTTGCGCCGATACCGGTGACGACCACGGTGCGATTGGTCGAGTTCACAGGAAAATTCTCCACGGTGTTGAGGGGATCAGCGGCGCCACCGCCGGGTGGCGACTGAGCACGGCCTGATCAGGCCTGGTGCTCCAGGATGTACTTGGTCGCGTCGCCGACCGTCTTGAGGTTCTTGACGTCGTCGTCCGGGATCTTGACGTCGAAGCGCTCTTCGGCGGCGACGACGACCTCGACCATGGACAGCGAGTCGACGTCCAGGTCGTCGGTGAAGGACTTGTCCGTCTGGACGTCCTCGACCGGGATGCCGGCGATCTCGTTCACGATCTCCGCGAGACCGGCGACGATCTCTTCCTGCGTGGCGGCCATGTTGGCGCTCCTTCTTATGTATCCAGAGGGTGTGGCGTCTTGAGTACGGACCGGGTGATCCGTACGTGATGCCTAGGGGAGGGTAACGACCGTGGCGGCGTACACGAGACCCGCCCCGAAGCCGATGACGAGTGCGGTGTCGCCGCTCTTCGCCTCGCCGGTCGCCAGCAGACGCTCCATGGCGAGCGGAATCGAGGCGGCCGAGGTGTTACCCGTGGTGCGCACATCACGGGCGACCGTGACGTGCTCCGGCAGTTTCAGAGTCTTCACCATCGAGTCGATGATCCGCTCGTTGGCCTGATGCGGAATGAAGACATCCAGATCGTCCGCGGTGATTCCGGCCGCGTCCAGCGCCTGCTGGGCGACCTTCGCCATCTCGAACACGGCCCAGCGGAACACCGCTTGGCCTTCCTGCGTAATCGCAGGGAACTTGTCGAGGGTGCCCTTGCGGTACGCCTCCCAGGACTCGGTCTGCTTGATCGTCTCGGACTTGTCGCCCTCCGAGCCCCAGACCGTCGGGCCGATCATCGGCTCCTTGGAGGGGCCGACGATCACGGCACCGGCGCCGTCACCGAAGAGGAACGCCGTCGCACGGTCGGTCAGGTCGGTCAGGTCGCTCAGCCGCTCCACGCCGATGACCAGGACGTACTCGGCGGAGCCGTCGACGACCATGCCCCTGGCCAGCGTCAGCCCGTAACCGAAGCCGGCGCAGCCCGCGGAGATGTCGAACGCGGCGGGCTTGCCCGCGCCGATCTTGTCCGCGATCTCGGTCGCGATGGCCGGGGTCTGCTTGAAGTGCGAGACGGTCGAGACGATCACGCCGCCGATCTGCTCGGGCGTGATGCCGGCGTCGGCGATGGCCTTGCCCGACGCCTCGATCGACATCGCGGCCACGGTCTCCTCGTCGGAGGCCCAGTGGCGGGTCGCAATACCGGAGCGGGAACGGATCCACTCGTCGGACGAGTCGATCGTCTCCAGGATCACTTCGTTCGGCACGACACGGGTGGGCCGGTAGCCGCCGACGCCCATGATCCGCGCGTACGGGGCGCCCTGACTGGGCTTGATCTTCGACATGCGCTACGGCTCCTTGTCTGTCGTCGGCTCAGGAATGCTCGGCGACGAGCGCGCGGGCCGCGTCGAGGTCGTCGGGGGTCTTCACCGCGAGCGTCTTGACGCCCTTCAGCGCGCGCTTGGCGAGACCGGTCAGGGTGCCGCCGGGGCACACCTCGATCAGCGCGGTGACGCCCAGCTCCTGGAACGTCTCCATGCACAGGTCCCAGCGGACCGGGTTGGCGACCTGGCCGACCAGGCGCTCGATCACCTCGGCGCCGGTGGCGACCGTCCTGCCGTCGCGGTTCGAGACGTAGGTGAGCTTCGGGTCGGCGATGGTGAGGCCCTTGGCGGCCTCCTCAAGCCGCGTCACGGCCGGAGCCATGTGCCGCGTGTGGAAGGCGCCCGCGACCTTGAGGGCGACGACCTTGCGCACGCCCTCGGGCTTGTCGGCCTCCAGGGCGGCGAGCTGCTCCTTGGTGCCGGCGGCCACGATCTGGCCCGCGCCGTTCACATTGGCCGGGGTCAGGCCGAGCTTCTCCAGGTGCGGGACGGTGACCTCGGGGTCGCCGCCGAGCAGCGCCGCCATGCCGGTCTCCGTGACGGCGGCGGCCTCGGCCATGGCGAGCCCGCGAGTGCGTACGAGGCGCAGGGCGTCGTCTTCGCCGAGCACCCCGGTGTACGCGGCGGCCGTGATCTCGCCGACGCTGTGTCCGGCGACCGCGCCCGGCGTGATGTCACCGAGTGCCGCGGCGGACAGCAGCCCGGCGGCCACGAGCAGCGGCTGCGCCACGGAGGTGTCGCGGATCGCGTCCGCGTCTCCTTGCGTGCCGTAGTGGGCGAGGTCGAGCCCGATGGCGTCCGACCACGCGCCGAGGCGGTCTGCCGCGCCGGGGAGGTCGAGCCAGGGGGTCAGGAAGCCGGGCGTCTGAGCGCCTTGGCCGGGAGCGACGAGTACGAGCACTCTCACACTCTCTCTTGTCGACGGCCTAAGCCGCCCGTGGGGACAGGGACGAAGAACGGCTGGGGGAATTGTAGGGGCCCGACAAAAGCCCTACGACTGAGGATCCCTGTCGGCCAGACGCCCCAGGATGAGCGCGATCCGGAGCGTGAACGCGGAGCGCACATCGGAGGGCGACCAGCCGGTGACGTCAGTCACACGTCGAAGCCGGTAGCGCACGGTGTTGGGGTGCACGAAGAGCATCCGGGCCGCGCCTTCGAGGCTGGCCGCCTGCTCCAGATAGACACTGAGCGTCTCCAGGAGCGCGGAGCCCGCTTCCTCCAGTGGTCTGTAGATCTCCTCCACCAGCTGCTCACGGGCCGCCGGATCCCCGGCCATGGCGCGCTCGGGCAGCAGATCGTCCGCGAGGACGGGCCGCGGGGCGTCCTGCCAGGCGGAACTCGCCTTGAGCCCGGCGGCCGCCGCCTGCGCGGAACGGGTGGCCGCGAGCAGATCCGGAACGATCGGCCCGGCCACCACGGGACCGGCGGCATACGGCCCGATCAGCGCTTTCGCGACCGCCAGCGGATTGTCGCTGCCACCCGCGATGACGACCAGGCGGGCACCGAGGACACCCGTGAGGACCTGGAGCTTCGCATGCCGGGCGGCGCGGCGGATGGCTTCGACGGTCAGCTCGCTGTCGCCGTCCGGGGCGGTGCCGAGGAGCACGCAGACGTGCTCGGGGGAGTTCCAGCCGAGCGCGGCAGCCCTGCTCACCGCGCCCTCGTCGGCCTCTCCGGAGAGCACCGCGTTCACGACGAGGGACTCCAGGCGGGCGTCCCAGGCACCGCGTGCCTCGGCGGCCTGCGCGTACACCTGCGCGGTGGCGAAGGCGATCTCGCGGGCGTAGACGAGCAGCGCCTCGCGGAGGACGGATTCGTCCCCCGGCGCCGCGACCTCGTCGATCGCGGACTCCATCACCTCGATCGTCGTACGCACCATCTCCACCGTCTGGCGCAGGGTGATCGCCCTGGTCAGCTCGCGGGGGGCCGTGCCGAAGACGTCGGTCGAGATGGCCTGGGGCGCGTCCGGGTGCCGGAACCACTCGGTGAACGCGGCGATACCGGCCTGCGCGACCAGGCCGATCCAGGACCGGTTCTCCGGCGGCATCGCCCGGTACCAGGACAGCGTCTCGTCCATGCGCGCGATGGCCTGCGCCGCGAGGCTCCCTGACGACTTCTCCAGGCGCTTCAGGGTCGCGGTGTGTGCGTGGGGGGTGCGGCGGTCCTGGCGGGGCCCGGCTCCCGGATCCGGGTGGGACCCGGGCGGGGAACCCGGCTGGGACTCCTGGTGGGCTTCGTTCGCTGAGGGTTCGGGCACGGGGACAAGACTGCCTTATCGGGGCGGGCACATGCGGTGCCGGGGCTAACGTGGGGTGCGTGACAGATGTACGGCGCTCCGGCGACCGGTACCGCGGCGGGGAGGCGGAGGCCGGTATCGAGTCCTTCCACGCCTTCTCCTTCGGGCCCCACTACGACCCCGACAACCTCCGCTTCGGCGCGATCCTGGCCTGCAACGAAGAGCGCCTCGCGCCCGGCGCGGGCTTCGACGAACACCCGCACAGCCACACCGAGATCGTGACCTGGGTCGTCGAGGGTGAACTGACCCACCGCGACTCGACGGGCCACGAGTCCCTCGTCCGCCCCGGCGACGTCCAGCACCTCTCCGCGGCGGGCGGCGTGCGCCACGTGGAACGCAACGACGGCGACACCCCACTCGTCTTCGTCCAGATGTGGCTGGCCCCCCTCTCCCCGGGCGGCGACCCGTCCTACACGGTCGTCCACGGAATCGCCGACTCGACCCCGTACGAGATCCCCGGCGCGGGCGCACTGCTCCACATCCGCCGCCTGGCCCCGAACGAACGCACCGCCCTACCGGACGCCCCCTTCCTGTACGTCCACGTGGCGCGCGGCGAAATACGGCTGGGCGAGACCCGTCTGGCCCCGGGCGACTCGGCACGGCTCACGCACGAGACGGCCCTGGAGGCGATAGCCATGGCAGACGCCCCGGCGGAACTCCTGGTGTGGGAGATGACGGACGGCTAGCGGGCTGGCGGACTGGCGGGCTGCCGGACTGGCGGGCTACGGGGCTGGTGACTGGCCCGCGATCCCCGCCTCAGAGCCCCGCAAGCCCTCCTCAGAGCTCCGCGAGCACCGCATCGGTGAACGCGGGCCACACCTCGACCGCCCAGGGCCCAAAGGGCCGATCCGTAAGGGCGACACAAGCCGCCCCCGCATCCGGGTCGACCCACAGAAACGTCCCGGCCTGCCCGAAGTGCCCGAACGTCCGAGGCGAAGACGAACTGCCCGTCCAGTGCGGCGCCTTCGAGTCCCGAATCTCGAACCCGAGCCCCCAGTCATTGGGATTCTGGTGCCCGTACCCAGGCAGCACACCCTTCAGCCCCGGATACGTCACCGTCATCGCCGCCGCCACCGTCCGCGCGTCCAGCAGCCGGGGCGCCTGCACCTCGGCGGCGAACTTGACGAGGTCATCGACGGTGGACACCCCGTCCTTGGCGGGCGAACCGTCACCCTCCAGCGCGGTGGCGCTCATCCCGAGCGGCTCCAGCACCGCCTGCCGCAGATACTCCCCGAACGGAATGTCCGTCGCCTTGGCGATGTGTTCCCCAAGCACCTCGAACCCCGCGTTGGAGTACAGCCGCCGCGTCCCCGGCGCCGACGTCACCCGGTGCTCGTCGAAGGCGAGCCCACTGGTGTGCGCGAGCAGATGCCGCACCGTCGACCCCTCGGGCCCGGCGGGCTCATCGAGCTCGACCGCGCCCTCCTCGTACGCGACCAGAGCCGCGTACGCCGCGAGCGGCTTGGTGACCGAGGCCAGGGCAAAGCGCCGGTCCGTCGGCCCGTGCGCCCCCACGACCGTCCCGTCCGCACGGACGACAGCGGCGGCAGCGGTGGGAACGGGCCAGTTCTCGATCATCGCCAAGCTCTGCATGCCGACGAGCCTAATTCCTCCGCGGGAACCAGGCCGACGCCGGGTGGGACCCCGAACCCTCCTGCCCGGCCACTGCCTGACCAATGCCTGAGGCCGACGCCTGAGGCCGACGCCTGAGACCAACGCCTGACCAACGCCTGACCAAGAAATGAGACGCTCTCCAGATTTCCTCCGATCCCGCTTGCTTGGAGCGCACTCCAAGGTCTTAGCGTGAGGACATGACGGTGATGGAGACCACCCCCGCACCAGCCCGCCCCGCGCCCAGGCCCGCGCCCTGCGTCTCGGCACCCGCCGGGCCGCCGAGCCCGGACGGCCAGGACCACTACACGATCAGCGAGGTCGCCGCCTTCACCGGCCTCACCGCCTACACCCTGCGCTGGTACGAGCGGATCGGCCTGATGCCCCACATCGACCGCTCCCACACGGGTCAGCGCCGCTACCGCAACCGCGACCTGAACTGGCTCTCTTTCGTCGGCAAACTCCGCCTCACCGGGATGCCCGTGGCGGACATGGTCCGCTACGCGGAACTGGTGCGCGAAGGCGAGCACACCTTCTCCGAGCGCCAGGAACTCCTGGAGCGGACCCGGCGCGACGTCCGCACCCGCATCGCGGAGCTGCAGGACACCCTCGCGGTCCTCGACTACAAGATCGACACGTACGCTGGCGCCCGCAAGGCGTCGGAGAGGCTCTGAACCCTGATGACGTTTGACAACACGGCCGGCGGCATCGCCACGGCTCGGCTCGGCACCCACGGCCCCGAGGTCGGTGTCCAGGGCCTCGGCTGCATGGGCATGAGCTTCGCCTACGGCCCCACCGACGCCGACGAGGCCCGCGCCACCCTGGACCGCGCCCTCGAACTGGGCGTCACCCTCTACGACACCGCCGATGTCTACGGCATGGGCGAGAACGAGGAGTTCCTTGCTCCTTTCGTCAAGGCGCACCGCGACGAAATCGTCCTCGCCACCAAGTTCGCCCTGGCCATCGACCTGGATGATCCGACGAAGCGGCGCATCGACAACTCTCCCTCCTACATTCGCTCCAGCGTCGACGCCAGCCTGCGCCGCCTCGGCACGGACGTCATCGACCTCTACTACATGCACCGCCGCGACCCGGACGTCCCCATCGAGGAGACGGTCGGAGCGATGGCCGAACTCGTCGCCGCCGGCAAGGTCAAGCACCTCGGCCTGAGCGAGGTCACCGGTGACGAACTGCGTGCCGCCCACGCCGTCCACCCCATCGCCGCCGTCCAGTCGGAGTGGTCGCTGTTCAGCCGCGACATCGAGCGGGGCGTGGTCCCCGCGGCGGCCGGCCTGGGCGTGGCCCTCGTGCCCTACTCCCCGCTCGGCCGCGGCTTCCTCACCGGCGCGTTCGTCAACGCCGACAAGGAGCTCGGCGAGGACGACTTCCGCCGCCAGCAGCCCCGCTTCACCGGCGCCAACGCCAGCGCCAACGCGGCCCTGCTGGCCCCCGTCCGCACAGTCGCCGACGCCCACGGCGCGAGCCTCGGGCAGGTCGCCCTGGCCTGGGTGCAGCAGCAGTCCACGGTCCACGGCCTGCCCGTCGTGCCGATCCCCGGCACCCGCAGGCGCGTCCGCGTCGAGGAGAACACCGCGGCCACCCGCATCACCCTCACCGACGAGGAACTCGCCCTGCTGGCCCCGATCGCCGCCGACGTCGCGGGCGACCGCTACGCCGACATGACCTTCACCTCGGCGGCCCGCGAGTAGCCAAGGCAACCCTCCGCCCCCGCACAGCCGGGGCCGGAGGCGCCCGCCGCCTTCTGCGGACCTGCGGCGCACCGGTGTCGGCATCCTGGTGCCGGCATCCCTGTGCCGCCCAGGTCCCTCACGCGAGGCCAGCCGGAGGCGCCCGCCGCCTTCTGCGGACCTGCGACATACCGGTGTCGGCATCCTGGTGCCGTCCAGGCCCCTCACGCGAGACCCAGGGCGAAGACCGTGAAACCTGCCGCCAGTAGTCCGGCGAGCGCCCGCCGCGCGTGGCTCGCGCGCTTCCACGGGGCCTCGAAGCCACGGGCGTACCGGCCTATCAGCACCAGCAGTGCCGCGAGGACCGGGAGCCAGGCGACCCGCGCTGCTATCCAGCCCAGCGTGTCCGGGCCCGCGGTCAGCCCCGGTACCGCGCCGAGGAACGAGCCGGGCACGGCCGCGACGAGCAGCGCCGTCTGGTGCCAGCACAGGATCGTCATCGCCGAGAGGTTGACCACGACGACCGGCGCCCACAGAGCGGGCCTGCGCAGCAGCCGGCCGATGCGGTCCCGCAACAGGATCGCCGCGCCGCTCTGCGCGGCGGCCAGGGCGAGGACCAGCAGCGACGGCGGATGCGAGTTCGTACGGGCCTCGTCGGGGACGCCGACCATCGACGCCGGGTAGAGGAAGACGAGGAGCAGGGCGGCGAAGAGAGCGGTACCGCCGACGAGCAGCAGCCAGGCACCGCGCTTTCCCAGCCGCTTCTCACCCCAGGAAACGCCCAATTGGTAGGCGAACAACCAGCCCGGCAGCAGATTCAGCAAGGACAGCCAGGAGGGCATGGCGTCCCCGAACGGGCCGTAGCGCAGGAAGTCCACGACGGCGACCGACCCGAGCAACGGCACCGCGGCCCACGCCCCCCACCGCTCCGCCGCGCGTATGCACCAGGGGGTGAGCGCCGTGATCACTGTGTAGACACCCACGAACCACAAGGGTTGGATGACCAGTGTGGAGGCGGTGCGCAGCGTCGTGCCCGGCACACCCAGCGCGTACAGCACCGGGATCAGCGCGGCCCAGACCGCCGTCACGCCGAGGACCGGTCGCCCGAGCCGAGCGAGGCGCCCGCGCAGCCAGCCGCCCGTCGACTCACCGCGCGCCACCGCCCGGCGGTACGACAGCGTGGAGGCATAGCCGCCCACGAGGAAGAAGATGCCCAGCATCTGCAGAACCCAGCTGAGCGGTGCGAAGAAGCCGAACGAGGCCAGCGGGCTCGCGTTGTGCAGTGCGCCCTCGGAGTCGAGGGTGAAGCCGCCCAGCAGCCAGTGCCCGGTCGGCACGGCGAGCAGGGCGAGGGCACGCAGCCCGTCTATGGCGCGGTCGCGGTGGAGCGGAGTCTTGGCGTCTATGGCGGACGTCGCCCGGAGCAGTCCGCTCAAGGTCGGAAGGCTCATGTCCGCGCTCCGATGGTTTGAGTGCTGCCGGTGGAGTCGCCTCCGTCGGCGATGCGGGCGAAGGCCCGCAGGGAGTCAGTGCCGGGGGCGAAGTAGCCGGTGTGGCCCTCGGCTCGCTCGGCGGGGACGTGTCGCGCTCCGAAGCCTGGGGCGGTCGGGTCCTCGCCGTGGCCGAGGCCGAACAACTCGACGTTCGGCACCTTGCCGATCCAGTCGCTGTCGTCCCGGGCGGCCCAGACGCGGGCGGCGGTGTGCAGGTCGGCCACGCTGTCCGCACGCATACCGGGGGAGCCGAGGACCACCAGGTCGCTCGCGGGGAGCCGGGGAGCGGCCAGGCCGCACACCACCGAGCCGTAGCTGTGGCAGAACACGGAAGGCCGCGGGGCACCGGACGCCGTCAGGCCCTGCGCGAAGCGTGCGAGGCGCGGCGCACCCGCCTCGGCGAGCCGTCCTGTGGCGGCGTCGGGGCCGAGGCCGACCGGCGTGGTGTACCCCACCCAGGCCACCACGGCGGTGCGGGCGCCCGCCGCCGCGTGCAGGGAGCGGCCCATCCCAGCCGGTGTGCCGTACTTGTCCTTGGCGCGGTCGAAGCTGTTCAGGTCGATGTCAGAGCCCGGCACGACGATGGAGACGTGTTCGGTCCGCTCCAAGTCCCCGTACACTTCGGCGATTTGGCCCCGCCCTCGCGGGTCGAATGCCAGTATCTGCCGACCGTGGGTGAGCAGTTCGTCGTAGCGGACGATCAGGGCTCGGGCGCGCTCACGGTCCTGCACGGTGAGATCGGGATCGGTCGACCGGGCCTGCTCGCGTACCCGCTCGGTTCTCAAGCCGCGTGAGTTGGCCTCGTACCGAAGCGCTATGGGCGTTCCGTCGAGATTTCCGACGACCGAGGGATGTCGAGCCACCAGCTCTTGGCGCTGGGCAACGCTCAGCGAGTCGAAGAACGCGGCTATACGGGCGGGTGAAGCGGTCTCGGGGTCCGGCAGCCGCACCCCGAGGGCATGGTCCGCGCGCCACGAGCTCGTGCCTGGCGGTGGGCCCGTGAGCGGCTGCTGTTCATTGCCGACCGTCCAGCCCGCCGTGCCGGCCACGACCGTCGTCGTGAGCGCGGCGGCGACCAGCGCCCTCTTGCTCCGTGCTTTCCATGACCGAAGCCGCATGGCCGGTCTCCCTCCCCGCTTCGTGGCGCGCTGTGGCCTGACGAAGTGAAGGTAGGGAGACGGTGGGTGGCGGCACGTCACACCGCGGAGCCAACTCTCAGGTGATACCGGGGTATGCGGTGGTGATACCGGGGTAGGGGGTGGACTACTGCTCGCCGGGTGTGACGAGGCCCGCCTCATAGGCGAAGATCACGGCCTGGGCGCGGTCCCGCAGCCCCAACTTGCTGAGTACACGGCCGATGTGGGTTTTCACCGTCTGCTCGGCGAGCACCAGGCGCTCGGCGATCTCCTGGTTGGACAGACCGCGGGCGATCAGCACCAATACCTCGGTCTCACGCGGCGTCAGGCCGTTGAGCTGAAGCGACTGGTCCTTGCGCGGTGCGGGGCGCTGCTTCGCGAAGTCCGCGATGAGACGGCGGGTCACCGAGGGGGCGAGCAGCGCCTCACCGGACGCCACCACGCGTACGGCCGAGATCAGATCGGCGGGTGGCGCGTCCTTGAGCAGGAAGCCGGAAGCCCCGGCACGCAGCGCCTCGTACACGTAGTCATCCACGTCGAACGTGGTGAGCATCAGCACCTTCGGCAGGTGCACCACGCCCGGTGGCGGGTCCAGAAGGGCGCGGGCGGCGGCGAGTCCGTCCATCTCCGGCATGCGGACGTCCATCAGGACGACATCGGGATGAGTGCTGCGGCTGACCTCGACACCCTTCTTGCCGTCCGGTGCCTCGCCCACGACGTCGATGTCGCTCTGTGCCGACAGCAGGGCGGCGAACCCCGCCCGCACCATGGCCTGGTCGTCGACGATGATCACGCGGATGGTCATGCGGTGCCGGAGTCCTTCGGGAGGAGGGGGAGCCGGGCGGCCACGCGGAAGCCGCCGTCGGGCAGCGGCCCGACGTCTACCGTGCCGCCGACCAACCGTACGCGCTCGCGCATACCGACGAGGCCGTGCCCCGTGCCGCTGCCCTCCAGCGGGGAGACGGACTCCTTGGAAGGGCCGTTGACCACGAGGATCAGAAGGTTCTCGTCGTCCAGGCTGAGCGTGATCCTGGTCTGCGCACCCGGCGCGTGGCGCATCACGTTCGACAGGGCTTCCTGGACGATGCGGTACGCGGACAGGTCCACGGCCGGTGTCACCTGGGCCAGTTGTGTGAGGATCGCCAGCTCGGGGCGCGACAGGTCGATCGGTATACCGGCTCGTATCGTGGCCTCGACCAGGTGCGGCAGCCGGTCGAGACCGGGCTGGGGCGCCCGCTCGCCGTTCACCCCCTCGCTGCGCAGCACCGCGAGCAGCCGCCGCATCTCGGTGAGGGATTCCCGGGCACTCGCCGCTATGCTCCCGAACTCCTCGCGCGCCGCGTCGGGAAGGCCGTCGAGTCGGTAGGGCGCCGAGTCCGCCTGGACGGTGATCACCGACATGTGGTGGGCGACGACATCGTGCAACTCGCGGGCGATGCGGGCGCGTTCCTCAAGAAGCGTGCGCTGGGAGCGCTCGGCCTCACTGATGGTCTCCTGCTCGACGAGCCTGCGCCGGGCGTCACCGCGCTCACGCAGCAGGGCCCCGAGCAGCAGCACGGCCCCGCTCAGCACGGTCAGCAGGACGCCGGTGTCCTGGCTTCCGCCGCCGCGGAACGCCCCGAGCACCAGCCCGGTGACCACGGTGACCAGCCAGACACCGAGGAGCGTGCGGCGACTCTCCCGCAGGGACAGCGCACAGCAGAGGACCAGATAGCCCACGATGATCATGGGAGTCCAGGGGGCGGGACGGCTGGAGTCCGCGGCCATCGTGGCGATCGCGCCGATGAGGTCCGCGACGATCACGATCCACCACGCGGGAAGCGGCCGGGTGACCGCGAGGAACAGCGGAGCGGACTGGGCGACGGCCAGGGCACCCGCCAGTCCGCCGGCCACCCCATAGTCATGCGTCATTACCTGGACGGTGACCGGGATGAGGACGACGACGAAGCCCAGCGCGATCACATGGGGCAGCGCCCGCACCCAGCGTTTGGGAGCGCCCGCCAGCAGCGGCTCGGTCGAGCCGGCGGGCGTCGAGAGCGAGGCCCCCGCTGTCCGCAGGCCGTCGACGACCGCCGCGATCGCACGCCGGAGGCCGGGCCCGCGTCGCCCCGGCTCGGAGGCCGGGCGGCGGGGCCCTTGGTCGGGAGGTCTCGTCGTGCTGCTCATGGCCTGATCAGCGTAGGCATGAAGTCCCCCTCGCGCCGTCATACCGGGGAGCTGGACCGCACCCCATACCCAGGTATCACCGTCGCCCCACGGGTAGCACCAGGGACGGCGCGGATTACAGCTCCGCCAGCAGCTCGGCCTTCTTCATCGTGAACTCTTCGTCCGTGAGCAGCCCCGCTTGATGCAGCTCGCCCAAGTGCCGGATGCGATCCGCGATGTCCGCCGGATCGCGCCGGACGGCCGGCGAGGACGTGGCGGCTACGCCGTCGGACGTCAGGGCCGGGCCGGAGGTCCGCACCGCGGCGAGGACCGACGCGGCGAACGGCAGCGACTCGTGGACCGGGCCGTAGCCGAGCCCGAAGACGACGGCCGCCGGGTCCTGGTCGGCCTGCGCGGGCTGCGCCACGGGAGTCTCACGGCGCAGCAGCCGCAGATGCCCCTCGAAGACCTCCGGGGAGCGCCACTCGATGCCGCTCAGGTCCGTGACGGGAAAGCTCTGGTCACCGGCCTTCCACTTCGCCGACGAGGCGCCCGTCCAGAACCACCGGAAGGACACCAGCTTGCCGTCGAAGGACGCCTTCCCGTCGTACGCCTTGAACTGCAGCGGCGCCTCGGGCGCGGCCACCAGATAGCGATCACAAGGCCCGCCGTCGTCGTCCGCCGCGATCTGCGCCCGCAGCTCGTCCGCGTAGTACTCGGCGAGCACCTCCCGCTCGGCGGGCAGCACCAAGCGGTACGGGTCGCAGCCGTCCTTGAGCTGGCCGGCCGCCACCTCCATCAGAGGATCGGCGCCAGGTCTCGGCACGGCATGCAGAACGACGGTCCCGCGTTTCCCCGGGGAGAGAGTCACCGCTGCGATCGCCTCATGCGGGATACGCCGTTCACCGAGCGCTTGGTAGAGCTTCGGCGTGCGGATCCCCCGTTCGAAGCGGATGAGCACGGAGTCGGACTCGAACTCCCAGGCGGCATGAAATCCGGCCAATACGTCACCCATGCGGCTCATCGTAGGCGGCACGCGCGCCTCCGTCCCTCCTGCGGCGGGCCGCTGTTTCGTCGATTTCTACGCGCGTCAGGCCGCTGCCGCGCCGGAAAAGCCCTTCCGGCAGGCGTCGTCCCCACTCGCGCAGCGCACCCCGTGGTACGAGCCAGTGCCGATCTGGGCGAAATTGCGCAGACTCTCCGTGCCCGGCTCGAAATAGCCGGTGTGTCCCTTGGCGTCCGCCGCGGACAGCACCCGCGCACCGAAACCGCCGGACACCGGGTCGGCGCCATGGCCGAGCCCGCCGACCTCCATGTACGGCACATCCTGAATCCAGTCGTCGCTGTCCCGGGCGGCCCAGATCCGGGCCCCCGTACCCAACTGCGATGCCCTGTCGGCGCGCATGCCGGGGCTGCCCGCGACCGTGATGTCGGCGACCCGCGAGGGCAGGGTCCGCGCGGCCACACCGCACACCACGGAGCCGTAGCTGTGGCAGTACAGCGCGACCGGCGAGCGCCCGGGGAGCCCTCGCACCATGGAGTCGAGACGCATGGCCCCGCTCTCGGCGCGCATGGCCGTGGCCGCGTCCACGCCGATGCCCACGGGCGCGGTGTAGTCGGCCCAGGCGATCACGGCGGTGCGCGCGCGTGGGCTCACAGAGCGCTCCTCGCGGTAGAGCGCTTTCGCCATGCCCACCGGTGCCGAGTACTTGCGGAACGTCCGCTCGAAGGTCAGCACGTTGGTGTCGACACCGGGCACCACGACGGAGACACGGCGGGCCTTGTCGAGGTTCCCGAAGACCTCCGCTATGCGCCCGGAGCCCATGGGGTCGAAGGCGAGGACCTGGCGTCCGGGGCGCATCATGACTCCGAACCGCTTCATTCTGCGCTCGGCCTCCTGCTGTCCCAAAGGGGAGAGGCGTTTGTCGTGCATGCGCTCCCGCTCGACCTTGCGGGCCTGGCCCAGGGCGATGCGGTTCGCGCGATAACGCAGCTCGGAAGGCGCGCCGTTCATGTTGCCGACCGCCAAGGGGTAGCGGCCGGCGAGCCGGTTGCGCTGCTGCTTGTCGAGCGAGGCGAAGAAGTGGGTCAGTCGAGCGGCGGGAGCATCGGGGTCGGGCAGCGCGTGCCCGTCGATGTTCCCTCGCTCCCATGCGGAGAGCGCGGCTTCGAGAGGCGACGAGTCGCCTCTGTTGTTGCGCACGGCGGTCCAGCCCGTGGTCGCCAGCATGACGAAGACGACGGCCAGCGCAAGCAGAGCGCGCCAGGCGTTGAGTTGGGGGGATGAGTCGAAGGAAGTCACTGCGGAACACCCTAGGAGAACCCCGATGCATACCGTGCATCGCGTGATGCAGATCACGTTTCCGTAAGGGTAATTGTGGCAAAGCGGGCGCATTCCAAGCGCTCCGTCACGCTCCGTCAATTGGGCGGTTCTCCACCACCGGGACGGCTAGTGAGTGTGCCAGTCCTGCGCCAGCGCAGGCCCCAAGTGGTCGAGATACTGCTCCGTGAGCTCGCGGATCGACTCCACGCTGGTGTCCTCACCCGCGCCCCACAGTCGGCCCGAGACCCGCATCACGCCGCTGAACGCCGCCACGGCCACGCGCGGGCGCGGATCGGTGTCGACGTCGAGCCCCTCACGTTCGGCGATCACCCGGGCGATCTCGTCCTCGGTCTCCATGGAGCGGCGCAGGTGGGCGGCGAGCAGGGAAGGCGTCGATTCGATCATTTGGTACGTGCTCATGTGGAGCTCGACCGGCACGACCTCCTTGATGGACTGACCCATCGCCTCCCAAGCACCCAAGGTGGCCCCGCGCAGCGCCACGAGCGGCGCTTCATGGGCGGGGCGTTCCCGCAGGGCCTCGACGAACCGCGCGTCCACCATCTCCTGGACGGCGAAGGCGGCCTCTTCCTTGTTGGCGAAGTACCGGAAGAACGTGCGCTGGGACACGTCGACGGCCTCGGCGATCTCGTCAACGGTCGTCTCCTCGAACCCCTTGGTCGTGAAGAGTTCGAGCGCCGCACGCAGGAGCGCGTCCCGGGTGCGCTGCTTCTTGCGCTCCCGCAACCCCGGCCGCTCCCGCAACCCCGGCCCGGCGGGTTCGGGAGAGGCGCCCTTGGGGGCTCCGGTGGCCTCGGCCCGGGTCTCCGCGGGGTCTGTCGCTCGCTGCCCGGTCTTCACGCCATGGCCCTCTCTCCGACTGTTCGCCCAGCTCAGCATATCGGGGGGCCGTGTGACGGCTATGTGGCAGTTACCGACTAGTGAATTTGTTTGTCAACTGTCAGCGACTGTCACTAGCCTGGGTGCATGACTAGTCAGACCACCGTTGACAAGGCGGACAAGGCGCCGGAGCCCGTGCCCGCTCCGGCACGGGCCAAGGGGCTCCGCGGCCACCCCTGGCTGACGCTCTTCTCTGTCGCGATCGGCGTGATGATGGTCGCCCTGGACGGCACCATCGTGGCGATCGCCAACCCCGCCATCCAGAAGGATCTCGGCGCCACCTTCGCGGAGGTGCAGTGGATCACCAACGGCTACTTCCTGGCGCTCGCCGTCTCGCTGATCACCGCGGGCAAGTTGGGTGACCGCTTCGGCCATCGTCAGACGTTCCTCATCGGCGTGGTGGGCTTCGCCGCCGCCTCGGGAGCCATCGGGCTGTCGGACACCATCCCGCTGGTGGTCGCCTTCCGCGTCCTCCAGGGACTGTTCGGCGCTCTGCTGATGCCTGCCGCACTCGGCCTGCTCCGCGCCTCGTTCCCGGCCGCGAAGCTCAACATGGCCCTCGGTATCTGGGGCATGGTGATCGGCGCGTCCACGGCGGGCGGCCCGATCCTCGGCGGCCTGCTCGTCCAGCACGTCAGCTGGCAGTCCGTCTTCTTCATCAACGTGCCGGTCGGCGTCCTCGCCGTCGCGCTCGGCCTGGTAATCCTCAAGGACCACCGCGCCGAGAACGCCCCCAAGTCGTTCGACATCCTCGGCATCGCGCTGCTGTCGGCGGCCACGTTCTGCCTGGTCTGGGCGATCATCAAGGCTCCGGAATGGGGCTGGGGCGACGGCATGACCTGGACGTTCATCGGCGCGTCCGCGCTGAGCTTCGCGGTCTTCGCCGTGTGGGAGTCCAAGGTCAAGGAACCGCTCATCCCGCTGGCCCTGTTCCGTTCCGTGCCGCTGTCCGCCGGTGTGGTCCTCATGGTGCTCATGGCCATCGCCTTCATGGGCGGACTCTTCTTCGTCACGTTCTACCTGCAGAACGTGCACGGGCTGAGCCCCGTCGACAGCGGAATGCATCTGCTGCCGCTCACCGGAATGATGATCATCGGCTCGCCGCTGGCCGGAGCCATGATCACCAAGACCGGCCCGCGCGTTCCGCTGGCCGGCGGCATGCTGCTCACCGCCGCCGCGATGTACGGCATGTCCACGCTGGACGCGGGCACCGGCAGCGGCCTGATGTCGCTCTGGTTCGCGCTCCTCGGCCTCGGTCTCGCCCCGGTGATGGTCGGCGCGACCGAAGTCATCGTCGGCAACGCCCCGATGGAACTCTCCGGTGTGGCCGGTGGCCTCCAGCAGGCCGCGATGCAGATCGGCGGCAGTCTCGGCACGGCGGTCCTCGGCGCCGTCATGGCCTCGAAGGTCGACAGCGACCTGGCCGACAACTGGGCCGACGCGAAGCTTCCGCCGCTCAGCCCCACCGAGCTCGACAAGGCCGCTGAGGCCGTTCAGGTCGGCATCGCGCCGGTCCCGCCGAAGGCGCCGCCGTCGGTCACCGACCAGATCACCGCGGTCGCACACGACACGTTCATGTCGGGCATGGGCGTGGCCTGCCTGGTCGCGACCGGCGTCGCGGTCGTCGCCGTGTTCGTCGCGTTCCTGGCCAAGCGCGGAGCCAACGCCGAACCCGGCGTGAGCGTGGGCCACATCTAGGACATCGTGGGCCGCATCTAGACGTGGGCCGCGCCGCGCAGCGACATGGGCGCGCCGCACAGTCGCGGACAGCCGCGGACAGCCGTGTGACGACGAGAGTCGACGAAAGTCAGGGAAAGCCCCTCAGGGACATCCTGGGGGGCTTTCCCCTATCCGGGTGACGCACATTCGTACCCCTTCCGATGGCACGGTCGGCCGGTCCACAGTTCAGACAGGAGATCCGCACGACGCGGACAACTGAGCCACACCACACGGGGGTTGAGCCATGCGTACGACCATGCCCACGACCATCACCGCCGCCGCAGTCACCGCCGCACTCGCCGCGGTGATCCTCCCTTCCACGCACGCCGCGGCCGCGACCCCGCCGACGCTCGGCGGATGCGGCCCCGGCGAGCTGTGCCTCTGGGAGAAGGCACAGTTCAAAGGCGCCCGGCACACATACGAATTGGCGGACATCGACATCGAGAGCTGTATCGCGCTGCCGGAGGGGGGCAGCGCGCAGGCCATCGCCAACCGCACCGGCCGGCCCGTCACCGTGTACCAATCCGCGGAGTGCGCCGAGACCGGCGAATTCAACACCTACCCGGGCAGCGGCACCTGGGCGCCCCAATCCCCTTATCGCGTACGGGCCTTCAAGGTCTGGGAGAGCTGAATGGGGGTACTCGCGGATCCGAGCCCGAACCGGCTGACTCAAGGAGTGACGATGGCGGGCTTCGGACACACCACGCGCAAGTACCCCCGCTCACGCGGCCGTACGTGGTCGCGGAGCGGGCCGGACCGCGCGACGCTCGGGATAGTGGGAGCCATCTGCGCGATCGCCGGCTTCTTCGTGCTGGGGATCATCCTCGGCCCCATAGCGATCGTCTGCGGCTGGCTCGGCCTGGGCCGCAGCTGGGCCGGTGCCCGCCCGGCACCGGCCCTGGTCGCCCTCGTCCTGGGCGTGATCGACACCGTCCTCGCGCTCATATGGATAACCGCGGGGACCACGATGAACGGCATGTTCTGAGCCCAAGGGCGATCCGGCGACCCGCCCCCGCCTTCGCTCAGGACCTCCCCGTCTCGCCGAGCGCCTCCGCCCCCTTGGCGGCGGCCTCGGCGGACATGGGGTGAGGCACCGCGCCCGCCGACTCCGGACCAGATAGGGGGCGAGGTGCCGCGCCCGTCAACGCCGAGCCCGACCCTGAACCCGACCCCGACCCTGAACCCGACCCCGGCCCCGACCCCGAAAGCGACAGGGCCGTCACCTGCGCCCGCAGCGCCTTCACCTCGGCCGTCAACGCCTCGATCGCCGCTGTCTGGCGCCGCTCCTCCACATCGTCCTTCTCGAAGCGGGCGATGAACCACGTCGCGATGTTCGCGGTGACGACACCGAGCAGCGCGATGCCCGACAACATCAACCCGACCGCGAGCACCCTGCCGAGGCCCGTCGTCGGGGCGTGATCCCCGTACCCGACCGTCGTCATGGTGGTGAAGGACCACCACACCGCATCACCGAGCGACTTGATGTTCCCGTTCGGCGACTCCCGCTCCACGGAGAGCACCGCCAGCGAACCGAACATCAACAGGCCGACCACCGAGCCCACGACATACGTCGTCAGCGTTATCTGCGACGCCATGCGGGCCCGGCGGCCGACGAGCATCAGCGTGGAGACGAGCCGAAGCAACCGCAGCGGCTGAAGCATCGGAAGGATCACGGCGCACAGGTCGAGCCAGTGAGTGCGGACGAACCGCCCGCGGTGATCGGTGAGGAGGAGACGCACGAGGTAGTCGAACGCGAACGAACCCCAGACGATCCACTCCACGACCGTGCAGGTCTTCGCCACCGCCCGGTCGGCGTCGGGCATGACGATCGGTACGGCGTAGGCGACGGCGAACGCCACCGCGAGCACGAGGAGCGGGCGTTGGGTGCGCCGCTCCCAACGGATCTGTGCCGGTTGTTCCTTCATGGAGGCATCGTAGGAAGCGTTGGGCTCATCGTAAGAACGCTGGACGCATCGCAGGAACCCCGGGACGCGCCGCAGTCGTCCCAAGGCACACCGCAGGAATCCCGGGACGCACCGCAGTCGTCCCAAGGCACACCGCAGGAATCCCGGGACGCACCGCAGTCGTCCCAAGGCACACCGCAGGAATCCCGGGACGCACCGCAGGAACCCGGGACGACGCACCGCAGGAAACGCCAGAGGGCGACGAGACCCGCCACGGTCCGCCGCCCTCTGGATAAGACGTGTGCTGGATGTCCGGGTTACGCGTCGCCCCCGGCCGCGCCGGGGTCGGCGGCCGTGACGTCGAGGAGCTGGTAGCGGTCGATCGCCTGCTTCAGGACGGAGCGGTCGACCTTCCCGTCGCGGGCCAGTTCGGTCAGCACGCCCACCACGATCGACTGGGCGTCGATGTGGAAGAAGCGGCGGGCCGCGCCACGCGTGTCGGCGAAGCCGAAGCCGTCCGCACCGAGCGACTGGTAGGTGCCGGGCACCCAGCGGGAGATCTGGTCGGGGACGCTCCGCATCCAGTCGGAGACGGCCACGAACGGGCCCTGGGCGCCGGACAGCTTCCGCGTCACGTACGGGACGCGCTGCTCCTCCTCGGGGTGCAGGAGGTTGTGGCGCTCCACGTCCACGGCCTCGCGGCGCAGCTCGTTCCAGGAGGTCGCCGACCAGACGTCCGCCTTGACGTTCCACTCCGAGGCGAGGATCTGCTGGGCCTCGACCGCCCATGGCACCGCGACGCCGGACGCGAGGATCTGGGCCGGGATGGCGCCCTGGTCACCGGTCTTGAAGCGGTAGATGCCCTTGAGGATGCCGTCGACGTCCACGTCCGCCGGCTCGGCCGGGTGCTGGATCGGCTCGTTGTAGACGGTGAGGTAGTAGAAGACGTCCTCACTGTCAGGGCCGTACATCCGGCGCAGGCCGTCCCTGACGATGTGCGCGATCTCGTAGCCGAAGGCGGGGTCGTAGGCGACGCAGCCAGGGTTGGTCGAGGCGAGCAGCTGCGAGTGGCCGTCGGCGTGTTGCAGGCCCTCGCCGGTCAGCGTCGTGCGGCCGGCGGTCGCGCCGAGGACGAAACCGCGCGCCAGCTGGTCGGCCATCTGCCAGAACTGGTCGCCGGTGCGCTGGAAACCGAACATCGAGTAGAAGACGTACACGGGGATGAGCGGTTCGCCGTGGGTGGCGTAGGCCGAGCCCGCGGCGATCAGGGAGGCGGTGCAGCCGGCCTCCGAGATGCCGTCGTGCAGCATCTGGCCCGTGGGCGACTCCTTGTAGGCGAGGAGCAGCTCGCGGTCCACGGCCTCGTACTGCTGGCCGAGCGGGTTGTAGATCTTCGCGCTCGGGAAGAACGCGTCCATGCCGAAGGTGCGGTACTCGTCGGGGGCGATCAGTACGAAGCGCTTGCCGATCTCCTTGTCCCGCATGAGGTCCTTCAGGATGCGGACGAACGCCATGGTGGTGGCGATCGACTGCTGGCCCGAGCCCTTCTTCGCGGCCGCGTACGTCTTGTCCTCGGGGAGCGGCAGGGGCTTCGAGCGCACGACGCGGGTCGGGACGTAGCCGCCCAGACCCTTGCGGCGGTCGTGCATGTACTGGATCTCTTCGGAGTCGCGGCCCGGGTGGTAGTACGGCGGGGCGCCGCCCTCCAGCTGCTTGTCCGTGATCGGGATGTGCAGACGGTCGCGGAAGCCCTTGAGGTCGTCGACCGTCAGCTTCTTCATCTGGTGCGTGGCGTTGCGGCCCTCGAAGTTCGGGCCGAGGGTCCAGCCCTTGACCGTCTGGGCGAGGATCACGGTCGGCTGGCCCTTGTGGGCCTTGGCCGCCGCGTACGCCGCGTAGACCTTCTTGTGGTCGTGACCGCCGCGGCCCAGGTGCAGGATCTGCTCGTCGGTCATGTGCTCGACCATGGCGCGCAGTCGGTGGTCGTCGCCGAAGAAATGGTCGCGGATGTAGGCGCCGGTCTCGGTGGCGTACGTCTGGAACTGGCCGTCGGGCGTGGTGTTCAGCTTGTTGACCAGGATGCCGTCCCGGTCCTGGGCGAGCAGCGGGTCCCAGCTGCGGTCCCAGACCAGCTTGATGACGTTCCAGCCGGCGCCGCGGAACTGCGACTCCAGCTCCTGAATGATCTTCCCGTTGCCGCGCACCGGGCCGTCGAGGCGCTGGAGGTTGCAGTTGACGACGAAGGTGAGGTTGTCCAGGCCCTCGCGGGCGGCGATGGAGAGCTGGCCGAGCGACTCGGGCTCGTCCATCTCGCCGTCGCCGAGGTAGGCCCAGACGTGCGACTTGGAGGTGTCGGCGATGCCGCGCGCCTCCATGTAGCGGTTCATCCGGGCCTGGAAGATCGCGCCGAGCGGGCCGAGGCCCATGGAGACCGTCGGGAACTCCCAGAAGTCCGGCATCAACCGGGGGTGCGGATAGGAGGAGAGGCCGTGGGGCGCCTTGGACTTCTCCTGGCGGAACGCGTCGAGCTGCTGCTCGGAGAGCCGGTCCAGGAGGAAGGCGCGGGCGTAGATGCCGGGGGAGGCGTGGCCCTGGAAGAAGATCTGGTCGCCGCCGTCGCCCTCGTCCTTGCCGCGGAAGAAGTGGTTGAAGCCCACGTCGTAGAGCGAGGCGGAGGAGGCGAAGGTGGCGATGTGGCCGCCGACGCCGATGCCGGGGCGCTGGGCGCGCGAGACCATGACCGCGGCGTTCCACCGGGTCGCGTTCAGGACCTTGCGTTCGATTTCCTCGTTGCCGGGGAAGAACGGCTCGTCCTTGGTGGCGATCGTGTTGACGTAGTCCGTGCTGCGCATTTCTGGAACGGCCACGCGCTTCTCACGTGCGCGCTCGATCAGCCGGAGCATCAGGTAGCGGGCCCGCTCACGGCCGCGTGCGTCGACCGCGGCATCGAGGGAGTCCAGCCACTCCTGGGTCTCTTCGGGATCGAAGTCCGGGACCTGACTCGGCAGGCCGCCAATGATGATCGGGTTGCGATCGGATCCGGAAGCCACGCTGTTCCTTCGCTGTTGGGGCTTTCACCTGGGTTCTGCCTGGCCGTGCACCGCTCCCATCGTGTACCCGACGGACGCGAACGTCATCTCTACCGACGCGAACATCATCTCTACCGATGGGTAACCGAGGCGTTCCCCCGGCGTCCCTGGGGTAGGCTCGACCAAATCGCAACGATACGCCCATCCTGCCTAGCCGCTTCGCAGAGCCGTTCGGTCCCGTACGGATGAGGTGGCAGTTGCGGCGACACGGCGGGGAACGTCACCGTTTCGGCGGTCTCGGCGGCCGGGTACTTGCGCGATCCGTCCCGCCCGTGTGGACTACGGCCAACGCCCCGCGCACGCGCGTGGCTGAAGGCATTCCCGAAAAACATGATCAGGAGGCAATCCGTGAGCGCGACCGCGGACCACGCGGAGACGAACCTTGCCGTAAGGCTTGGTTTCCAGCCCGACCAGGTGGTCCAGGAGATCGGCTACGACGACGACGTCGACCAGGAGCTCCGTGAGGCCATTGAGGAGGCCACTGGCACTGAGCTCGTCGACGAAGAGTACGACGACGTGGCTGATGCCGTGGTGCTCTGGTTCCGTGAGGACGACGGGGACCTGACTGATGCGCTGGTGGATGCCATCGCGTACATGGAGGAGGGCGGCCAGATTCTGCTGCTGACTCCGAAGACCGGTCGTGACGGCTACGTCGAGCCGAGCGATATCGGCGAGGCGGCCACCACCGCGGGTCTTTCCCAGACCAAGAGCATGAACGCCGGCAAGGACTGGAGCGGTACCCGCCTGGTCACGCCCAAGGCGGCCGCCAAGAAGCGGTAGCCACGCGCGCGCCGAGCCGCGATCCCAGCAGAGACAGCCGTGAGGCCCTCACCGACGACCATCCGTCGGCGAGGGCCTCACGTGTGTGCCGGGAGCGTGTGTGCCGGGAGCGTGTGGGTGGGGAGCGTGTGGGTGGGGAAGCCCCGTGCACGTGCCCCAGAAGGCGTAGATCGGCGCACGTAGGGTGGGTCTCACCCGAACGGCCCCACCCGAGGGGCCCCGTCGAAGGGATGCGTACTCATGGCGCTCGCTGGAATCGCGACCGGCACCAAGGCCCCGGAGTTCGAGCTCAAGGACAACCACGGCCGGACCGTGAAGCTCTCCGACTTCCGCGGCGAGAAGAACGTGGTGCTGCTCTTCTACCCGTTCGCGTTCACCGGCGTGTGCACCGGCGAGCTGTGCGCGCTCCGCGACGAGCTGCCGAAGTTCGTCAACGACGACACCCAGCTGCTCGCCGTCTCCAACGACTCCATCCACACCCTGCGCGTCTTCGCCGAGCAGGAGGGCCTGGAGTACCCGCTGATCTCCGACTTCTGGCCGCACGGCGAGGTCTCGCGCGCGTACGGCGTCTTCGACGAGGACAAGGGCTGCGCGGTGCGCGGCACCTTCATCATCGACAAGGAGGGCGTCGTGCGCTGGAGTGTCGTCAACGACCTGCCCGACGCGCGTGACCTGAACGAGTACGTCAAGGCGCTCGACACCCTGTGATTCTTGAGGTGCAGAGCCTGTGGTCGCCGGGAACCGGTCACTAGGATCCATTCGTTGATCCGATGGCAACGCAACGCTTGGGGCTCCCCGCCCCTGGACACCAATTGGGAGGACTCGTGGGAGTCAGCCTCAGCAAGGGCGGCAACGTATCGCTGAGCAAGGAGGCGCCTGGCCTGACCGCGGTTCTGGTCGGTCTCGGCTGGGATGTCCGCACCACCACCGGTACGGACTTCGACCTCGACGCCAGCGCGATCCTGACGAACGCGGAGGGCAAGGTCAGCAGCGACCAGAACTTCGTGTTCTTCAACAACCTGAAGAGCCCCGACGGCTCCGTCGAGCACACCGGTGACAACACCACCGGTGAGGGCGAGGGCGACGACGAGGTGATCAAGGTCGACCTGGCGGCGGTGCCCGCCGACATCGAGAAGATCGTCTTCCCGGTCTCCATCTACGACGCGGAGACGCGCCAGCAGTCGTTCGGCCAGGTCCGCAACGCGTTCATCCGCGTCGTGAACCAGGCGGGCGGCGCGGAGATCGCGCGGTACGACCTCTCCGAGGACGCCTCGACGGAGACCGCCATGGTCTTCGGTGAGCTGTACCGCCACGGCGCCGAGTGGAAGTTCCGCGCGGTCGGCCAGGGCTACGCGTCGGGCCTGCGCGGTATCGCGCAGGACTTCGGCGTCAACGTCTGAGCCGAGCAGCCCCTCCGCCTTGTCGTCCGGCGCCGCACACGCACCAGGTGCGGCGCCGGACGTGCTCACCACCGCTGCTCACCACCGCGTGTCCCCGCCACCGTGGGGGCGCTCCCGTCACCTCGGGGAGGACCACGAACATGGGCGTCACACTCGCCAAGGGAGGCAATGTCTCCCTCTCCAAGGCCGCACCGAACCTCACCCAGATCCTTGTCGGCCTCGGCTGGGACGCGCGCTCGACCACCGGCGCCCCCTTCGACCTCGACGCCAGCGCGCTGCTCTGCGACGCGGGCAGGGTCCTCGGCGACGAGTGGTTCGTCTTCTACAACAACTTGAAGAGCCCTGACGGCTCCGTCGAGCACACGGGTGACAACACCACCGGTGAGGGCGACGGCGACGACGAGTCGCTCCTGGTGGACCTCTCCAAGGTGCCGGCCAACTGCGACAAGATTATTTTTCCGGTCTCGATTCATGACGCGGACAATCGAGGGCAGGCGTTCGGCCAGGTCAGCAACGCGTTCATCCGTGTGGTGAACCAGGCGGACGGGCAGGAGCTGGCACGCTACGACCTGAGTGAGGACGCCTCGACGGAGACCGCCATGATCTTCGGTGAGGTGTATCGGTACGGAGGCGAGTGGAAGTTCCGTGCCGTCGGGCAGGGGTACGCGTCGGGCCTGCGAGGTATCGCTCTAGACTTCGGGGTCAACGTTTCGTAAAGCCGGGGACCGGCGCGGGGGAGACCGCTAAACGGGAGCCCGTACACACACGATTGGGTAACCAGTGATTCTGAAAACCTTCGGCTGGTCGTTCGCGGTGACCGCGCTCGGCCTTGTCGCGGCGGTGCTCTACGGGGGGTGGACCGGGTTCGGCGTCGTCGCGATCCTGTCCATCCTCGAGATCTCGCTGTCCTTCGACAACGCGGTGGTCAACGCCGGAATCCTGAAGAAGATGAGTGCCTTCTGGCAGAAGATCTTCCTCACCATCGGTGTCCTGATCGCGGTCTTCGGCATGCGGCTGGTCTTCCCCGTCGTCATCGTGGCCATCAGTGCCAAGACCGGCCCCATCGAGGCGGTGCGGCTCGCGCTCAACGACAAGGACCGGTACCAGCAGCTGGTCACCGACGCCCATCCGTCGATCGCCGCCTTCGGTGGCATGTTCCTGTTGATGATCTTCCTCGACTTCATTTTCGAGGACCGTGACATCAAGTGGCTGGGCTGGCTGGAGCGCCCGCTCGCCAAGCTCGGCAAGGTCGACATGCTGTCGGTCTGCATCGCGCTCGTCGTACTCATGATCACCGCGATGACCTTCGCCACCCAGGCCCACCAGCACGGTGGCGTCCATGTGGACAAGGCGCAGACCGTCCTCATCTCAGGGATCGCCGGTCTCATCACCTATCTCGTGGTGGGCGGCCTCTCCGGCTACTTCGAGAACAAGCTGGAGGAAGAGGAGGAGCGCGAGCACGAGGCCGAGGAGGAGGCCAGGAAGAGCGGCAAGAAGGTGCCTGCCGTCGTGATGGCGGGCAAGGCCGCGTTCTTCATGTTCCTCTACCTGGAGGTCCTGGACGCGTCCTTCTCCTTCGACGGCGTCATCGGCGCCTTCGCGGTCACCAACGACATCGTGCTGATGGCGCTCGGCCTCGGCATCGGCGCCATGTACGTCCGGTCGCTCACGGTCTACCTGGTCCGTCAGGGCACCCTCGACGACTACGTCTACCTGGAGCACGGCGCGCACTACGCGATCGGCGCCCTCGCCGTGATCCTCCTCATCACCATCCAGTACGAGATCCACGAGGTCATCACCGGTTCCGTCGGTGTCATCCTGATCGGCTGGTCCTTCGTGTCGTCCGTACTGCGCAACAAGCGGCTCGCGGCGGCCGAGGGGCAGGGCAGCCCCGGTGAGAAGACCGAGGTCTCGTCCGGAGTCTGACGCTGACTGATTCCCTCGCCGAACTGTCCGATTCCGTACTCCGGAGTGTGACGGCGGCCAGGGTGAGGAACGCTCTGTGCGGGGCGGCCGTCGAGGAGATGTCCTCATGGCCGCCCCGTCGCTGTACGTACGTGGCACGAGGACACTTGGGGGCGGCATGTCCTTCTGGGACGGTCTGTGGCGAGGGCGTTCGATGGACTTCGAATCGGGCAGCGCCGCGACCAACTCCATCGAACTGACCAAACGGAACCCGACGGTCTCGCTCAGCAAACAGGGCGCGGCCACCGGCAATCTGCGCGTCAACCTCTCCTGGCAGATGCGTACGTCCGACATCATCGGCAAGCAGCGGCGCAGCGGCAGTCTGCTGCGGCATCCGCTCAAGATGTTCCAGCCCGACGTGGTGCAGGCGCACACCCAGGGCGTGGTCAACGTGGACCTCGACATCGGCTGCCTGTACGAGCTGATGGACGGCACCAAGGGCGTCGTGCAACCGCTGGGAAGCTTCTTCGGCAGCCTCAACGCGCCGCCGTACGTGAAGCTGAGCGGCGACGACCGGTTCGGCTCGCCCTCCGGCGAGACGATCTACGTCAACCTCGACCACCGCGAGTCCATCAAGCGGCTGCTGGTCTTCGCGTACATCTACGACCAGACGCCGGCCTTCGACCGCACGCACGCCAAGGTCACCCTCTACCCCAGCAACGGGCCGAGGATCGAGATCGACCTGGACGAGCGCCAGCCGCAGGCCCGCTCGTGCGCCGTGGTCTCCATCGAGAACGTCAAGAGCGAGCTGATGGTGCGCCGCGAGGTGAAGTTCGTTTACGGCTTCCAGGCCGAGCTCGACCGGCTCTACGGCTGGGGGCTCCAGTGGGGCCGGGGCTACAAGACCAAGGTGGGCTGACCCCGTGCCGCCCGCCGCGCCTGCCGCCCCCGCCGAGCCCGCCGTGCTCTCAGCGGGGCAGGAACTGCGGCCCCTGCGGAGGCAGCCGGAAGTTCGGGTCCGGCATCGGGGCCACCGGCTGCGGATAGCCGTACGAGGGCTGCGCGACCGGTGGCGGCCCGCCGATCGGCGCGGGCTGCGTGGGCGCCGCCGGAGGGTAGCCGTACGAGGGCTGCGGCGCCGGGTGCCGGGGCGGCTCGGTCGGATAGCCGTAGGCGGGCTGGGGGAGCGGCTGGGCCACGGAGGGCGGGGGCTGCGCCATGGACGGCTGCGGCTGGGGCGCGGGCGGCTGGGGCGGCAGCGGGAAGTCCGCCGAGGGCAGAGGCACGGAGGGCTCGGGCGCGCCGGAGTCCGTGTCGTCCACGGAGATCCCGAAGTCGGAGGCGAGCCCCTCCAGGCCGTTGGTGTACCCCTCGCCGAGCGCCCGGAACTTCCATCCCTCGCCGCGGCGGTAGAGCTCCCCGCAGATCAGCGCCGTCTCCTCACCGGTCTGCGGAGTGATGTCGAAGTACGCGAGCGGCTCACCGTCGGCGACCGCGGCGTCGTACAGGAGGATCCGCAGCGACGGTACGCGTTCAAAGGCGACGCCCTCCGCCGACGCGGTCAGGAGCACGCGGCTCACCGCGCCCTCCATCCCGGCCAGATCTGTCTGGATCGTGTCGGTCAGACCCTCGGCGACCCGCTTCTTGCCGAGCCGCCAGACCTTGCCGCCGGGGTGGCGCGGCTGGTTGTAGAAGACGAAGTCCTCGTCCGAGCGCACCCGGCCGTCGCCCCTGAGGAGCAGCGCCGACGCGTCGACGTCGGGGACGCCCTGTCCGGGGGTCCAGCGCAGCACGGCCCGGACCGCCGAGGCCTCCAGAGGGACGTTGGACCCCTTCAACATCGCGTGCGTCATGCGATCATCCTGCCTTCCCCCGCACGGGCGGGACAACGCGGGGGGCTCAAGGTCCCGACCGCGTCGGCAGGCGCCTGACCTGCGGGTGGTGCGAGCGTGCGACGGTTGTGTGGTGAGCGTGTGCGACATGGCCGGGTTACCTGAAGTTCATGCCCGGAGGGAACCCCCGGCACCCGTCTCTACGTACTATTACCGGCCACATCAGAACGGCCCATGTCGACGGAACAGGCGATAGCAGGGGAATCTCATGCGTCATTTCGGGCACATCGCCCCAGAGGTGCGACAGCGCCTCTTCCATCGGGAGCCGTGTGCCTTCACCGCGGACTCCCCGCCCCACCTGCTCGCGTCCGCCCTGGGGGCCACGCTCTACAGCCCGGCCACCCGCCCCCGCCTCGCCGACGACATCCTGAAGCAGGCAGGCCGCGGCGTGACGTCCATGGTGGTCTGCCTGGAGGATTCCATCGACGACGCCGAGGTGGCCGACGCCGAGGAGAACCTGATCCGGCACTTCGCCGACCTGGCGGGACGGGGCGTCGAACCCCCGCTGCTCTTCATCCGGGTCCGCGCCGCCGAGCAGATACCCGACCTGACGCGCAGGCTCGGGTCGAGCCTTCGGTTGTTGTCCGGATTCGTACTGCCCAAGTTCACCGAGGAGCGGGGAGTCCCGTTCCTGGAGGCGATCACGGTCGCCGAGGCGGCCGACGTGGCCGGCGGGCGGCGGCTCTTCGCCATGCCCGTCCTGGAGTCGCCCGAGCTGCTGCACCTGGAGAGCCGCGCCGAGACCCTCGCCGGGATCGCCCGCACCGTCGACAAGTACCGCGACCGGGTGCTCGCGCTGCGCCTGGGCGTCACCGACTTCTGCTCGGCGTACGGACTGCGCAGACCGCCGGACATGACCGCCTACGACGTGCACATCGTGGCCTCCGTCATCGCGGACGTGGTGAACGTGCTCGGCAGGGCCGACGGCACGGGATTCACCGTGACCGGGCCCGTGTGGGAGTACTTCCGCGTCCAGGAGCGCATGTTCAAGCCGCAGCTGCGCCGCAGCCCCTTCCTGGAGGGCCGGGCCGAGGAGCTGCGGCAGGCCCTCATCGAGCACGACATGGACGGCCTGCTCCGCGAGATCGAGCTCGACCGCGCCAACGGCCTGCTCGGCAAGACCTGCATCCACCCCTCGCACGTGCCGCCGGTGCACGCGCTCTCGGTCGTCAGCCACGAGGAGTTCAGTGACGCCGAGGACATCCTGCGCCCCGAGCGGGGCGGCGGCGGGGTGCTGCGCTCCTCGTACACGAACAAGATGAACGAGGTGAAGCCGCACCGCGCCTGGGCCGAGCGGACCCTCAGGCGCGCCGAGGTCTTCGGCGTCGCCAAGGAGGACGTCGGCTTCGTGGAACTGCTCACCGCCGGGTTGCCCGGCTGATGAACGTAAGGAACATGACGTACGTGACACAAGAAGCGGTGTGGTCGGGGAGCTGGGTCGCCGAGCGGCTCGGGGTCGGGCTCGACGGCGACGAGGCGCTGCCCGGCCTGCTGGGGCTCGCGCTGCGCCGCAACCCCAGGCGGGCACACCTCCTGGTGTCGAACGTACTCGGCAAGCATGTGCCGCAGCGCCCCTCGGTCGTGTACGCGGCCGGGCACGGCCTCGGCGTCCGGGTGCGGGAGCTGCTCGGCGACGACGAGGCCCGGCGCGCTGTCGTCCTCGGCTACGCGGAGACCGCGACCGGCCTCGGCCACGCGGTCGCCGACGGTGTGGCGTTCGCGCCCTACCTGCACTCCACGCGGCGCCCCGTCGAGGGTGTCGAGCGCGCGGGCGGCTTCGAGGAGTCCCACTCGCATGCCAGTTCCCACCTGGTGCTGCCCGAGGACCCCGGGCTCCTCGCCGGGGACGGCCCGCTGGTCCTCGTGGACGACGAGTTCTCCACCGGCAACACGGTCCTGAACACCATCCGCGCCCTGCATGAGCGCTTCCCGCGCGAGCGGTACGTGATCGTGGCCCTTGTCGACATGCGCTCACCGGACGACCGGGGCCGCCTTGCCGCCTTCGCCCGCGAGATCGGCGCCCGCGTCGACCTGATCGCGACGGCGTCCGGGACGGTGCGGCTGCCCGACGGCGTCCTGGAGAAGGGGCAGCGGCTGGTCGCCGAGTACGAGAAGGCTGCCGACGCCGTTCCGCGGCCCGGCGGGGAGCGCGGGCCGGTCACCCGCGTCGAGCTCGACTGGCCCGCCGGGGTGCCGGACGGCGGGCGGCACGGATTCACGCCCGCGCACCGCTCGCGCCTGCGCGACGCGCTGCCCGGCATGGCCGAGCGCATCGCGGAGGCCCTGCCGGACGGCGCGCGTCGCGTACTCGTCCTCGGCTTCGAGGAGCTGATGTACGCGCCGCTGGTCCTGGGCGTGGAGCTGGAGCGGCGGATCGGGGCGGGGGCGTCGGGTGGGGTCGAGGTGCGGTACTCCACTACGACGCGGTCGCCCGTGCTCGCCGTGGACGATCCCGGCTACGCGATACGCACCCGCCTCGTCTTCCCCGCGCACGACGCGCCCGCCGACGGGGCGGGGCCCCGGTTCGCGTACAACGTCGCGGGCGGTGGCTTCGACGCGGTCGTCGCGGTCGTGGACTCCGTGGCGGACACGCCCCAACTGCACGCCGAGAACGGGCTGTTGGCGCGGCTCTCGGCGCACGCCGGGCACGTCCTGCTGGCCGTCGTCCCCTCGTACGTCCCTTCGTGCGTCCCTTCGTGCGTCCCCGAAAGGTCCTCCATGCTGCCCGAGCCACTCCGTGGCCCCGCCTTCTCCTCGTACGCGCCCGAAGACGTCGGCTGGCTGCTCCAGGACCTCTCCGACGTGACGCTCGAGGCCCCCACGGAGGAGCGCGAGGAGGCGATACAGAGCGGTGGCGCGCACTACGCCGAGTCGCTGCCGGTCGAGTACCAGCCGAGCGAGCGCTACCAGGAGCTGTTCCGCGCCGCGCTCGACACCTCCGCCGCCCGCATCGCCCAGGCCGTCGGCACCGTCACCGATACCGTGCTCGCCGAGCGGGCGCCGCGTCCGGTCGTCCTCGTGTCGCTGGCCCGTGCCGGTACGCCCGTCGGTGTCCTGATGCGGCGCTGGGCCGCGCACCGGCACGGCCTCGACCTGCCGCACTACGCCGTGTCGATCGTGCGCGGGCGCGGCATCGACGCCAACGCGCTGCGCTGGCTGGCCGCCCACCACGACCCCGCCGACGTGGTCTTCGTCGACGGCTGGACCGGCAAGGGTGCGATCACCCGTGAACTCGCCGACGCGGTAAGGGAGTTCGAGGAGGGCGGCGGTCCGGTGGGCTTCAGCCCGGAGATCGCGGTGCTGGCGGACCCCGGCTCGTGCGTACGCACCTACGGCACCCGCGAGGACTTCCTCATCCCCTCCGCCTGCCTCAACTCCACGGTGTCCGGACTGATTTCGCGCACCGTGCTGCGCAAGGACCTCGTCGGCCCGGACGACTTCCACGGCGCCAAGTTCTACCGCGAGCTGGCGGACGCCGATGTGTCCGGCCACTTCGTCGACGCGGTCGCGGCCCGCTTCGACGAGGTCGCCGACGTGGTGGACGCACAGGTCAAGGAGGCGCTCTCCGCCGACCGGGCGCCGACCTGGGAGGGCTGGGCCGCCGTCGAGCGGATCAGCGAGGAGTACGGCATCCACGATGTGAACCTCGTCAAGCCGGGCGTCGGCGAGACGACCCGGGTGCTGCTGCGCCGCGTCCCCTGGAAGATCCTGGCCCGCGCGGGGGCGGGGGCGGACCTCGACCACGTACGGCTGCTCGCCGAGCAGAGGGGTGTCCCCGTCGAGGAGGTCGGCGAACTCCCGTACACCTGTGTCGGGTTGATCCACCCGAAGTACACGCGGGGCGCGACGGGCGCGGACGGCAAGGCGGTCGCCGCGGGTGGCGAGACGGTGGCTGCGGGTGGCGAGGCGGTGGCTGCGGGCGGCGAGACGGCCGCCGCGGACGGCGAGGCGGTGGCTTCCCAGTGACCAAGCTCGTCGCCAGCGACCTCGATCGCACGCTCATCTACTCCGCCGCCGCCCTCGGCCTGACCATGCCCGACGCCGAGGCGCCGCGCCTGCTCTGCGTCGAGGTGTACGAGGGCAAGCCCCTGTCGTACGTCACCGAGACCGCCGCCGGGCTCCTCGACGAGCTGGGCCGCAGCACGGTCTTCGTACCGACCACGACGCGGACGCGCGAGCAGTACGGGCGCATCCATCTCCCGGGCCCGGCGCCGCGGTTCGCGATCTGCGCCAACGGCGGGCACCTCCTCGTCGACGGCGTCTCCGACCCCGACTGGCGGGCACGGGTCGCGCGCCGCCTCGCCGACGAGTGCGCCTCGCTCGACGAGGTCCGCGCGCATCTCGTGCGCACCGCCGGTCCGGCCTGGCTGCTCAAGGAGCGCGTCGCCGAGGACCTCTTCGCGTACCTGGTCGTCGAGCGTTCGCTGCTGCCCGACGGCTGGGTCAAGGAGCTGGGGGAGTGGGCCCAGGGCCGCGGCTGGACGGTGTCGTTGCAGGGCCGCAAGATCTACGCGGTGCCGAAGCCGCTCACCAAGAGCGCGGCGGTACGGGAGGTCGCGCGGCGGATCGGCGCGGAGGAGATCCTCACCGCGGGGGATTCCCTGCTCGACGCGGACCTGCTGCTCGCCGGGGACCGCGCCTGGCGCCCCGGCCACGGCGAGCTGGCCGACACGGGCTTCGTGGCGCCGGGGCTCACGGTGCTCGCGCAGCGGGGTATCGCGGCGGGGGAGGAGATTCTGCGGGCCTTCCTCGGGGCGGGTGCCTCGGGGCCCGGCTAGCCTGTTCGTATGCCTCGATACGAATTTCGCTGCCGGTCCTGTGGTGACACGTTTGAACTGAGCCGGCCCATGGCCGAGTCCGCCGATCCCGCGGTGTGCCCTGTGGGGCATGAGGACACGGTGAAGTTGTTGTCGACGGTGGCTGTTGGGGGGTCGTCGTCGGCGGCGGCGCCTCGCGGTGGCGGTGGTGGTGGCGGTGGTTGCTGTGGTGGGGGTTGTTGCGGCTGAGTTCGCCGTGAGGGGTGCGGTGGTCGGGCCGGGGACAGTCGTCCGGGCAGGCGGGGGGACCTCAGTACCTCAGGAGTACCTCAGGTCCCATGCCCCCGCTCCTCCCGGATCTGCGCGACCACGCGCGCCACTGTGGAGCGGACCGACTCGGTCTCGGTCAGGAAGTGCCAGTAGTCGGGGTGGCGGCCCTCCAGGGAAGCCACCGCGCGGTCCAGACGGGCCACCGAGTCGTCCAGCGGGCGGGCGTGGCGCGGCTCGGGGGTCTGGCGGCCCGACATCGCGAGGCGCTGCGCGTCGCGGATCGCGAAGCGGGTGCGCTCGATCTCCCGCTGGGGGTCCTTCGCCACGGCGTTGAGCCGCTGGAGGCGGTCGCCGGCGGCGGAGACCGCCTCGTCCGTGGAGTTCAGCAGGGCCCGGACCGTGGAGAGCAGTGCCGTGGCGTCCGGCCAGCGCTGCTCGTCGCGGGCCTGACGGGCCTCCTTGAGCCTGGTCTCCGCCTGCCGCACGCTCTCCGCGGCCTGGTCCGGCACGCGCTGCAGGTCCTGCCAGCAGGCGAGGGTGAACCGGCGCCGCAGCTCGCTGAGGATCGGCTCGACCTGACCGCTGCGGGTGGTCAGGGCCTGCGCGCGGGTACGCAGCGACACGAGCCGCCGGTCGATCTCGGCGGCGCGCTCGGGCAGCCGCTCGGCCTCGGCGCGCACGGCCTCGGCGTCGCGCAGTACGCGGTCGGCGCGCTGCAGGGTCTCCGGCACGCCGTGCCGGCCCGCGCCCTGGTTGAGCTTGGTCAGCTCGGGGCCGAGGGCGGCGAGGCGGGCGGCGAGGTCGTCGGCCTTCAGCCCGGCCGCTCGGACGGCATCGAGGGCGTTGCTCGCGGCCAGCAGCGTCTGGCGGGCCCGCTCCACCGCCGGGGCGAGCCGGGCGAGCTGTGTCTCCGCCTTGTCGAGCAGCGGGCCGAGCCCCTGCTGGAAGCGCTCCAGGTCGGCCTTGGCCCTGCCCAGCTCGTCCTTGGCCGCCGTCAGCTCGGTCCTGGCACGGGCCGCGACCGACGCCTCCAGGTCGTCCCGGTCGAGGTCGTGGGCGTCCACCGCGCTGATGTACTGGTGACTGACCTCGTCGATGCGCCGCCCCATCGCCTCGAAGTCGGAGACGGCGCGCTGGGCGGCCGGTGAGGAGTCCACGGCGACGATCGTCTCGATGGAGATCCGCAGGTCGCGCTGCGAGGTGTCCAGTTCGTAGAAGGCGGCGGCAGCGGCGTCCTTCGCGGCCTGCGCCTCGGCGCGCACGCTCTCGCCACGGCCGCCGAACCACCGGCGCGTGCCCCCGCCCGCGAACGCGGCGGGAGCGGTGGCGGCGAGCAGCGGCAGGGGGAGGAGGACGAGGGTGAGGACATCACGCAGGGCCGCGCCGGCCGCGCCGCGACGACCAGGGATACCGCCAGGACCACCGCGCCCCATACGGCTGAGACCACTGAGACCACTGAGACCGCGCCTGACGCCACTGAGACCGCGCCTGACGCCGCTGAGACCGCGCCTGACGCCGCTGAGACCGCGCAGCCCGGGCCGCGCGCTCCCGTGGGACGGCCGGGCGGAGGCGTGCGGCGCGCCCACTGCGCCTGGCGCTGCCGTCGTGGTCTCGGCCCCCGCTCCGTCCGGTGTGTACGGCCGCCAAGGTGTCGCCGTCACTGTCCCTCTCCCGTGCTGTCATCCGCCCTGCCCGGTGTCACATTCTCCCACCGGTTAAGGACGAACACACGGGTCGGTTAGTTCGCGCTGCGCACGGTGACTTCGCCGTCTTCGCTGCGGGCGGACAGGTGGTGGGGGCTGTTGCCGTCGCGCGGCACCGAAATGTCGGTGGCGCCGTCGCCGGACTCGACCTCCACTTGGTACGAGGCGGCCTCCCCGCCCTCCTTGCCGGGCACCGCGATGTCGAGGGACCCGTCCTGCGTACGGGCGTCGACGCGGTCGGGCACGGCGGCCAGTGCGAGCCGCACGGCACCGTCCCGGGAACCGACGGTGACGCGCCGCGAGGTGATGCCCTGCGCGGTGACCGAGCCGTCCTCGCTCTGTACGTCGAGCGGCCCGGCGGAGTCCTCGACCGTGACGGAGCCGTCTTCGCTGCGCAGTTCGAGCGGCCCGCGGGAGTCCTTGACGGAGACGGAGCCGTCCTCCGTGTGCACCTTCAGGGTGTCCCGGAAACCGCGGGCGGTGACTTCCCCGTCCCCGTTCTCGACGGTGACGGCGACGCCGCGGGGAACCTCGACGCGGTGCTTGGCCGAACAGTCGGTGATGACTCCGGAGCAGTTCATGCGGAGTGTCAGCCGGTTCCCGTCCATCGTCCACGTCACCTCGGGGTCGCCGCCGAGGGCCGTCCGCGCGTCGAACCACCGGGTCACCCGCACGCCTTCGGCGCCTTTGCCCGCCGGCACCAGTTCGACCGCGGAGTCGTCGGAGTCGACGGTGAGCGTCTTCCCGGCCAGGGCGAATGTCCGGTGCTCCGGGTCGGCGTCGTCCGAGGCGTCTGCTCCGCACCCTCCGACGAGCGTGACGACGGCCACCGTCGCGATGGTGGCGGCGAGTGCGCGCGGTGCGCGCGGGCGACGGGCGCGGACAGGCATGACGGTTCCCCCTGGAATGATCTTGGGCTTCTCTTCCCGACTGTAGAGGCAGGACGGCGTCGGGAGGATGCGGCCCTCTACCGGGTCCAGGGTGGGGTTAACCCCCGTCCGCCGACCTTGTGCGGGCGAGGCCGCCACGGGATTGCGAGGCACCGCCTGCGGCAAGGTAGGCTGTCCACTCGTTCCGGGTGCGTAGCTCAGGGGTAGAGCGCCTCCCTTACAAGGAGGATGTCGGCGGTTCGAAACCGTCCGCGCCCACCGGGTCCCAACAGCAGCGGAGCCCCTTACCGAACTCGGTAAGGGGCTCCGCTGCGATCGTTCGGGAGGAATCCGGGAGGTCGTCTCAGCGGCCCGTCAGCGGCCCGACCCCGGATGCGTCCTGCGGTACCTCCGGTCCCAGCGCTCCTGGCGTTCCTTGCGGAGACGGTAGTCGCGGTAGGTCTTGGGGTAGCCGCCGCCGCCTCCGCCTCCGGAGCTGCCTCCGCCGCTCGTGCTGCCGCCTCCGGTGGTGCCGCCCGAGCCGTTCTTCGTGGCCGAGTCGCCGCCCTCGTAGAACCTCACCAGGTAGAAGGCGAGGGCCGCCGCGGCCAGCCAGAGCAGGGGCTGGTCGAAGCCGAGGCCGATGAGGGCCAGGATCGCTACGACGATCAGTACGTTCATTGCGTGCACCTCCGCGACCCACAAGGGCCGACAAGGGCCGACAGGGGGCTGGTAGGGGCGAGTCAACGCCCGCCCACCCTGGCTGTCAATGGCTTGGTGAGGGCGGATCGTCCGGTGTCTCGTGGGCGCGCTTGAGGCCGGACCTCGCGGTCACCACGTCGGGGCCCGAGAGCTGTTCCCAGTAGCGGTGGCAGGTCACGAAGACCGCCAACTCCCGTTCGCGCGCGCGGAGTTTCTCGACCTCGGCCTGTTCTTCCGGGGTCCAGCCGGGGGAGGCGGGGCGTTCCGTGCTGCGCCAGCCGCCGGTGTCGCTGAAGCCGTCGAGGGGTTCGACCGACCACGGGAGGCGCTTGAGCAGGGCCAGCAGCTCGGAGCGGACCTGGTGCAGTTCCTCCTGGCCGGCGAGGAGGTCGCTCGGGAAGTCGTGGGGAGAGGTTGGAGGCACACGGGTAATGGTACTCCTGTTCGAATTACGTGTGCGAGCGATGGGGCGAATGACGGTGCGGACGACATGAGGGGGGCGGGGGCGAGGGCGGTGAGCGGCTTGGTGGGAGCTTCGGCCCCGGCGCCACGCCCGCCCCCGCGGTGGCAAGCTGAAGGCATGTGCCGAAGCATCAAGACGCTGCGTCCGCCCGCCATTCCCGATGACGCCACCGAGGAGGAGATCCGGGCCGCCGCGCTTCAGTACGTGCGCAAGGTGTCCGGGTTCCGCGCTCCGGCCGCGCACAACCGTGAGGTCTTCGACCGGGCCGTCGACGCCGTGGCCGAGGCCACCGCCGAGCTGCTCGGCGGGCTTGAGGTGCGCGGGGCCCGCGCGTCGTGAGCCAGGGTCAGCCGGTCGCCCTGGGGTGCCGCACCAGGAACGCCGCCGCCCCGCCCGCCGCGAACAGCGCGAGCACTGAGACGCCCGTCGCCAGCCAGGTCGCGCCGAGCCACTGGCCGCCGAAGTAGCCGAGCGCGACGCTGTAACCGGCCCAGGCCAGGCCCGCCAGCACCGACCACGGCAGGAACTCGCGCAGCCTGCGATGGGCCGCTCCCGCGCCGAGCGAGACGATCGAGCGGCCCGCCGGGGCGAAGCGCGCGATGACGACGAGGACGCCGCCGCCCCGGGAGAGCGCCGCGCCCAGCCGTTCCTGGGCGGTGGTCAGCCGCCGGGAGCGGGCGATGGCGCGGTCGAGGCGGTCGCCGCCGCGCCAGGCCAGGCGGAAGGCGGCCATGTCGCCGAGCACGGAGGCGGTGGCGGCGCTGAGCGTCAGCAGCAGGATGTCCGGGACGTTGTGCGGAACGCGGCCGGTCCCCGCCGCGGCTGCCGCGGTGGCCGACATGATGACGAGGACGCCGCTCGGCAGGACGGGGACGAAGACGTCGAACAGGACGGACAGGGCCACGACCGCGTAGATCCATGGGCTGCCGGTCAGCGCCCCCACACTCTCAACAAGCACCGCGACTCCCCCTGATTCCCCGATCGGCAGCGCGTTGCCGCTGTGTCGCGGGGAACGGCAGGGGCGGCCTGATGACAGCTGTACAGCGTACGCCGCACAATGCGCCCTAGATCCACAGGGGCCTCATATGTCCGCCACCGCCACGTCACGTGAAGGCGGCAAGCAACGGCGCCCCCTTTCTCGTACGTACGAGTCTCGTACGTACGAGATACGTGCGAGACATATCAGATACGTAGGGGAAAGGGGGCGCCGTCGAGCGTGGAGCCGCGCGTGGAACCGAGCGTGGAGCCGTCAGGCCGCGACCGGCGTGCGCTCCGAAGCCTTGTCGTCCTCGCTCCCGCCGCGCGAGGCGAAGAGCCGGTCCAGGCCGAGCGCGCCCGAGCCGGTGAAGACGAAGAGCAGCATCGCCCAGCAGAAGATCGCCGACGCCTCGCCGCCGTTCTCCATGGGCCACAGCGCCTCCGGCTGGTGGACCTTGAAGTAGGCGTAGGCCATCGAGCCGGACGAGATGAACGCCGCGGCGCGGGTGCCGAGGCCCAGGAGGACGAGGCCGCCGCCGACGAGCTGGATCACGGCCGCGTACCAGCCGGGCCAGGTGCCGGCGTCGATGGTGCTGCCGTCGCCGCCCGCGCCGCCGAGGACGCCGAAGAGGGAGGCGGCGCCGTGGCAGGCGAAGAGCAGGCCGATCACTATGCGGAACAGGCCTATGGCGTAGGGCTGGGCGCTGTTGAGACGTCCAGTCATGGTGGGGGACTCCTTCGGTTGGGGACGGAACCGAGCGGAGGCCCAAGATTAGGGCAACCTAATTATGCTTGCAAGTTCAACATTTGGTCGGTCGCGGATTCCGCTTCCGGCGTCGGCGGCGCGTTCTCGCTCCCGGTCGCCGTGCGCAGGGCGGCCCGCGCCACCGCGTCCGCGTCCGACAGCGTGACCGAGTCGACGCCGGGCCGGGCACCGGCGGCCGTCACCCAGTGCACTCCCTCCGTGGGCACGCCGAACGCGAACCGCCGTGCGTGGGCCCGCCCTTGACGGTCGATCAGATGGTACGGGCGCGGTGTCACGTCCAGGCCCCCGGTTTCGTAACCGCCGACCACATGGGGGCGGCACCGGCCGGCTTCGAGGAGCCGGCCGAGCAGGTCGTCGGCGGTGCGGCGCAGGTCCGGCTCGGGCAGCCGGGCCTCGATGAGTGTGGTGACGCGCACATCGGAGCCCGGCACGTCCGGGGAGTGCGCGAGGAACGCCCCGCCGTCGGGCCGCACCGTCAGACGCGGGCCGAGCACGTCCAGGACGCCCGCCTCGATCAGCGCCGCCATCTCCTCGATGCGGCGGCGCGGCGGGCCGATCGAGAGGAACGCGTTGAGGGGCGTGTACCAGCGGTCGAGGTGGTCGCGGCGCGAGGCGCCGGGGAGACCGCCGTGGTCGACGGTCCTGCGGAGCTCGTTGCGCAGGTCGCGCAGCACATCGAGCGCGGCCTTCAGGGGGCCCGTGACATTGCCGAGCGCGGCCTGCGCGGCGTCCTCGCGCAGATGGCCGAGGAGCCAGGCGCGGTGCTCGTGCGGGGAGGTGAAGGGGCGGGCGGGGTGCGGCCGGGAGAGCCGGTCCCAGGACCAGCGGTCGGCCTCTGGCACCTGGAACTCGGTGAGCAGCAGGGACTCTTGAGGGCTGTGGTGGGGCGTGGCGAGAAACCGTTCCCGGAAGTCTTCAAACCGTTCCCGGAAGTCTTCGGAGTCTTCAGGGTTGCCGTGGTTGCCGTGGCCGCCTCGCGCGGCGAGCAGCGCCGCGTAGTAGACCGTCTCCACCTCCTTCGCGACCAGGGGCCATATCTCGTCAAGGAAGTCGGGGGCGTCACCGTTGTCGGCGCGCTTGCGGAAGCGGGATATGACGTCGTCGGTGAGGACGGCGGGCTCGTGCCGTCCGTAGGGACCCTTCGCGTTGTCCCCGCGCGCCTGGTACGGGACGCCGCGCCGCGACCCCGCGTACAGCCGCGGCTCATGCCCCGAGGGCTCGTAGCGCAGGGTGCCGTCCGCACTCCGTACGTACCGGCCGCCGCGGCCGGCGCTCAACAGGGCCATGTGGTCGAAGAAGTTGAGCCCGAGGCCGCGCAGCAGTACGGGCTCGCCGGGGGCGATCGCCGCCAGGTCCGTGTCCAGGTCGGCGGGGTTGGCGGGCGGGAGGTGGCGCAGGCCGTGCAGCTTGGCGTGCTCGGTCAGGCGTTGCCCGTCGCGATCGGGGCGGGTCGGCAGATGCCCTTGCGCGAGGACGACGGCGGAAAGCCCGGCCAGTTCAAGGCCGTTGTCCAGTACGAGGGTCTGGAGCCCGTCCGCTGTCTCGTCGAGCCGCAGAGCGCGCGCCGCGTGGACCCGGACGCGGACGGAGTCCGGCGCGGCGCGCACCACCTCGGCGAAGACCCACTCCAGATAGCGGCCGTAGCAGGCGCGGGTCGGGTAGTCGTCGGGACCGAGCCCCGGCACGCGTCCGGCGGCCGCCCATTCGTACAGGCTCGGACCCGGCCGTATCGGGCCGGAGCAGTCGACGCTCTCGTCGGTGAAGAGGGTCACCTGCGAGGCGACGGTGTTCATCAGGAGCTCGCCCGGCTGCGCCGTCCGCCAGACGCGCCCGGCGCCCGGCGGCGCGGGATCGACGACATGCACCGACAGCCGCGTCCCCGCGGCGAGGAGTTCGGCCGCCGACGCGCAGAGCCGTTCGAGCACGCTGGTCCCGCGGGGGCCCGCGCCGACCAGGGCGAGGGCGGTCACGTCCGGTGCGGTCGCGTCCGGTGCTGTCGCGTCCGGCTGGGCCCCGTCCGGCTCGTCCGCGACCGGTGCGGGCGAGCGAGGCTCGGGCGGTCGAGGCTCGGGCGGGCGCGGCGCTGGCAGAGATGCGGACAAAAGCAAGACTCCCGGGGCATAGGGAACGCTCGGCGAACGCTGGAAGCGGACGGTCCGCCTCATCATGCCGCCGGAACCCCGGATGCCGAACCCTGGGTGGAGGATCCGGATGTGGGTGTGGGGTGTGTCACATGCGGGCTGACTCGCCTACGACAGGCGCCGCTCCTCCGCCGTCTCCAGGCGTACGTCCGCACCGCGTGCCGCCCGCGCCTGGTCCAGGCGGAGTCGGGCCGAGCGGCCGCGCAGCGTCAGGGTCATGAGCTGGTTGCCGAACCAGGGGCCGCCCGTGCGGCGCCAGTCGATGCCCGCCTGGGTCACCCCGCCGTGCCGTGCGAAACGGCGGCCGAGTGCGCGGCCCACGCGGCTCCAGCCGAAGCGGAAGCCGAGCTTGATCGACGCGGGGATGGAGTTGTGGACGGGGGAGCAGGTCAGCTGGAGGACGCGGGCGTCGGGACCGGTGCCCTTGGGCCAGGTCGGCTCGGCGACGTACGCGTGGTGGACGTCGCCGGAGAGCACGCACACCGTCGCGGGGGCCTGCGCGCCCGTACCCGCCTCCATGATCAGGTCGGTGAGCGCCTCGAAGGACGTCGGGAAGGCCGACCAGTGCTCCAGGTCCGAGCGCCTGCGGAGGTTCTCGCCGAAGCGGGCCCAGCGGGCACCCCGCTCGCCGCGGCACAGCGCGGCGTTCCACCCCTCGGCGTCATGGACGAGGTGCGGCAGCAGCCAGGGGAGCGAGGTGCCGATGAGCAGGTGGTCGAAGGTCCCCGCGCCGTCGATCGCCTGCTCGCGCAGCCACCGCGCCTCCTGGGGGTCGAGCATGGCGCGTTCGCCCTCCGTCAGGACGCGGGCCGCGCGGGTGTCGACCATCAACAGACGTACGCGCCCGAAGTCGCGCCGATAGCTCCAGCGCGCCGAGGTGGCGTCGGAGTCGGCCTTGGCGGCGAAGGCGCGCAGCGCGTCCGTGCCGTCGGGGGTGGCGCGCACGGAGGCGTAGACGGGGTCGGTCTCCAGCTCCTCGGGCCGCAGATTGCCGAGGTGCTGATGGACCCAGTACGACATCAGACCGCTCAGAACGCGCTCACGCCACCAGGGCGTGACCCGCATCTCGGCGAGCCAGGCCGCGCTGGTGTTCCAATCATCAACGATGTCGTGGTCGTCGAAGATCATGCAACTGGGCACGGTCGACAGCAGCCAGCGGACCTCCGGGTCGAGCCAGGACTCGTAATAGAGGTGCGTGTACTCCTCGTAATCCGCGACCTGCACGCCCGGAGGGTCGGCGAGATCACGGCGGGCGGCGAGCCAGCGCCGGGTCGCCTTGGAGGTCTGGTCCGCGTACACCTGATCGCCCAGGAGCAGCAGGACGTCCGGACGCGCGGCGGCCGGGTCCTCGGCGATGCGGGCGGCGAGCGTGTCCAGGGCGTCGGGCCCCACGGGGTCGTCCTCGTCGGACGGCGGCGCGGCCCAGCGGCACGAGCCGAAGGTGACGCGCAGCTCGTCGGCGCCGTCCTCGGCGGGGGTGCGGATGGTGCTGGCGGGGAAGCGGGAGTCGGGAAGGGGCCAGACTACCTCGCCCGCACCGTCCCCGACGGCCCCGGCGCCCGTCTTCCGGCCCTCGGCACCCGTCTTCCGGCCCTCGGCACCCGTCTTCCGGCCCTCGGCACCCGTCCTCCGGCCCTCGGCACCCTCGGCGCCCGTCGCGCCGCCGAGCCGCACCTCGTACGCCGTCTCCGTGCCCGGGGTCAGCCCCCTGACCGGGATCAGGGCGTAGTGGTGCCCGGCGACCTGGAAGGTGCGCGCCGAGCCGCGCGCGCCGTCCGCGCACCGCACCTCGGCCGTGCAGGGCCGGTCGGTCTCGACCCAGACGGTCGCCGTGGCGCCGTCGACGTACCTCAGCAGTGGACCAAGGCGCAGCCGTGCCACAGGTGATCACCCTCCTCCGTCGCCCCGTACGGTACGGAACGACGGAGGCGGGCGGAGTGGTTCCGGCGAGGCCGGCCTGTCCGGCCTGTCCGACCTCCCTGTGCCTTCTCTGTGCTTTCCCGGTGCCTTCCCTGTCCTCAGCAGCGGTTGAGGACAGAGGCGAGGGCGCTCTTCTCCTCGGAGTTCACCGTGAGCTTGTAGTGGTGCTTCACGTCCACCCACATCCGGACGTAGAAGCAGTGGTACGAGGCGGTCGGCGGCATCCACTCCGCCGGGTCCTTGTCGCCCTTGGCCTGGTTGACGTTGTCGGTGACGGCGACCAACTGGGGCCTGAACAGGTCGTTGGCGAAGCCCTGGCGCTGCGCGGTGGTCCAGCCGTTGGCGCCGGACTTCCAGGCCTCGGAGAGCGGCACGACGTGGTCGATGTCCACGTCGGACGCGGCGGTCCAAGTCCCGCCGTCATAGGGGGACTTCCACGTTCCGGAGACGGCGGCGCAGCTGGCGTTCTGCTGTACGTCGGTGCCGTCGCGCTTGAGGACGACCTCCCGGGTGTTGCAGGTGCCGGACTGGGTGCTCCAGTGCGGGAACTTGTCCCGGCTGTAGCCGTCGGAGGAACCTTCCGCCTTGACGGTGAGTTCGCCGAGGTAGACGCGGGCGATTTCGACGCCGACCGGGGTCGGGGGAGCGGCCTGGGCCGGGGTGCCGGTGAGCAGGGTGGCCGCGCAGGCCAGCAGGGCGGTGCCGCCGAGGGCGGCCAGGCGGCGCCGACGGCTCGGTGCCGCCTGGCTCTGGGTCGTCTGGCTCCGGGGTGCCGGGCTCCGGGGTGCGGGGCGTCGACGCGCGTAGAGAGCGGACATGTGAACTCCCTTGTTGTGGGGGGTTGTTGGGGTCGTTGGCCGAGGGTCGACCGGTGGGGCGGTCATGGTCCCCCGGTGGGGTTACGTGCGGATGTGCATCCAGTGACAGGGTCGCGTCAATCAGGAGCGGACTTCAAGAGTTCTGGCGCCACGTCATATGCGCGCCGGAGCGCGGGAGTTGTGTTTGCGTGGCCTACGTCACTCCGGAGCGGGCCAAAAGGCCCGGCCGGGGGCCGTCGGGCATCCCGTATGATGGACGGCGCAGAAGGGGAGTAGCTCTTCGCCGGACCGTCGACATACTGCTCAGCTCGTCTGAGCCGGCGCCCGGAGGCAGGCCCTTGTGGGTCGGCCGGCGAGACCTTCGGCAAGCAGTGCAGGCGTACGCACCCGCGTACGTCCTGACGTGCACCTTCGTGTGCGTCCGTGTGCGCTGCCGTGCCGAGGTGTCGTATGCGGAGCGATGCGAGACTCTCGGTGGGGCGGCCCCGACCGATTGAGGAACCCTTGATCAGCTTCAGCGTGATGGCGCTCGTCTTCGGCGTCGTCTTCCTTGCCGAGCTGCCGGACAAGACGGCACTGGCCGGGCTCGTCCTCGGCACGCGCTACCGCGCCTCCTACGTCTTCGCCGGAGTCGCGGCGGCCTTCACCGTCCATGTGGTGCTCGCCGTCGCGGCGGGCAGCGTCCTGACCCTGCTGCCGCAGCAACTGGTCCACGCACTGACGGGCGTCCTCTTCCTCGGCGGCGCCGCGATGCTGCTCCTGAAGGGCGGCGGCGACGAGGAAGAGGTTAGGCAACCCGAGGACCAGAGCTTCTGGAAGGTCTCGGGGGCGGGCTTCATGCTCATCCTGGTCGCCGAGTTCGGTGACCTGACGCAGATCATGACCGCGAACATGGCCGCCCGCTACGACGACCCGCTCTCCGTCGGCCTCGGCGCCGTGCTCGCGCTGTGGGCGGTCGCCGGGCTCGGCATCGTCGGCGGAAAGGCGCTGATGAAGAGGGTGCCGCTGGCGCTCATCACGAAGATCGCGGCGCTGCTGATGCTGGGGCTCGGGGTGTGGAGCCTCTACGAGGCGATCGCGTGACGTCGGTCCTTTTTACGTGACGCCAGCCTTTTTACGTGACGTCGGCCTTTTTACGTGACATCGGCCTTTGCACGTGACGCCGGTCTTTTTGCGTGACGTCGGTCCCTTTACGTAACGCCGGTCCCTTTCGCATGGCGCCGGTCCTTTTTGCGCGGGCCTTGGCCGGTCTGACCTGCGGCGTTGGCTTTTGGCGCCCTCGTTTTGTACCGTGCAGGAACAAAGTGGCTCCGCCCGTACTCCCTGACCGGCGGGCGGGGCCGCCTTGATCTTCCCGCCGCGGGTCCGTCCCGCGCGATCTCCCTCTGCGCTCTGGAGTACGTCGATGACGGCCACGACCGCCGACTCTGTTCTGACCGCCCGGGCCGTCCTCCTCGACATGGACGGCACCCTCGTCAACTCGGACGCCGTCGTGGAGCGCTGCTGGCGGCGCTGGGCCGACCGGCACGGGCTCGACTTCGACGAGGTCATCAGGGTCGTCCACGGGCGGCAGGGGTACGCGTCGATGGCGGTGCTGCTGCCGGAGCGGCCCATGGAGGAGAACCACGCGGAGAACCGCGAGATGCTCGCCGCGGAGACCGCCGACATGGAGGGCGTCGTGCCGGTGCCGGGCGCGCCCGCGTTCATGGCCTCGCTGGCTCGGCTCCGCCTGCCGCACGCGCTCGTGACCTCCGCCGACGTACCGCTCTCCACCGGGCGCATGGCCGCGGCCGGCCTCGCGCTGCCGGATGTGCGGGTGACCGCGGAGAGCGTGGGCGCGAGCAAGCCGGACCCCGAGGGGTTCCTCAAGGGGGCGGCGGCGCTCGGGTTCGACCCGGCGGACTGCGTCGTCTTCGAGGACTCGGAGGCGGGCATCCTCGCGGGCCGGGCGGCCGGCATGCGCGTGGTGGGCGTCGGCGCGCGGGCCGCTGCGCTGAGCCCGACCGTGCATGTGGACGACCTGACGCGGGTGGGGGTCGCGGACGCGGGGGGCGGGGAGATTCGGCTGACGTTCGGCTGAGGTTCTTGCGCTTCCTTGGGTTCTTGAGCTTCCTGAGGTTCCTGGGTTCCTGAGGTTCGGCTGAGAGGCGTGGGTTCGCGGGGCCGGGGAGATCGGTTGGTGCGGCTCACGCTGTGTGCGGGGACGGCGAAGAGCCTGGCTGGCCCCCCTCGAACACAGCCCGGCGCCGCTCAGCCGCGCCGGCGTCGGAGGCGGGCCGCGGCGAAGGCGCCGCATACCGCGCCGACCGCGAGCACGATCAGGCCCCTGAACCAGACCTCGCGCTCGATCTGGGTCGCGAGGGCGACGCAGGACACCGCCCCGAGGAACGGCACTACCGTCGGCGCCCGGAAGTGGTCGCGGACGGCCCTGTCGCGGTCGCGGCGCAGTACGAGGGTCGCGGTGTTGACCAGGAAGAAGACCACCAGGAGCAGCAGCACCAGCGTCGAGGCGAGCGTCGCCACGTCGCCGGTCAGCGCCAGCAGGAGGGAAAGCCCCGTCGTCGCGGCGATCGAGGCCCACGGCGTCCGCCGGCCCGGCAGCACCTTCGTCAGGAACCCCGGCAGCAGGCCGTCCCGCGCCATGCCGAACGCGAGGCGCGACGACATGATGCCGGTCAGCAGCGCGCCGTTGGCCACGGCCACCAGCGCGATGGCGCTGAACAGCTCCGTGGGCACACCCCCGGCCGCCCGGACGACTTCGAGCAGCGGTCCGCTGGACTCGGTCAGCGTCCTGGTCGGCACGGCAGCCGCGGCGGCGGCGCCCACCAGCGCGTACACGGCACCGGCGGTGACCAGCGCGCCGAAGAGCGCCCTCGGATACGAACGCCGCGGGTTGCGGGTCTCCTCGGCGACGTTGACGGACGTCTCGAACCCGACGAACGAGTAGTACGCGAGCACCGCGCCGCTCAGCACCGCCGCCGCGGGCCCGTGGCTCTCCGTACCCAGTTGCGTGAGCCTTCCCAGGTCGCCGTCGCCGCGCAGCAGGATCCAGAGGCCGAGGCCGATCACGATCAGGAGCCCGCTCACCTCGATGACGGTGGCGACGACGTTGGCCCGCGTCGACTCCCTGATGCCGCGCGCGTTGAGCAGCGCCAGCGCGGCCAGGAAGACGATGACGACGAGCGCCACCGGGAGCGTGATGAACTCCGACAGGTAGTCGCCGCCGAACCCGCGGGCCAGCGCGGCCACCGAGACGATGCCGGCGGCGAGCATGCAGAACCCGGCGAGGAACCCCGCGAAGGGTCCGTACGCGAGGGTCGCGTAGTGGGACGCGCCGCCCGCGCGCGGGTACTTCGTCACCAGTTCGGCGTACGAGGCCGCCGTCAGCAGCGCCAGGCACAGTGCGACGACGAGCGGCACCCATACGGCGCCGCCGGAGTCGGCCGCTACCTGGCCGACGAGGACGTATACGCCGGCGCCCAGGACGTCTCCGAGGATGAAGAAGTACAGGAGCGGGGTGGTCAGGGCCTTCTTGAGCGCCGTCGGGGCGTTGGACGCGGGAGGCGCGGTGCTGGGACTTTTCACGCAGAGCCGTATACCCGGTGCGGCGCCCCCACCACGGGACTTATGGCTCTCTTGGCCCTGTTGCCACTCTTGGCTCCCTCGTCTCCGACTCCAGGCTGCGTCGCGTCTGGCGGCCGTACTCGCCCGGGGGGTCCGAGGTCAGGCCGCGGGCCCACTGGTAGCGGGTCACCGCGGCGGTGACCTGCCGGGTGTACGTGCCGTCCGGTTCACCCACGTACAGATACAGCTGGGCCAGACGGCCCTGCAGCTCCGCGACCCCGGGGCCCTTGTCGCCCTCGCTGAGGGTGGCCGTGCGGGCGACCGGTCCGCCGGACGGCGTCGTCGCACCCACCGAGCCCGTCGCCCGCGCGGTCGGCGGCGGCGTCGATGACGACGGGGGCTGTGGCGACGCCGAGCGCTTCCGCGAGGGCGAGAGCGGCGGCACCGCGGCGCGCGGCGTGGCGGACGGGGCGCTGCTGGGGGACGCGGACCGCTTCGCCGAGGGCGGGGCGGGCTTCGTCGGATCCGCGAGGGCCGACGTCGGGGCGTCCGGCAGCGCACGGTCCCGGACCGGCTGATCGGCGGCCGAGGAGAAGAGCCCGGTCGCGAAGACGACAGCAGCGGCAACGACCACCACGGCACCGGCGCCGACCCCACCGAACAGGACGTACCGCCGCGTCCGGGCCGCTCCCGCATACGCCGCAGCCTCCCGGGCAGACCTCCCTGCCGGTAGAGACACCGTCCCGGTCCCGGTCCCGGTCCTGGCCTCGTCTGAGCGGCGTATGTCCGTGGGGTCGGGCGGCGGTCCCGCTCCCCTCCGGGAAGGCTCGGACGGCACCGGCCCGCCGCTAGGTCCGTCCCCAGCCGGGTCGCCCGTGTCGGGGTCCGTCTCCGGGCCCGGCAGGGACACGTAGGGACGTATCCGTAGGGGGCCGTAGTCCTCCGCTGCCGCTGCCTCCTCCGAGCGTGTGCGGTGTGCCGCGTCCGCCGCGTGGCGGGCGCAGCCGCACGCCGGTGCGGTGCCCAGCGGGCGCGTCACCCCGCACCGAGGGCACCGCTGCCCGTCCTGTCCGGTCATCGCCGCACCCCTGCCCTCCCGTGCCCCGCCCGCCCCGAGAACTCCAGCGAATATGCAGACCGAGGCTTCAACAGGCCATAACCGGTCACACGGACCACGATGGAGGAGGAGCACCCTCAGCCCTAGGCGGATTCCGGACTCCCAGGAGGTGCCCATGAGCCAGGACGTCAGCGCCCGCCCCGCGGGGCACGGCCCCGACCCCGCGCACGGTCAGGGAGCGAACGGGCATCCGCCCGGCGGCGTACTGGTCTCCATCGGCGCGCTGCTTCTCGGCATGCTGCTCGCCGCCCTCGACCAGACCATCGTCTCGACCGCCCTGCCGACGATCGTCAGCGAGCTGGGCGGCATGGACCACCTGTCCTGGGTGGTCACCGCGTACATGCTGGCCGCGACGGCCGCGACGCCGCTCTGGGGCAAGCTCGGTGACCAGTACGGCCGAAAGAAGCTGTTCCTCACCGCGATCCTGATCTTCCTGGTCGGCTCGGCGCTGTGCGGCATGGCGCAGAACATGCCGCAGCTCATCGGCTTCCGCGCGCTCCAGGGCCTCGGTGGCGGCGGGCTCATGGTGCTGTCCATGGCGATCGTCGGCGACCTCGTCTCACCGCGCGAACGCGGCAAGTATCAGGGCCTGTTCGGCGCGGTCTTCGGCGCGACCAGCGTGCTCGGACCGCTGCTCGGCGGCCTCTTCACCGAGCACCTCAGCTGGCGCTGGGTCTTCTACATCAACCTGCCCATCGGCGTGATCGCCCTGCTGGTCATCGCCACCACGCTGCACATCCCGGTGCGCGACACCAAGCACACCATCGACTACCTGGGTACGTTCCTCATCGCGTCGGTCGCCACCTGCCTTGTCCTCGTCGCCTCGCTCGGCGGCACCACGTGGAGCTGGGCATCGCCGCAGATCATCGGCCTCGCGGTACTCGGCGCGGTCCTCGCCGTGGCCTTCGTGGCCGTGGAGCGCAAGGCCGCGGAGCCGGTGCTTCCGCTGAAGCTGTTCCGTATCCGCACCTTCACGCTCTCCGCGGTCATCAGCTTCATCGTGGGCTTCGCGATGTTCGGGGCGATGACGTATCTGCCGACGTTCCTCCAGGTCGTGCAGGGCGTCTCACCGACCATGTCGGGCGTGCACATGCTGCCGATGGTCGTCGGCATGCTCCTGTCGACGACCGGCTCCGGGCAGATCGTCAGCCGCACGGGCCGCTGGAAGGTCTTCCCCGTCGCGGGCACGGCCGTCACCGCGCTCGGCCTGATCCTCCTCCACCAGCTCGACGAGAACAGCTCCACGGCCGAGATGAGCGTGTACTTCTTCGTCTTCGGCCTGGGCCTCGGCCTGGTCATGCAGGTGCTCGTGCTCATCGTGCAGAACGCGGTCAGCTACGAGGATCTGGGCGTCGCCACATCAGGCGCGACCTTCTTCCGCTCGATCGGCGCGTCCTTCGGCGTCGCGATCTTCGGCACGATCTTCACCAACCGCCTCGGCGACAAGCTGACCGACGCCCTCGCCGGGCAGCAGCTGCCGCCCGGCGTCGGCGTCAGCACCCTGGAGGCCGACCCGCGCGGCATCGCACAGCTCCCCGCCGGTCTGCGGCCCAGCGCCCTGCACGCGTACGCCTCGTCGATCACGGACGTCTTCCTGTACGCGGCGCCGGTCGCGGTGGTCGCCTTCGTCCTCGCCTGGTTCCTGCGCGAGGACAAGCTGCGCGGCTCCGTCACGGCACCCGACACGACGCAGACCCTGGCCAGCAACCCCGTCGAACGCTCCTCGTACGACGAGGTGGCGCGGGCGCTCTCCGTCCTCGGGACGCGGGAGGGCCGACGCGAGATCTACGAGAACATCACCGCGCGGGCCGGGTACGACCTGCTGCCGGCGGCCAGCTGGCTGCTCCTGCGCGTCGCCCGGCACGGCTCCGTCGAACCGGGCGTGCTCGCCGAACGCACCACCGTGCCGCTGAGCGTCATCACGGCGGCCGCCCGCCAGGTGGAGGAGCGGCGCCTCGCCGAACGCCGCGGCCTGGAGATGTTCCTGACCGACCGCGGCCGTGAGGTCGCGAAGAAGCTGGCCAAGGCCCGCGAGGAGTCCCTGGCCGAACTGCTCGGCGACTGGTGGGGACCGGAACGCCCGACCGACCTCGTCCAGCTGGTCGAACAGCTGAGCGGGGAGCTGTGCGGATCGGAGTCGGAGCGGCCGCACAGGGGCGGGGCGACGGTGGTCAAGGCGGCGTGAGGCCCGCCGCCGGCCCGTGAGTCCGTACGTGCGTCAGTCTCTTGCCGTACCAATGCTCGGCGTACACGCGTTCTCCGTACGGCTCGATCTCCTCGTACCCGTGCCGCGCATACAGCGCGCGGGCCTCCACCAGGTCGGTCCGGGTGTCCAGAATGATCCGCTCCGCGCCGAGCGCACGGGCCGTGTCCTCGGCGGCGGCCAGCAGGACGGGCCCGCCGCCCCTGCCGCGCGTGTCCTCGCGTACGAAGACACGCTTGAGCTCGGCGGTCACGGGGTCGAGCAGCCGCACTCCCGCCGTCCCGACGGGCTCGTCCCCGTACCGTGCCACGAGCAGCACCCCGTCCGGCGGCGCGAGATCGGCCCCGGACTCCGCGGCGACCTCGCGCTCCAGCTCCTCGGGGTCGGTGGGACGGCCGTCGCGGAGCAGATACCAGCGGTCGCTGACCTCGGTGTAGTACGCGCGCCACAGCGCGGCGGCCACGGGCGAGTCGTACGCCTCGGGAGCGACGGTCCAGGAGGCGGTGCGGGCGGGAGCGCGGGAGGTCATGGCGCCATTGTCCGGGCACAAGGACGGCGCCCCGCAAGCGAATTGACTCGCGGGGCGCCGTCCGGAGCGGACCGGTCAGCCGCCGGTCACGGTTCTTGCTCAGTTCTTGGGGGCGGCCTGCTGGATCACCTCGAAGGACCAGACCGTGGAGCCCGACGCGGCAGGCTTGGGCCGCTCACCGCCGCCCGCGCCGCCGCCCTGGTGCGCGGCCTTCATGGGGCCCTCCATCCACGCCTGGAAGGAGGCCTCGTCGCGCCAGCGGGTGTAGACGAGGTACTGGTCCGTGCCCTCGATGGGGCGGAGCAGCTCGAACCACTCGAAGCCGTCGGAGTTCTCCACCGCGCCCGCGCGGGACGCGAAGCGCTTCTCCAGGATCTCGCGCTGTTCCTCGGGGACGGTGAGGGCGTTGATCTTCACGATGCTCATGCGGCCATCCTGCCGTACGGACGGACGGGCGGACGCGCACGTACGCACGTACGCACGCATGCCGTTCGGATCTCAGAGTCGCAGCAGGCGCTCGGCCGTCTCGCGGTAGTCGCGCAGGGCCAGGCGGAGCTGTTCGGTGTCGGTGGCCGAGGACTCGGCCGGGGCGCCCTCGGTGGCCAGGGTGCCGCCCGGCGCCACCCCGGCGGCCGGAGGCGCGCCGCCGTCCGGTGCGCTCCGGGCCGGGGTGGTCTGCCAGGACGAGCGCAGGACGCGGCGGCGTTCGGCCAGGGTGTCGGTGAGGCGGGCGATGGCGTCCTCCAGGACGTGGTCGACCTCCTCGACCGCGCCGCGCGGACCGTCGACGAAGCCGTTGACGGCGTTCTGGAGGCGCAGGGTCAGCTTGTCGCGGTCGGCGGGCGGGAACAGCGTCGTGTCAGCCATGCTGAACTCCCCTTCGGGTGATGCCGGTCGAACGCTTGCCGGACGTGTGCTTGCCCGAGCGTGCCGTGGCGGAGTGGTCGGGGTGGTCCGCGATCAGGTCGTCGAAGAGCGCCCGCGCCTCGATCATGGCCGCGCGCATCTCCTCGGTGCCGGTGCGGCTCTGCTCGGCGCCCGTCGTGTCGAGCGCCGCGCGGTGCACCCTGCGGTAGCCGTGGACGTGGGTCGCGTGGTGCACGGAGAGCGCGTCGAGCTGGTCCTCGTAGTGGCCGGCGTCGGGGAAGCCGCGCGCCCCGGCCAGTTCGGCGATGAGCCGGTCCGCCTCGGCCACGGCCTCGCGCGGGGAGTCGACGAACCGCTCCTGGGCGAGGTTCCAGCGGGCGGAGTACTGCTCACGCGCGGCGGACTCCAGCGGCCGCGTCCGCAGGGTGCCGTGCCGCTTCACGCGCTCGCCGAGGTCGCGTTCGGCCGCCCTGGTGTCGCCGTCGTGCCGGGCGACCGCACGGTCGTACTCGGGCCCGAAGCGGCGCTTGAGGCTGTGGCCGCCGCCCGCGTTCCGGCGCCTGCGGTACAGCACGAACGCGGCGGCGGCGAGGGCGACGACGACCACGATCAGAACGATGATCATGACTGTGGACATGGATGGGTGCCTTCCCGGGGGTGGGCCTTGCGGTGCGGTGCGAGGCACGGCGTGCGGGCCTCGCACCTGTCCCCGGGGCGAGTTGCCAGGAAGCGGGCCGTCAAACGGCGCGGACCGGGCCGGGCGTGGGCTCAGGCGGGGTGGCGCTCCCGCCAGTCGCGCGCCACTTCGTCGACGTCGTACGGGGTGAGGCCGAGCGGTGGTCCCGGCGGCGGGGTGCGCAGGGCGGCGCGGATCTTCTCGTTGAGGTCCGTCATGAGCTTGCGCGCCATGCGTTCGGACGGGGCGTCCGCGGCGGCGGCCAGCGTGTCCTCGGCCTCCTTGCGCAGGGCGAGCGTGGGGGAGAGGTAGGAGAGGCCCTCGCGGGCCATCTTCTGCTTGACCCACCACATCTCATCGTACGTGGGATCGGGGCCCTCCGGCAGCGGTTTGCCCTTCCCCGGCAGAGAGGCGAAATCGCCGCGTTCCTCCGCCTCACGGATCTGCTTGTCGATCCAGGACTCGAAGTTGACTCCAGGTGGCTTGCGCTCAGTCATGTGTGCATTGTCGCAGGAGGGTCGTGCGTCCGCCCGGGGGCGCGACCTAAGATGCGGCAGCGCGCGACGGTCAACCACGCTCGCGCCGCCCCGAGTTGAAGGAGCGTACGTACGTGCTGGAGCTGACGATGGCCTCGGTGTCCGGGGCGGATGCGGGCGCGACCGCGGGCATGCTCATGGCCGACGCGCCGAGCGAACCGGGTGCGGTGCTGCGCGTGGGGCGCGACGCGAGCGTGTGCCGTCTGGTGACGCCGGGCGACTGGCTGTTCGTGTCCCGTACGCACCTGGAGTTCCGCTGCGGGCCCGACGGGGCCTGGTCCGTGACCTGGCTGCACGGCTCGAACCCCGACCCCGCCTCCGAGGTGCGGGTGGTGTCCGAGGGGGCGGCGCGGCCCCTCGCGTACGGAGGGATGGCGCCGCTCTCCAGGGGCGGCTCGGGCGAGGTGGTCATCCAGGACAGGTCGGGGCCGCGGAGTGTGAACGTCGGCTTCTATCACGAGGGTTGAGGGGCGGTGCGCGCTTCGTAGGCGCAGGGTGTGTGCCGCCGCGTCGTCGTCAGTCCAGTACGCGGGCCAGCGCGAAGCCGTCGTACCCCTTGGTGCCCACCGTCTGCACCGCCGTCGCGCTGAGCTTGGGGTGCCGCGCCATGATGTCCAGCGCGGCGCGGGTGCCGCGCACGCTCGGGTCCGGGTCGGCGGGGTCGGCGACGGCGCCGCCGCGTACGACGTTGTCGAGGACGATGAGGCTGCCGGGACGGGTCAGCTTGAGCGACCACTCCACGTAATGCGGGTTGTTGGCCTTGTCGGCGTCGATGAAGACGAAGTCGAAGGGCGCGGGGTTCTCGGTGTGTTCCGCGCCGAGCGCGGCGAGCGACTCCAGGGCGGGGCCGACGCGGATCTCGGTGAGCTTGTCGAGCCCGGCGCGGGCGAGGTTGCCGCGGGCCACGTCGGCGTGCTCGGGCTTGTACTCCAGGGTGACGAGATGGCCGTCGGCGGGCAGGGTGCGGGCCAGCCAGATCGTGCTGTAGCCGCCGAGCGTGCCGATCTCCAGGATGCGGCGGGCGCCCTGCGTCCGGGCGAGGAGCTGGAGGAGCTTGCCCTGGTTCGGGGTCACGCTGATCGGCGGCAGGCCGGCCGCCTCGCTGTCGCGGAGGGCGGCGGCCAGGGGCTCGTCGGCCGGGGCGAGGAGGTCGGTGAAGTAGTCGTCGACGGAGTTCCACTGCTGCGGGTTCATGCGGATGTACGTTCCCTTCGACTGTCTAGTTAGTTTCGCTAAGGAGACTAGTCGGATGGGGGGCCGGTTGTCAGTGGGCGCTCGCATACTTGGGGTTGGAGATTGGCGGCTTCAGTGAACGGGCGTGTGACGGGGATCGGGATGGGCGATGGTCGATGGGAGATGGGAGATGGGTGTGGCTTACGGGGTGGAGCGGGTGGAGGCGGGGCGGGAGCTGACCGGTGCGGTGGTTCAGGGATTCGCCGAGCGGTGGCTTCCGGAGATGGCGCGGATGGGCGAGGGCGCTGACGGTGCGGGCGACTTCGTCTGCTCGCCCGCGGGCATGTGGCTCGCTCTGGCCGCCGTCGCGGCGGGGGCCGGGGCGGAGACCGCCGACGAGTTGAGGGGCTTGCTCGGGGTCGCGGGGGCGGACGCGGCGCGTGCGGTGACGGACGGGGCGGGGGTCCTCGCGGGCACGGACGCGGTGGGCGTCGCCACGCGCGTGTGGAGCCGTGTCCCCGTCTACCGGGAGTACCGGGAGGCGCTGCCGGGCATCGGCTTCGGGGCCATGGACGTCCACGGCGCCGAGGGTGCCGACGCGTGGGTGCGGGAGGCCACGGGCGGCATGATCGAACGGCTTCCGGTGTCCGTCACGCCGGGCACGCTGCTTCTCGTCGTCAACGTCCTTGCGCTGAAGGGTTGTTGGGAGGTCCCCTTCGAGGGGGCCGGTACGCGGGACGCCGCCTTCACCGACGTGGCGGGCGTTGTCCATCGGGTGCCGACGATGCATCGGTCGGTCGCGCTCGGGGATGCGTGGGTGGTTGACGGCGGTGGGGCTCCAGGGAGCGGGGGCGCGGGGAGCGGGGGTGCGCGGGTCGTCGAGATGCGGTGTGTCGCGCGGGGCGGGCGGCCTCCTGTGCGGGTCCGCTTCGTCCTCGGGGAGCCGGGGGCGGGGCCCGCCGCCGTGCTGCCGCTCGGCTGGGCGCCGCGCGAGCGGCGCTCGTCGCTCGACGCCGAGCAGGTCCTCGTGGCTCTGCCCCGCCTCTCGCTGCGCACGCGGACCGACGCGACCGGGCAGTTGGCCGCGCTCGGGGTGCGGCGGGCTGTGAGCGACGCGGCGGACTTCTCCGGGATGTCGCCGGAGCGGCTCGCGATATCGCAGGTCGTTCAGGAGGCGGTCGTGAAGGTTGCGGAGGAGGGGGTGGAGGCGGCGGCGGTTACGGCTGTGCCCATGCGGCCGGGCGCGGGGCGCCTACGGCGGGTCGAGCGGGTCGCCTTTGAGCGGCCTTTTGGGGTTGTGGTGCTGGATGGGGCTGGGGAGGTGCCGTTGTTTGCGGCTTGGCAGGCGGGGGCGCCGGGCGGGCCGTAGGCCTCTGGCGGCCCCGCCCCTCACACCCCTGACCCCCGGCGCGGCTCCGTTCCTGAAGCTCCGCCCCGGGCCTCGTTCCTCAAGCGCCGGAGGGGCTAAGTCGCGCGGCTCCGTTCGCGGGGGCTCCGCCCCGAACCCCGCTCTCCAGCGCCGGAGGAGCTAAAGATGCGCGGCTCCGTTCCTGGGGCTCCGCTCCGGACCCGCCGCTCCTCCAGCGTCGGAGGGGCTGAAGTCGCGCGGCTCCGTTCCCGGGGCCCCGCCCCGGACCCGCCGCTCCTCCAGCTCCGGAGGGGGTGAAGTCGCGCGGTTTCATTCCCGGGGGCTCCGCCCCGGGCCCCGCCCCTCAATCTCCGGAGGGGCTAAGTCGCGCGGCTCCACTCCCGTGGCTCCGCCTCAGTCCCCGCTCCTCCAGCGCCGGAGGGGCTGGATCTATCCGGAGGGGCCGGATTTGCGCGGCCCTATTGAGCCCGTCCGGCGATTGAGGACGAGCTCGGCGCAGCCGGCGATTTACGGTGCGGCCGCCTTCGGCGAGTCAGCGTTCGACCGCCGGCGGCGACCCCGGCAGCGGCTTGCCCGCCGATTCCGTCATGTACCAGACGGCGATGCCGCCCACCACCGCCGCCGCCATCATGTAGTACGCGGGCATCATCCTGTCGCCCGTCGCGCCGATCAGCGCCGTCACCACCAGCGGTGTCGTGCCGCCGAAGACCGAGACGGAGATGTTGAAGCCGATGGAGAGCGATCCGTAGCGGACCTTGGTGGGGAAGAGGGCGGGGAGGGCCGAGGGCATGGAGGCCGTGAAGCAGACCAGGAGCAGGCCGAGGGCGGCCAGGCCCAGGCCGATCGCCCAGAGGGAGCCCTCGCGGATCAGGAGCAGAGCGGGAACGGAGAGGAGGAGGAAGCCGACGCAGCCCGTGGCGATCACCGGGCGGCGGCCCACCCGGTCCGTGAGCGCGCCGACGAACGGCTGGGCGCACATCATCAGCGCCATGACGGCCAGGATGACGAGGAGGCCGTGCGTCTCGTCGTACTTCAGTTCACTGGTCAGATAGCTCGGCATGTACGACAGCAGCATGTAGTCCGTGACGTTGAAGACCAGGACCAGGCCCATGCAGAGGAGGAGCGCCTTCCACTGCCCGGTGACCATGTCGCGCAGCCGTACCTTCGCGCGGGTCTGCTCGTCCTTGTGGGCCTTCTCCAGCTCGGCGGCGAACGCCGGGGTCTCCTCCAGCCGCATCCGCAGATAAAGGCCGATCAGGCCCATCGGGCCCGCGATCAGGAAGGGGATGCGCCAGCCCCAGGAGAGCAGGTCATCGGATGACATCAGAGCCGTCATGAGGGTGACCAGGCCCGCGCCGCCGATATAGCCCGCCAGCGTGCCGAACTCCAGCCAGCTGCCGAGGAAGCCCCGCTTCTTGTCGGGGGCGTACTCCGCGATGAACGTGGAGGCCCCCGCGTACTCGCCGCCCGTCGAGAAGCCCTGCACCAGGCGGGCGAGGAGCAGCAGGATCGGGGCGCCCACGCCGATCGACGCGTAGGACGGGATCAGGCCGATCGCGAACGTGCCCGCCGCCATCATGATCATCGTGACGGCGAGGACCTTCTGGCGGCCCACGCGGTCGCCGAGCGGGCCGAAGACCATGCCGCCGAGCGGCCGGATCAGGAAGGCCGCGGCGAAGGCGCCGAACGTGGAGAGCAGCTGGGCGGTGGGGTTGCCCGAGGGGAAGAAGACCTTGCCCAGCGTCACGGCGATGTAGCTGTAGACGCCGAAGTCGAACCACTCCATCGCGTTGCCGAGGGCGGCCGCCTTCACCGCGCGCTTGACCATCGCGGGGTCGGTGACGGTGACGCCTGCGGTGGCGTCCGGGGCTGTGGTGTCCGAGGGCCGGGGGGCGGGCCCCGGAGCGGACGGGGGCTTCCGGAGTGCGACGGGTGTGGCGCTCGCCAAGGGTTCGCTCGCCTGCTTTCGGTGGACGACAAGGGCGGGGCCGCCCACGGAAACCGGGGCGGCCCGAAATCGACCATAGGTGCATGAACCACCGTTACGTTCGGTACATAAATGGCCACAGAAGGCGCGAAAATGGCCGCCAGCCAGGTCAAACAGTGTTTCTTCCGGTACGGGGGACAAGGTGTACTTGTGATCTATTTCGCTGCCCCGGCCAGGAACCGCCCCCGTCGGCGGTCCGGCGGTTGGGCGCGTCGGCGAAAAGCCGATAGAAAACGATATGGCCGCCAGGTGACATGGCGGTTGCGTGCGTCCTACAGCAGGGACGCGGACTCTCCGGGCCGCACCGGGCCCACCACGACCGGGCCGCACTCGGGCCCTTCACAGAGAGGGCCGCAGACGTGACGAATAGGGCGGGAGGGCCGACGGGGCGTGGTGAATGTTGAGCGCAGGCGACCGGGCGAAGCCTTGGGGGCGGGACAGGCGGGACAGGCCGGTGGATCCGAGGCGCGGATCGGCGCGATCCGGGTCGCTCTCTGGCTGATCGCCGCCGTCCTGGCCATCCGGCAGGTGGCCGCCGTCCTGCGCACCCCCGAGGGCGAGCGCCTCATCGACCTGGAGACCTGGGTCGGGCCCAGCGGCGTCCTGCACGTCAACGGCTCCCTCTACGACGCGGACAGGTTCACCGGCACCCCCTTCGCCGGTCTCGTCCTCAAACCCCTCGCCCGCTCGGGGGAACAGGCGCTCGGCTGGGCCTGGACCTTCGGCACACTCGGCCTCGTCGTCGTCCTCGGCCTCGTCGCCGCCCGCGCCCTGCCGCAGCCGGTCTCCCGGCGCACCTCGCTCCTCGCCGCCCCCGTGGCGATCAGCCTGCTCATCCTGTCGCTGCCGGTGCGCAACACCCTGTATCTCGGCCAGACCAGCATCCTCCCGGTCCTCCTCGTACTGCTCGGCCTCTTCGCCGTCCGCGGCGAGCGGGCCAGCGGCGTCCTCATCGGCGTCGGCGCGGCGCTCCAGCCGCCCATGCTGCTCTTCGCCGGGCTGCTCTGGTTCACCGGCCGCAAGAGGGCCGCCGCGTCCACCGGCGTCACCTTCGCCGCCTGCACGGCGCTCGCCTGGGCCGCGATGCCGCACGACTCGTGGACGTACTGGATACATCACCTCGCCGGAGCGGGCCTCGGCGCCAGCCCGGACGCCGACGCCAACCAGTCGCTGCACGGCATGCTGCTCCGCCTCGGCCTCGAAGGCTCCCTGGAGACGGGGCTCTTCCTCGCCCTGAGCATGGCCGTCGCCTTCCTCGGCCTGCGCCGCGCCGTGCGCTACGCCAAGGACGGGCAGCTGCTCCTGGCCGTCGCGATCACCGGCTGCGTCGTGGTCGCGGTATCGCCGACGACCTGGCAGCACCAGCTCCTGTGGGTGCTCTTCGCGGTGGCCGGCCGGGTCGGCAAGCGCCAGTCCGACCGGTACATGTGGCCCATCGCCGTCGTTCTCGTGTCGACGCTGCCCGCCAAGATGATGCTGCCGAACATGCCGGTCACCGAGCCGGTCCGCGACAACGTCGTGCTGATCGCGGCGCTCGCCGCCGCCACCGTCGTACCGTTCCTCCTGCGCACGCACCCGCAGTACCGCAGGCCGATCCCCACGAACTACGCCGCGCCCGTCGCCGCCCGTTGGAGCCGGGTGCCGCTGATCCCGTTCTGGCGGCGCGTCCTGACCCGCCCCAACCTGCTGCTCGAACTGCTCCTGATCCGCGTCGGCTACTCCGCGTACCAGCAGGTCAGGCTCGCCGCGACCGGCGGCACCATCTCCGGGGCCCGGGCCACCGCCGAGCACCACGGCGAGCAGGTCCACGCGATCGAGCGGTTCCTGTACCTCGACGTCGAGCACTGGTTCAACCACCTCACGGTGCGAACCGGCCGGCTGGAGGACTTCTTCAACTTCTACTACACGTCGTTCCACTTCGTGGTGCCGCTGACCGTCCTCGCCGTCCTCTACGCGCGCCGCCCCGCCGAGTACCGCTGGGCGCGCTCCGCGCTCGGCTTCGCGACGGTCCTCGCGCTCATCGGCTTCTGGGCCTACCCGCTCGCCCCGCCGCGCCTGATGCCGGACCTCGGCTTCATCGACACCGTGCACGGCGTGCAGGACTTCACCAAGCCGAACTACGGCACGCTGACCGACCTCACCAACCAGTACGCGGCGATGCCCTCGCTGCACTTCGGCTGGTCCCTGTGGTGCGGCCTGGTCATCGTGGTCCTCGCGCCGAAGTGGTGGATGAAGGCGCTCGGCCTGCTGCACCCCTTCTGTACGCTCTGCGCGATCGTGGGCACCGGCAACCACTGGGTGCTCGACGCGGTGGGCGGCGCGGCCGTCGTCGGCGCGGGCTTCGGCCTCACCTACCTGCTGTCGGGCCCCCGGGTGCGAGAGCCCCTGAAGGCCGCCGTGGGCGCCGGGGCGCCGCCCGTCATCGACATGTCGAAGGACTCGGCGAAGGGCCGTACCCCGAGCTGATCCGGTAGGTGCCCGGCGCGGGCACCGAGAGACGCGTGAACTCGCCCTGCCGCTTCAGGCAGGCCCCCTCGGCCCGCAGCCACGGCGAGTACACGAGGCGGACCGTCACCGAGCCGCGCTCCGGGACGTGTACGACCACGTCGGAGCCCGTGGTGCGGACGACGGAGGCGGGCTCCGACACCAGCGGCACCGGATTCCTCACCCGGAAGATCCGCCAGTGCGCGTCCCTCCACACCGGCTCCAGCCACTCGGGGCCGCTCGCCACCAGCTCCGCCTCGTCCTCGGCGGGCCCGTCCGGTCTGCCCGAGGGCAGCACGACATACCCCACGGCCCACCTGTCGAGCCACGCGCGGTAGGTGGCCGCCGAGAACGTCCCGTCGTAGAAGAGGCGGCCGCGTTCGATGTCGAGCTGGCGGTTCCAGCCGCGCGCCATGTTCACATAGGGCGCGAGGGCGGTCGCCTCGCGGTGGTTGCGGGCCGGGACCACCTCGACGCGCGTCCGGTCGGCCCGCAGCCGCTCCAGCTCCCGCACCACGCCCTGGGTGTCGGCCGCCCAGCCGGGCACCTTCGTGGACACCGTGAGGTCTTCGACGGTCTTCTGGAGCACCCAGGCCGAGGAGAGCACCAGCGCCACCGTCAGCGCGATGCGCCGCGCCCGGTCGCGCCCCGGGGCGAGCAGCGCCGCGAGCAGCGCGGCGGGGCCGACCAGCTCCGCGAGGCGCTCGACGTTGGTGCCGATCGGGGAGGGGATGAGATACGTCAGCACCGTCCCGGCCGCGTACACGGCCGCCCCCCAGCGCGGCACCCGCCACTCGCGGGGGCCCGCGAGGATCAGCGCGAGGCTGCAGATCACCGGCGGGAGGATCCGGTCGAACGGCATCGGCTGCTCACCGCTGAACGGGAAGAGCACCGTCGTGGTCGCCACGACCAGGAAGGGCGGCACGATGAGCGCCGCGGCGCGCCCCCAGTCGCGTACGAAGAAGTAGGCCGCGCCCGCGACGACCAGGAAGAGGCCCGCCACCGGCGACGCCATGGTGGCCAGCGCCGCGCACACCACGGCGACGACCGCACGCCGCCCCCGCACGAGCGCCAGACAGGCCGCGAAGGCGAAGGCGAGGCCGAGCGCGAACGTCGTGCGCCCCGAGGCGACGTTGCACCACACACCGAGCGAGGCGAGCACCGCGGGCCACAGGGGCCTGCGGACGCCGGTGCGCTCGATGAGCGCGGCGACCAGCCAGGCGCCCGCGATCCCGGAGAGCACCGTCACGGTCTTCACACCGACGGCAGCCATCAGATAGGGCGAGATCAGGCTGTAGTTGGCGGTGTGCATGCCGCCGTACCAGAAGAGGTTGTACGCGGTCGCGCCGTGCTCGGAGGCGAACCGCGCCCAGGCCTCCTGCGCGGCGAGGTCGCCGCCGCCCGTCGCGAGGAACGCCGCCCACACCGCGTACAGGGGAAGGGTGGGGACGGTGGCGAGCAGGGGGACGCGGTGCCGTCGGCAGAAGGTCCGGAAGGAGGACTTCCGCTCGGTGGGCGTGCTGCCGGGCGGGGCGATCGAGAACTCGGCAGAGACCACGGCCACCGTTTCCGTTCGAAGTCTTGGAAAGGCAAGGTTCACCTCTCAAGACGCGGCACGCAACGGAAACGTTGGTTCCGTAAAGCGAGTTGACCCGATGTGCTGAACGGGCTGACTCCCGAGAGGCGGGTCAGCCGGTGCTGACCCGCAGCTCCTTGACGCCGTTGAGCCAGGCGGAGCGGAGTCGGCGGGGGTCGGAAACCAGCCGCAGGCCGGGCATGGCGTCGGCGATCGCGTGGAAGATGAGGTTGATCTCCAGGACCGCGAGGGACTTGCCGAGGCAGAAGTGCGGGCCTCCGCCGCCGAAACCCAGATGCGGGTTGGGGTCGCGGGTGATGTCGAACGCGTCGGGGTGTTCGAAGACATCGGGGTCGTGGTTGGCGGAGGAGTAGAAGATGCCGACGCGGTCGCCCCGCTTGATCTCGGCGCCGCCCAGCTCGGTGTCCTGCGTCGCGGTGCGCTGGAAGGAGACGACCGGGGTCGCCCAGCGCACGATCTCCTCCGCCGTGGTCGCGGGGCGTTCGCGCTTGTAGAGCTCCCACTGGTCGGGGTGGGTGAGGAAGGCGTGCATGCCGTGGGTGATGGCGTTGCGGGTGGTTTCGTTGCCGGCCACGGCGAGCAGGATCACGAAGAAGCCGAACTCGTCGCCGGAGAGGTTCCCCTCGTCCTCCGCCGCCACCAGCTGGCTGACGATGTCCTTGGCCGGGCACTCCTTGCGGGCCGCGGCGAGGTTCATCGCGTAGCTGACGATCTCCAGCGCCGCCTCGGCGCCGATCTCCTCGGTGATGGCGTACTCCGGATCGTCGTATCCCGCCATCTTGTTGGACCAGTCGAAGATCTTGGAACGGTCCTCCTGGGGTACGCCGATCAGCTCGGCGATGGCCTGGAGCGGCAGTTCGACGGCCACGTTCGTCACGAAGTCGAAGGCGCCGTCGGGGCCCGCGTTCTCCAGGGCCGTCGCCACGATGGAGGCGGCGCGCCGGCGCAGGGCGTCCTCCAGCGAGCGAATCGCACGGGGCGTGAAGCCGCGCTGCACGATCTGCCGGACCCGGGTGTGCTCAGGCGGGTCCATGTTGATCATGATCAGCTTCTGGACGTCTATCTGGTCCCGGCTGATCGTCTCATTGAAGCGGATGATCGCCGTGTTGGTGTTCGAGGAGAACAACTCCGGGTGCGTGGAGACGTACTTGACGTCCTCGTGCCGGGTGACGGCCCAGTAGCCCGCGTCGTCGAATCCGGAGACGCGGGGCGGCTGGACGATCCAGCGCACCGGTTCCGTCTGCCGCAGCTGTGCGAACTCCGGGAGGGGTACGCGGTCTTGAAGCAGGTCGGGGTCGGTGAAGTCGAACCCGTCGGGAAGCGCTGGACAGGGCATCGGCAACTCCTGGCGTGGGCTGGGTTCTGACGAGCCATCAGGACATGACGCTTGGCTCGCAAGGTAATAACGGGTTCTACAAGTGGCAAGGCCCATGGCGCGGCCGGTTCCGTGCGGGTCCGGCGCGAGGTGCGTGCAAGACCCTTGCGGCGCCGGGGTCCGGCTCAGCAGACTGCTGAACAGAACTAGAACGCGTACTAGTTCCTCTCGCGAGGCGCCGGGACGGCTCGCGGGACGTGGACGGAGAGGACCAGCCCCATGGCCGCGGAACCTGTCATCGTCGAAGCCGTACGCACCCCCATCGGCAAGCGCGCGGGCGCGCTCGCCAACCTCCACCCCGCCTATCTGCTCGGGGAGACCTACCGCGAACTCCTCGGACGCACCGGCATCCACGCCGACTGCGTCGAACAGATCGTCGGCGGCACGGTGACCCACGCCGGGGAGCAGTCCATGAACCCCGCGCGCACGGCCTGGCTCACCATGGGGCTTCCGTACGAGACGGCGGCGACGACGGTGGACTGCCAGTGCGGCTCGTCGCAGCAGGCCAGCCACATGGTCGCGAACATGGTGGCGGCCGGGGTCATCGACGTCGGGATCAGCTGCGGCGTGGAGGCGATGTCGCGGGTGCCGCTCGGCTCCGGCTCCAAGCACGGACCCGGGAAGCCCTTTCCCGACGAGTGGAACGTCGACCTGCCCAATCAGTTCGAGGCCGCCGAGCGCATCGCCCGCAAGCGCGGCCTCACCCGCGAGAATGTGGACTCGCTCGGCCTCATCTCGCAGGAGCGGGCGGCCGCGGCGTGGTCCGAGGAGCGCTTCAAGCGGGAGACGTTCGCCGTCCAGGTGCCCACCACGGAGGAGGAGCAGGCCGCCGGGCAGGGCATGTGGCGGCTCGTCGACCGGGACGAGGGGCTGCGCGACACGACGATGGAGGGGCTCGGCGGGCTCAAGCCGGTCATGCCGACCGCCGTGCACACCGCCGGGAACTCCTCGCAGATCTCCGACGGCGCAGCGGCCATCATGTGGGCGTCGAAGCGGATGGCACGGGCCCTGAAGCTGAGGCCCCGGGCCCGGATCGTCGCTCAGGCCCTGGTCGGCGCCGATCCGCACTTCCACCTGGACGGGCCGATCGACGCGACGCGGGCCGTGCTCGGCAAGGCGGGGATGTCCCTCAAGGACATCGACATCGTCGAGATCAACGAGGCGTTCGCGTCCGTGGTGCTGAGCTGGGCGCAGGTCTTCGGGCAGGACCTGGAGAAGGTGAACGTGAACGGCGGCGCGATCGCCCTCGGCCATCCGGTAGGGGCGACGGGGGCGCGGCTCATCGCCACGGCCCTGCATGAGCTGGAGCGGCGGGACAAGGAGTTCGCGCTGGTGACGATGTGTGCGGGGGGTGCGGTGGCGACGGGCACGATCATTCAGCGTCTGTAGGACCTGCGGAAACACGAGACGCCGGACGGGCTGGATATCCAAACCCTACGGCGGGATATAAAAGACCGACCGGGGTGTTTG
>NZ_JBSFRK010000036.1:0-88569 GCF_053589195.1 Streptomyces sp. NPDC003379 | reverse complement strand
CTCAAGAGGCACCGCGCCGTGGCCACGAGATACGACAAGCTGGCGGTCCGCTACGAGGCGGCCGTTCTTATCGCAGCCATCAACGAGTGGCTGTGCAAGATCCAGATGCTGTCAGGCCAGCTGCGAACAGGTCCTGAGCAGCAGACATACGGACGGTCCGGGTTAGTCAATCTTGGCGGAACAAGGCTACGCAGTGGCGGGCTCTTCGGTGTCCAGCCGAGCGTCAACCGTGGTAGCTGGGCACCCGTCCCGGCGATGATCTTCTTCTGGCGCAGAGAGGTATACACCGTGTCGGTGAGTTCGCGGTTTCCCTGATCCAGCTTCGCTGACAGTCGATTTAACTTTGTTGGCCGGGGACAGCCCGCGCCGCCGGGAAGTTCGGGCCCTTCGGGCCGTACGGCGGCGACACGGCCACGATGTCGACGAACAAGGCTACGTGCACGCCGCAGCTGCCGACGACCGCGCGGACTGATGACCACGCTGCGACGGACGCTGTCCGCGCTCCAGGACCCCGCCGCGCCCGGAGGCGAGGCAACCATCGCCGTGGCGCCGCCGCGTCACCCTCGATAGCGGACGTCTTGGACACCGTGCACGCATCCTGCCCAGCGTGCAGCCCAGCTCAACACGCTGACTTGCCACGGAAGAGGAAGCCAACCGGGTAGAGGTCATCGTCGGTGCCACTGTCGATCCCGGCGACGAACAGGCCCTGGTGAGCGATGAACCCGTGGTCGGCCGTCCCGTCGGCGCAAGGCGTCCAGATCTGTTCGGCGGGGTGCATGGGGCCGTCGTCGCCCTCGCTGGTCACGATCTCGTACAGGGCCGGGGCGGTCACGCGCTCACCCCCGCGACGGCGGCGTCCAGGAGCGCCACGGCGTCGGCCTCGTACGGGTCGACGAACAGCGGGTGGTCGCTCACGTCGAACGGCCCGAACCGCACGGAGACGCGGTGGCCGGGCACGAGGGTGGTCTCCCGTCCCTCCAGCGCAGCAGCGATCCGGTCGTAGTCCTGCTGGGCATGCCGGGTCTGGGTGTACGGGCCGACGCGCAGCAGGGTGTAGCCGTCGAGGCTGTCGTCACGTTTACGGGCCTCGATGTAGAGGGCGTAGTGAGCGAGTTCCATGCCGATGTCGTCGGGCAGGGGCAGGCCCGCGACTGCGTGGGTGAGCATCGCGTAGCCCGGCTGCCAGAATCCGAGGATCGCGCTCGTCTTGCAGCGCAGCCAGCCGCGTTCGGCGTAACCGAGCTGGCGGCCGTGGAGGTACGCGGCGGCGTGGCCGGTGTCGGGGTGGGCCAAGGCGACGGCAATCATGTCGGGGCCGTGGTCGTCGCCGGGCCTGGTGTGCGCGCGCTCGATGAACGGCCCGACCCGCACGGCGATGTCCTGGGCACCGCCGGGCGTCCAGGGCAGCGGGTTGCGAAGGGCGGCGAGCGTCTCACGGTACTGGTCGACGACGGCCTGGTCCTCGGGGGAGAAGGCGCCGGCGTTGCCGCAGCGGCGGAAGAAGGGTCGCTTCATCGGGTGGGCTCCTGCTCGGGGAGGTAGCGGGTGGTGGTGTCGGTGACGACGAGGATCGGTGGTCAGGTCCATCACGACGTGTGCGTCAGTGCCCTGGGCGCGCTGGGCGGCGGCGTATTCGTCGGCGGGCCAGGAGCCGCGGGGGTGGCCGGCGGGGAAGCGCTCCAGGACAGTGCGAGGCTGCGCGGCGGTCGCCATCACGCGTCACCGCCGTGCACGCGCTCGTGGATGTCGATCAGGGTGGTGATGGCGTCCGGGCTGGCGGCCCAGCCGACCCACTGCCCGACGGCGGTGAAGACGGGCACCGTGTCGGTGTCGGCGTCGAAGATCACGACGTAGTCGCCGTACCGATCGAGGACCATCTCCTGAAGTGCCCGCGCCGGCGCGGGGGCCAGCACCTCCAGGGCGTCTACGCCGAACCGGGCCAAAGCGCTCGGGCCACTGGGCTGGAGGAGGACTCCCGTGACGCGGAGCAGGTCGCCCGGCTCGATGGCGTTCAGCAGCTCGTGGGCGATCCGGGGGTCGCCGGTGGAGCAGGACCACGCCACGTCGTCCGCGACGTCGTCAGTGGGGGAGACGAGCAGCTCGAACCGGGCAGTGCCCGGGGAGGTGCCGGGTACGGGGACGGTGTCGAGGTAGCCGTCGATGGTCAGACGCGTGGTGTCCATCAGCTTGCCTCTGCCAGGGTGGTGCGGTGGGCGGCGTCGTAGGCGTCCAGGACCGTCTTGGGCGGGTTGCCGCGGCCGGCGACCTGGTGACCGTTAGCGCGCGCCCACGTACGGATCGCGGCCAGCTCCTGCGAGGTGCGCTTGCGTGCACCCATCGCGGCCGGTGCGGAGGACGATGAACTGGTTGCGGTGATGTGGCCGCCGGCCTTCACCTCACGCAGCTGCGCTTGTGCGGCCTCCAGTTCGGCCTTGGCCCTGGCGACCCGCTTCTCCGCTTCGCGCTGCGCCTGATCGGCGGAGCGGCGTTCGGACAGTTCGCTCAGGGCGGCGCGGACGCGAGCGGCCCGGGTACGGATGCTGGCGGCCGCGTGGTTTTCCGCCCAGCCCAGCAGGGCTTCGATGCCGGCGAGGTCCGTCGCTCCCTCGCCCGTCTCCGCGCCGGTGTCCGGGGTGTGCTGTCCGGCGTACTGGACGGCTTCGGCGAGCTCGTTCTCCGAGAGCCCGAGAGTGTCGCGGACGTGGTCGGGGCTGTCGCCATTGGCCAGCATGGACGCGGCGGTGGCGGTGAAGGCATTGGCGGGCATGGTGTCTCCGGTTGAGATGTCGTCGGGGGTGGTGGGGAGGTGGGGAAGGAGGCGTACGAGGTCGTCCTCACCGCAGGGCAGGCCGAGCGCGCCCAGCAGGTCTGTGAGGTCGCCCTTGTCGCGGGCGTGACGGGCGGCCACCACGGAAGCGCCAGCACTCACCGCGTCGCCGAGCGGCGTGAGTTCGAGGGCCTCGGCCTCGAGGGCCTTCCTCATGTCGGTGAACATGACGGGCCCCCCTTCGCGGCAGTGGTGTGGGGCTTGCACTGAGCGGCGTCCAGCAGTTCGCGGTTGTGCCGCCTCTCGGCGTCGCTGAGCGGCCGGGGCTTCGGACCGTGGCGGTGCCACAGGGACGAGGCGCGCGGCGCGGGGTAGGCGGTGTAGTCGACGTCGTCCAGGCCGTCGGTGGCACCGGGGTCGTGCTGTGGGGTCGTGGCGTCGTTCATGCTGTGCGCCCCCACACCGCCGTGCCCGGACGCCCGGCCCGGCGGCCGTTGACGGACGCCACCGTGGCGTGCTGCGCCGTCGCGAGGACCGCCCGGCCGGAGTGCTTGCCGTCATAGAGGGCGGCATCGGCGGCCCTCTGCAGCCGGGTCAGGTCGCGGGAGCCGACCGGGGCCGGGGCCGCGGCACCGACCGAGGCGCCGACGTCGACGGTGCGGCCGTCGTCCAGGGTGACCGGTGTGTGCAGCATCCGGACCAGCTGCTCCAGGCGCTGCTCGCGGCGGCCGGCCTTCAGCTCTAGGACCACGGCGAATTCATCGCCCCCGAGCCTGCCGACGGACGCGCGCGGGCCCGCCCAGGCGGTGAGCCGGGCTCCGAACGATGCGAGGACGGTGTCACCTGCCGCGTGTCCGAACCGGTCGTTGATCTGCTTGAACCGGTCGGCGTCGACCATGACCACGGTCGTGTCGTCGCCGTGGCGGGCCAGGAGCCGACGGGCGCGGGCGGTGTAGGCGTCGCGGCGCAGCAGCCCGGTCAGCGGGTCCTTCTCCTTGGCGGCGATCTGCTTGTACAGGGCGACGGCGTGGACCGCCCAGCCGGTCAGCGGGACGGCTGCGGCGGTGATCAGGAGGGTGCGCGGGCCAAACCGGCCCGTCGTGTGCAGGACGGAGTCCATACTGGTGTCTCCCTCTCGTCTCGTACGGGATGGGGAACCCGGGGCGGCCGACTGGTTTTCCGGCCTTGGCGGCCGTCCCGGGGCGAATTCACATCAGGTTGTTGGGGTTGACCCACGCCTTCACGGTGGCCTTGTGCCAGTCCAGGACCCAGTCGGGACGCAGGCCGCCCGCGGCCCATCCGTCGCTGGAGTCGTCGGGGGCCGGGCCGCCGGCGGACATCTGCTGAACGGCCCGGTCGTAGGCGTTGTGCGCGGCGGCCAGGGCCTCGCTCTCTCCGGCGGCGCGGCCGGTGAAGACGTGAAGACCTCGCCGTTCTGGGTCCGTTGCGTGGTGTATCGGGACGTCGACCTGGTATCGGCGCATGACGTCCAGCTCCTTTCCGTGTTGAGGGACCACCGCGACCGCCCCGGCCTCCGTCGTGCGGGAGACCGGGGCGGCACGGAGCGTCCGTCAGGCGCGGTAGGTGGGCGGCCGGACTCCGGCCCGGAGTTCACGGATGATCGAGCAGGGGCCCTTGGTCGCGCAGTACGCGTCGTCGGTGTCCGGAAGGGCGTTGCCCGTGGTACCCCACATCTCGCGGGCGACCGCGTTCACGGCGCGCAATATGGCGCCGCCGTTGGGGCGGCAGGCGCTGTTCGTGTCGCCGACGCCGTGCCGGGCGGCGCTGATGAGGTGCTGGCGGGCCTGGCGCGCAGCCCAGCGGCGACTGTCAGGGCCGGTGTTCTCGTGGACGTGCCCGCAGTCGTGGAAGGTGTCCAGGTGGCAGCCGGTGCAGTGGTAGGTGACCAGCTGCTGCGGCTCGCTGTCGGGAAGCCACTTGCCTTCGAACTCGAAGACGAGGACCTCCGCCTCCGGGATCTCGGTGTGCGCGAAGCCGGTGACCAGGCCGACGCCGTCCGCGATCCCACCGCGCGCAGCCACGTTCCAGAAGACGCGAGGGAGGAAGTCGTCCCAGCCCTTGCCGTGGGGCCACTGGGCGTACATGACGCCCTGCGAGGCGTCGAAGGTCGCCGTGCCGTCGACGTTCTCGCGCTTGTACTGCTCGATCTGTGCGATCGACCCGAAGTAGGTCGCGCTGAACTCCTCGGACTCCAGGAAGATCAGCCCGTATCCCTCGGGGCGGGTGTCGTGTCTGTTGTCCTTCAGGATCTCGACCATGTCCTCGTAGCCGGGGTTCCCCGGGACGATGGCACCGATGAGCGGTAACCGGTACCGGTCGCAGCTGGTGACGTGGGCCGGGTTGGTCTCACTGACGTGGTGCGCGGTGCCGTACGTGTTCGTGATCGTGATGCTCATGCGCGGGTGTCCTTCCCTGGGAAGCAGCGGGTGCCCGGCGTGGCCGGGTCGCGGCAGGTTCTGGCTGTTCGTCGAAGCGTCGGCGGCACGGCTCACTCGCGGACCGCGGCCGCGAACTGCTCTTCCAGGTCGGCGCGGCCCTCGGGGTCGTCCTCCTGGTCCTCGTCGGCGTTCGGGCCGTGGACGGTGCAGACGATGTCCTCGTCGTCGTCCAGGTCGCCGTTCAGCGCCCGGTACAGGCAGGTGATGCTGTAGGCGGGCACCCAGGCGTGGCCGGTGCATTCGTCGTCGTGCGGGCACGGCACGGCGACGTCGAACCCGATGTCGCCCTCGCCCTCGCCGTCGACGTCGGTGCGCAGGGCGAGGGTGAGGTACTGCTGACCGAGGCGGATCTCCGCGACGCGGTCGCCACCGGCGACGTTCGAGCCGGGCTTCCACTGCCACAGCGGCAGGATCTCCTCGCCGAACACCCGGCGTACGAGGTTCAGGTCGCCGAGTCCTTCGCCGCCGTCCAGCCCGAGGTCGGCCTGCCGAGCTGCGCTCAGCCGCTCCAGGAACGGCAGCAACCGGTTGAGGCTGTCGGAGAGGACGGTCGCAAAGCCCTCCGCCCTGAGGGAGAGGGTCTGGCGCGAGTCGACCATGTCCTGGCGCTGCTTGATGATCGTGGCCTCGGGCACCGTGCGGTTGGCCGGCCTCGGGCCCTGCCGCTCGATACAGACGCTGCTGGGTGTGGCGACCATGACCGCGATCAGCACCACGTTGTGCCGCTTGGCGGCGGCGACCAGCGGCCGCCTGGCCGCCTCGGTGACGTTGGTGGCGTCGACGACCGTGAACAGGCGGCGGCGCATCCTCGCCTCCAGGAGCAGGTGCAGGGCGGCGACCGCGTCGCCGGTCGCGTCCTGGTCGCCCGCGTCGTCGCTGACGACCTCGCGCAGCGCGTCCAGGGACAGCACCTGCGAGGCGGGCCAGGTGCGCGCGATCGTGGACTTCCCGGCGCCGGACGGGCCGATGAGGACCACCAGGCTGTTCTCGGGCATCGGCGGGTAGCAGATCAGCTCGGTCATGCGAGATCTCCTTGAGAGTGAGGGGGCCGGGCAACCCGGATGAGGCGTTGCCCGGCGCGGTCAGTGAGGGGAGCGGGCGGCGTCGTGCAGCGCTGTCAGCGGACGATCATGTGGGCGGGGTGGCCGTTCTTCATGTGGTCCACGCACTGCGGGCAGTCCTCGCGCGGACCGAGCCGGGCGTGGGCCTCGCGGCTGGCGTGGGCGTGGTACCAGCACTGCGTGCACTGCCCCCGGGGCGGGTTCATTGCCTTCGTGCTCGCCATCTCAGCTGTCTCCTTGTGGATGAAGAGAGCGGGCCGCCCAGATGAGGCGCTGCCCGGCGTCGTCGGTGATGAGGTCGGCGGCCTCGTGCAGTGGGCAGGAGGCGTCGCCGTCGCGGTCGGGCTCGATCTGCTCGGCGCGGCGCGCGGCAGCGGTGAGCAGCTGCGCCACCGCCGCCATGAACCCGCCGGGCGGGTCGGTGTCCTCGATGAGCTCGCGCAGGATCGCGGCGAGCTGCTCCTGGTCGATGTCGTCGGCGCTCAGGTCGTCCTCGATCTGCTGGAGGGCCAGCGAGGCGATCCCGACCGAGGCGCGTACGCGGTCCAGGCGCGTGCGGGGCACGGCCGCGGTCACAGCGCGAGCCCAGCGGCGGCCAGCGCGAGCAAAACCAGGGCGGCGAGGGACAGGTCGACCGCGCGCCGCAGGTGGGTGAACTTCCGTACGGCCAGAAGGGACAGGACCCGGATGCGGGCGGCTCGGGTGTCGCCGTCCATACAGGCGCGGATCTCGTCTTCGCTCAGACCTGCCCAGTGCGGGAAGGACGCGCGGTCGGCACCGCTGAGGCGGGGACGGACGACCAGGAGCAGCAGCACGGCGGCTGCGCCCAGGGCGAGGACTGCTGCCGCGCCGAACACCTTGGTGGACAGGGGCAGGTCCTTGTCCGCAACGGACGCGAGGCCCGCAAGGACGGCGCCGTTGAAGGCGAGCAGGAGCGACGACTTGCTGTCCGTGCGGCTGATCTCGCCTGCGACCGAGGCGCAGGCAGTGTCCATGTTCTTGTCGATGCCGGGAGAGAAGGCCGAGGAGGTCATGGGCGGTTGCTTCTCCTTGTCGTTGCCGGGCGGGTCGTTCGTGGACCGCCCGGAGAGATCAGAACGGCGGTTCCTCGGGCCAGGCGGGAACGGGCAGGAGCCGGATGCGTAGCTCGCGCCTCTCGGACCAGCAGCCGCACGCCTCCATCTCCGGGAACGGGCCGCCGGTCCACCAGCCGCCCGCGCCCCGGCAGTCGGGGCAGGAGCGGCGGGGCCGGGTCGTCAGCTCGATGCGGTGCCGGTCGGCGTACATCTGCCAGTGGCCGGCCTTGAGGACGGCGGCGGTCGCGGCGACCGTGACGGGCACGGCGGCCGCGACCAGCACGGCGGTTCGGGCGCGCACGACTCAGGGCCGGACGGTGAAGCGGGTGCCCTCGCCGAAACTGGTGGGCGTCGCGGCGAGGAAGCCGGGGTCGGACTGCGCGAGATCGGTCAGCAGCGCCTTGATCCAGTCGGTGGCGCGCTGGAGGTCGACCCGGATCGCGTTGAAGTCGGAGATGTGCACCGGGTACGGGGTCTTGCCGTAGCGGCGGGCCCACAGCCGGGTGCGGATCATTTCGGCGGCCGCGGTGTCGTCGGGCCCGGCGGGCACGCCGCGCGGGATCGCCCGACAGCTGGCCGCGTGCGCGTTGGCGGCCTTGGCGGCGTCCGTCTCGGACATCGGGTTGTGCGCGGCGTTCGTCGCGGCGCGGTAGGTGCAGCCCAGGCACGCGACGGCGCACTTGGCGGAGGCCCGGCCGGCGTCGGCGGTGTAGACGAGCACGATCGCGCCCTCCAGCGCCCGGTAGCGCTGGGAGACGAGGGTGCCCTCCGGCGTCCAGGTCTCGGGAACGAGAGCGGGGGCGGGGGCGGGGGCGGGGTGCGTGAACAGAGCCACGGCGACTCTCCTTCGAGGGGTTCGTTGATCAGGCGGCCAGCCGGTGGATGACCGGGGCCGTGGAGGCGAAGTAGGTGTCGGGACTGGGCTCGTAGCCCTTGTCGCAGGGGTCGCAGCGGCCTTGGGTGCGCAGCGGGAGGCAGAAGTAGTACCGGCGCCTGCACTGCGGGCACGTGGACCTCGCGGCCATCGCCCGGTCCAGCGCCCATTCCTGTGCGAGCGTCGGCACGCGCTTCGGTCGGGCGATCTTTACGTCGTAAAGCCAGGCCCGGGTGGGATGGATGCACGCCTGGTCGGGCCGGTAGGAGCACGCCTTGCAGCGCAGGACCGCGACCGGGCCGTGTCCGCCGGGGCTCAGCCCCGCGTCCCGTAATTGCCGCCGGGTGACTAGGCCCTCGGGACAAGCACGCCGATCGAACTCCAATTTCCAGCGTCGCGTCGCTGCGCGGCACCTTCCTGAGCTCGCGGCGGCGCTTCTTGCGGGGGCGAGGCATCACCTGCTCCAGGTGCCGGGGAGCCGGGCGGGACGCTGCGGGTAGCGGGGGCCGGGGCGCTGCGGGCGGGGGCGGCCGATGCGGCGGCGCGGCCGGGGGGTGAGCACGGGTGTCCTCCAACAGGGTTGATGGCGGGCAGTGCTGCGTCCCGCCGGCGGAAAGGCCGTCGACGGGGTGGAAGGGGTGAGGCGTGCGGCCGGGCGGCCTGTACGGTCCTCGCCCGCGGGGCGGGCGAGGACCAGGCAGGGCGACGGGTCAGCGCTTTTGGAGCGGGTGCACGTTGTCCGGGGTCTCTTCGGCGGGCGGGGCGGCCGGGGCCGGGAGGTGGATGTGCGGCTCGATCTGGTGACCGGCGTTGTGGATGTGGGTGAAGAACGCCGGGCGCAGGCTCAGCCCACGCAGCGCGAGCGCGGAGGCGGCGGTCCAGGCGAGGACGGCGAGCCCGGTGGCGATGGTGCGGCCGTCGGCGGGTGCGGCACTCCACACCATGGCGATGCTGGCCGCGCCCCAGGCCGTCCAGGTGAAGCGGGCGCCGGTGCTTCCGGCGAAGCCGCCGATCAGGCCGAACAGCCCGGCGAGCTGCCAGACGGTGTAGACGGTGGATCCGCTGATCGCGAGCGAAGCGGTGTGGGCCGCGATGTACGAGCGGATCGGCTGGTCGACCACGGCGAAGACGCCGTTGGAGGTGTCGGCACCGACCTGCACGCGCGGCACGGCGGTCAGCAGCTGGTGCAGCGCGTGGGCCAGGACGTCGGTCGCGCCGTCCAGAAGCAGGATGACGAGGGAGATCCCGGCGAGTCCGATCGCTGCCTTCACCCAGTTCGCCATGGAGTGCCAGCCGAGCTCGGGGGCGCGGCGCAGGTCCTCCCACCGGTCGTGGAGGAAGCCGCCGTCGTCCCAGGCGCCGTCCCACCATTCGCGCAGGGTCTCCAGCCGCGGCTCCTTCGCATCGAGCGACGCCGGGGGCGACGGCGGGAAGTTGAGGTCCTGGCCGTTGTCGGCCGGCTGCTCCTGGCGCTGGCCGGGGATGTGCGGGGTGCGGTCGTTGTGGTCGGTCACGGGCGGCTTCTCCTTCGAGGCGGTGAGGCTGCGTACGGGATGGGAATGGTTCTGTTGCCGGGGCCTTGGGTGCGACAGGCTTGGGCGAGGCCAGGGAGCAGCAAGGGGGCGCGATGTCAGTCGAGTTCGATTCGGTAATCGCCGGCGGGGTGATCTATCCGGCGTTCACGGACGACGACGGCATGCTGTGGATCGACGACGAAGACGACTACGAGGTGGTCGTCGACCACGCGGTCGTCGACGGCGTGATCTATGAGGCGGAGGTTGATGAGGACGGCCGCCTGCTGATCTATCTGGACGACGACTGATCGCGTCGGCTGCTCCGGGCGGCCTGCCCCGCGCTCGGCTCCCGGCTGTGCGGACGGGGGTTCGAGTACGACGCAGGGTGCCCGGTGCTCAGCGGACGTCGTTGCGGGTGCGGGCGAAGAACATGCCGCGCGTGGTGGTGTTGTTGTTGATCTCGGTCCGCATGGCGACCGGGGCCTCGTAGACGTTCGTGGTGACGGCGGAGCGGGCGCGGCTGATCGCGCCGCCGATCGCGGTGGCGGCCATGGCGAGGCCGGCGAACGGCAGGGTGACCATCAGGACGCCGGTCAGCGTGACCGAGGCGAGGCCCTGCAGGACCAGCCAGGCGCCGCAGCCGATGCCGGTGACTCCGGCTCCGACGCCGATGGAGGCGACAGCGATCCCGGCCGCCCAGGCGGGCACGATCCGCCGGTCGTCCTGATCGACGGGCGGGGCGCTGCCGTAGGCGGGCACGGGGGTGTCGTCGCGGAACGACGTGGGGAAGTGGCGTACCGGCTGCTCGGGCCGGAATTCGGCCTCGAGGATTCGCTTGGCTTCGACGGCGGCCTCGGAGTCGGACATCGGGCGGCCGGTGGTGGGGTGGAAGTCCATGGTGTTCTCCGTTCGGGACGGGTGCGCCCTCCCCGGCCGTGGTGGCGGGGAGGGCGCGAAGGGCGGGGGAGCGGGGGAGGAGCCGGGGGTTACCCGAAGCTGCTGATCCAGCCGGTGACGCTGCTGATCCCGCTGGTGATGGCGGGGGCGATGCCGGTGGAGGCGAGGGTGAAGCCGAACAGGACGGCGGCGAACGCGGGCCACAGCCGCAGGTAGCCGGTGCGCAGCAGGACCAGCACGATGATTCCGGCGAAGACGACCAGGGAGACGGTCAGCGCCACGGCGGGGAACTCCTTCAGGGAAGGCCGGCGGCCGGGCGGGGCGCGAGGCCCGGCCCGGCCACAGGGCGAGGGGGCTACTTCTTGAGGGTGGTCAGGGTGTTGCGGACGCTGCCGAGCTGGACCGTGCGGCCGCCGTCCTCGTTGACGAGCTCCAGGACCTGGAGCGCGTCCAGCGCATCGTCGTGCGCGTCCAGGACGGCCTGGACGCGGTCGCGCAGGGTACGGGCGCGGGGCTTGGCCGCCGCGGCCGGAACGGGGGAGGCGGCGGCCCGACTGGCGGCGCCGCCGGACTTCTTCTTCTTGCCCCCGCCCCCGCCCTCTTCGCCGTCCTCGTCTTCCTCGGGCTCGGGGAACACGGCCCGGTACGCCTCCATGCCGTCCAGGCGCTGGCCGTAGGCGTCACCGACGATGTCCCAGGCGTCCTGTTCGATCTCGGCAGGGGCGCCGGGGCCGTAGAGGTCCAGCACCATCGGGTCCAGGCCCTCGGTGGGCATGTCGGAGCCGATGTTCCAGAACCGCATCTTGCGCGACGGGTAGCGGCCGTTGACGTTGTACGAGGTGCCCTGGGTACCGGGCAGGTCGTCGTCCTCGTGGTCCTCGTCGAACTGCGAGACGAGGTCGACTTCGCCCGCGTACTTCGGGATCGGGGCGAGGACCATCCCGGTGGGCAGCAGGCCGTCGGTCACCAGCTGCTTCATCATCGAGCTGGTCCAGCGAAGCAGGATCACTTCGCCTTCCTTGAGCATGGCGCGCAGGGTGTCGCTGCCGCCCATCTCTTCGAGGTGGCCGGCCTGCGCGAACAGACCGATGCCGATGCCCAGGGAGCGTCCGGTGCGGCCGATGTCCTTGATGTAGAAGGTGGCTTCGTCCCGGTAGGGAGCGCCCTTCTCCAGGAGGCGGTTGGCTTCGTCGATGATCTGGTAGATCAGCGGGTCGGGCCGGTCCTTGAGGAACTTGGAGCGGCCCATCCGGGCGTAGCGCTCCTGGCGGTCCATCATCGTCAGCCACGTCGTGCGCAGCTGCGCCATGGTGCCTTCCTGCGTGGTGACGCGCCAGGCAACATTGCCGTCCGCGCCGGGCCCCTTCTGCCCGAACGCCTCCGGTGCGGACTGGCCGCCCTTGAGGTCGGCATACAGGACGGCGATCCCGGAGCGCTTCATCGCCGCGAGGATGATCTGCCCGGCGGTCGACTTGCCCGCGCCGGTGGTGCCGAACAGCAACAGGCGCTGCGCGGAGCCGGACTTGGGGTCGTACAGGCGCAGCAGGGAGGCCCGGCCGTTGTGGTAGCGGCCGATGTAGATGCGGCCCTTTTCGTCCATGACGAGCAACTGCGGGTCGGCCAGGATGACCTGGGCAAGCGGGTCGTCGGGGTAGATGGTGACCAGCGCCTTGGACGTGCCGTTGGTTTCCACCGCGAGCCGGTTGACGTCCTTGATGCCGAGCGCGTCGGCCAGGCGCATCGGGTGGTAGCTGATGATATCGCCGGGCGGGGCTTCCACGGTCAGCTCGAAGATCCTGCTCATGCGGGAAGTTCCTTGGGGTCCTCGTCGGGGATGTCGACGGTGCGGATCGCGGTGATGACCGTGCCGGGCATGCCCTTGGGGGCGATGAACTTCTCCCAGGCGGTGTAGAGGTCCATAGCCTGTTCAGGGGCCTGGCCGACGGTGAGCCGGCGGACCCCGGCGCCCCGGCGGGGCACGGGGGCGATGGCGATGTCGTCCTCGGGCCAGTTGATGGCCGCGGACAGCTCCAGCAGGTCGATCTTGGGGACCGGCTTGCCGGGGAGGGTGGAGCGGATGACGGCGCTCATCGACTCCTCACCCGTCTGCTCGATCTGCTCCAGCACGGTGTTCGGGGCGGCGCCACCCTCGATGGCGACGTGCTGCGCCCAGAAGGCGGCCATCGGGTGCTGGGGCCCGGCCTGGACGGTGTCCTGGACCAGGAGCTCCTTCGTCTGCTCGATGGCCTGCGGGGTCAGCGACTTCTCGCGGCCGACCAGAACGCGGGCCATGCGGGCCGGGCGCACGTACAGCACGACGGCGCTCCACCCGGCGTCGGCGAGCAGCTGCCAGTACCAGTCGATGCCAGGCACGATGCGCTGCGCGGTGAGCAGCGCGGCCATCGACACCGAGGGGGCCAGGTACAGGCCCATCGCGGTGTTTCCGACCGCGTCGCGCGGCAGGGTCATCGACCACAGGGCGCCCCATCCGGCGCAGCCGAGTGCGGCCAGGACGGAGGGGCCGTAGAAGTCGTGAGTGAAGGCTCCGGTGGCGAGCGCGCCGGTGCCGGCCACGGTGGCGACGCGGCCGAAGGCGTTGCGGGCGAGGGCGAAGCGGCCGCGCAGGGGTCCGAGGCGGATCATCGGTGGGCTCTCCTTCAAGGGCATAGGGAAGGGCGGCGAACCCGTGGTGGGTTCGCCGCCCTTGGTGCGGGGCGGGGTGGGTCAGCGGTTGCTGTAGAAGGTGCGGTCGGCCATCTCATTGCCGTCGGGCATGTTGTTCGCGGCGTCCGCGACCGCCCCGTAGTCGGCGATATGGCCGTCGGCGGTCTCGTGGAAGAGCGAGGACATCTCCTCGCACTCCACGGCCATGGCCTCCGCTTCGTCCTTGCAGTCCCGCATCACAGTCGCCGCCTCGCGGTGCTCGTTGACGGTGGACTGGTCGACGGCCTTGGACGCGGCGAGGTCGGCGAGCCGGTCGACCGAACTCGCGCAGTCCTCCACGTACTTGAACGTAGAGCGGACCTGGTTGGACAGGCCCATCATGGTGGCGCTGGCGGCGGTCAGCTGCGCGACGACGATGCCGAAGCGGACCGCGCCGACGATGACGGAACCGGTCTTGGCGAGGGCTCCGCCGATCACGGGAACGAGATCAGACACGTGGGTTTCTCCTATTCGACGTGGTAGTCGCGCTCAGCGGGTGCGGCGTGGCCGTGATCGCGGGTGATGTCGGCGAGCGGCTTGTGGCGGCGCTCCGCGTTCTCACCGGCGGTGCGGATGGCCTCGGATGCGGCGGGCAGCTTCTCCGCCAGGGCCCCCGCCTTCGCCTTCACGCTGACGGCCTTCTCCGCGAGGATCAGGACCCAGCCCTCCAGCACGCCAGGCACCTTGAGGTCGACGATCTTCTGGTGGAGGGCCTCCAGCTTCGTCATCATCTTTTCGCAGCCCTCAGCCGCGGCGTTGGCCTCGTCGACGCCCGCCATGATCTCTTCCGCCATGTCGGCGTCGGAGTCGATGACGTCGTAGATCGTCAGGTCGCTGTCCGCGTACTGGGTACTCGGTGCTCGCGTCGGGACGGGCACACTCACTCCGGTTCCTCCTGTCCTTGATGCGGGAATGGCCCCGGCCGGGACGCCGGCCGCACGGCGGTTCTCCTTGCGGCGGACACTCCAGCCTTCACCGCCGACCTGTTCGACGGTGATCGTCGCTCCCTGCGCGTAGCCCCAGCCCGGGGGCGGGCCGAAGCCCCCGCCCGGTGCTGCGCCCGGCCCCGGCGTGGTGCCGGAGCTGGTGGAGCTGGGCGGGTCGGGCTCGGAGCGTCCGGAGCGGCGGGAGCTCGCCCGCTCCCACCAGCCGCGGCGGGTGCGGGACTTGTCGGCCTTCGACTTCGGGACGGTACTGGTCGGCCCGGTCGACTTCGGGCCGGTCGACTTCGGGCCGGTCGACTTCGGGCCGGTCGTGCCCGTGCCGCCGGTGGCGGCCGGGCCGGAGCCGGGCTTGCGCGGCCTCTTGGTGAGCCGGACCTTCTTGCGCAGGTTCACCTTCGGGGCCGTCCCACCGGGGCCGGCGGTGCCGCCCGAGCCGGGCTTCGGCTTCTTCGTGAGGCTGACCTTCGGTGTCGCCGCCGTGCCGCCCGCGCCGGGAGTGCCGGTCTTGGGCTTCTTGGTCAGGTCCACCTTCGGGCTCGCCGGGGCCGCTGCGGCGGCCGGATCGGGCTTGGGCTTCTTGCCGTTGAGGATCCGGCCGACGGCCCGGTGGCGCAGCGCACCGCGGATCGTCGCCGGTGTCGCCGACGACCCCGAGCCCTTCTTGGTGAGGTCGACCGACTTGCGGCCGGTCGGCGTCCAGGCGCCGGTGGTGATCCGGTCGGCGACCCGGGCCCGCGCGGCGTCCCGGACCCGGGGGCCGCGGTCTGGCTTGGTCGTGCCGGTCGTCCCCTTGCCGCCCGCGCCGGACGTTCCGGTCGTCGGGGTCTTGGGCTTGGTTCCGTTGCGGATGCGGTCGGCGGCACGGTCGCGGGCGGCGTCCCGGATTCCCGGGGTGCGCGTGTTCGTCGGCGTCGGGGTCTTCGGCTTGGGGCCGTTGCGGAGCCGGTCCGCCGCACGGTCACGAACGGCCCCGGAGAGGCCCCCGGAACCGTTCTTCGTGCCGGTTGTCGGGGCCTTTCCACCCCCGGAACCGCCCTTTCCGCCGCCCTTTGTCCCAGAGGGCTCCAGTGCGCCCCTGCGGCCTCCGCCGCCGCCTCCCCGGCCTCCGCTGCCCAGCGTGGGCGTACGGCCGCCAGAGCCGTCGCCAGGCGTCTTGCTGGGCGTCTTGCCTCCGGAGCCGCCCGGCGTCTTGGAGCCGCCGGAGGACCGGAACGTGCTGGGCGGTGAATTCTTTCCTGAATTCGTCCGGCCGCCACCCCCGCCCGACGTGCGGGTGCCGCGCCCGAATTCCGGACCGGACTGCAACCGGCCTTTCTGGCGGGCCGCTTCCACCCCGATAGAGGCTTTATCGGCCGCCGCCCGCTGCTGATCCGCAATTGCCCGATGGTGCTCATGACGGGCTCTCAAATAGGCCGCCGCATTCCATGCACCGCGCATTGCGGCGACGGTAATACCGGCCATCATCACCACCGACATGGCGGCGACTTCCGACCCTTGCAGACTGTCCGGCATTCCGGGGTCCGCGTTCACGGTCGTCGTATTTCCGCTGCCGACCCCGGGATTACCCGCGACCAGCAGCGAGGGCGGGGGCGCGAGAGCGGGGAGGGCGGGCAGTGTGGGGGCGGCGGCCCCGGGCGGCGGCGCGGTGCTGCCCAGCGGCCCCGGGATCGTCAGCCCGTCGGGGAAGCCGTAGACGGTCCCCCCGGCGTCGTCGTCGGCCATCGGCCGTCTCCTTCGATCAGTCACCCAGCGTGACAACTCGGGATCCCTCACGCGCGCGTACAGGCGCGCATAATGGGCCCCCCGGATTCACGGAATGAGGCGGTGATGATGAGCGCAGAGCGTTACGGCGAAGGCTGCTGACCCTGCCGCCTCGTCGTCCAGCCCTGGAGCAGCACGACCAGGTCGGCCCATGCCGCGTCGTCGGTGCCGGCCAGGATGCGGGACAGGTCCCACAGCGCGGTCGCCCGCGCCTTGTTCGTCTCGGTCTCCGCCAGGCGCTTGTTCCATCGCGCCGTCTGGCCCTTCGAGAGCTGCACGGCCACTTATCAGGCCCTCTTTTCCAGGAAGTCCAGGAAGGTGTGATCGCCCCCGTCCGTGCCGGTCTTCTTCGCGACGGTCTTCCCGTCGCCGGTCGGCTCGGTCAGGGCGTTCGAGAGGTCGTTGAGCTGCCCGGCGGTACTGACCGCCCGGGCGGTGTTCAGGCCCTTCTTCCTGGCCTTCTCCAGCTCCTTCTTCTCCGCGTTCGCCTCCCGCTTCTTCGGCAGCTCGACAAACCGCTTCTGGAATTCCGCGTCCAGCTTTCCGGCGTGATTCACGGCGTCCCGCAGGTCGCTTTCCAGCTTCGCCAGCGGGCGCGATGCCAGATAGGCGCGGATACGGGCCGCGAAGGGCTTGTCGCCCTCGATCTCGATGTTCTCCAGGTCGGCCCGGTACTCGTTGAGCAGCGCCCTCACCTCGTCGGCCATCTGCCGCAGCCGCTCGCGCTGCTGGGCGCCGTACAGGGCGGTGCCGCCGGGCTTCATCAGGTGGTCCGAGGTCCACCGGCTGTTGTTCTCGGTCATGGGGAAGACCTCCAGGTCTCGGGGGTGGGAGGGGAGGGGGTTCGTGGTCCGTGTCCCCGAGGCGTGCGTGCGGGGCCGGGATCGTGCTCGGTACGAGGCGGCTCGCCCGCGTCCCGCTCGGGGCGGGGTGCGGGCGAGCGGCCTGCCGGCCGTGGCCGTCACCGGTCCGCGCTGACGCTCGGGAGCGCGGCGCGGGCCGGGGGCGACCATGAACGGCAGGGCGTTGTGCGGGCGGTCCGGTCAGCGGACCGTGTGCTGCTTGAGGGCAACGGCGATCTGCCCGGCGCGGTCCGTGGCAATGGAGCCGCCCTCGGTCCGGACCGCCTTGGCGATGTTGGTCCGGTTCAGCGGCTCGTTCGCGGTCCGGAGCCGGTCCAGCGCGGTCCGCTCAAGGTCCGTGAGCGTGATGACCGTGAGGTCCGGACCGCTCTCTTCCTTCCGGTCCGGCCCGATCGCGTCGTCCGGGGCTTCCTCGTGGGCCGGTCCGGACCGGTCCGACTCCTGCGGTCCGGGAGCAGCGTCGGCGGTCCGGACCGTCACCTTGCGTGTAGCCGCCGTGCTCTGGGTGGCGGGCACGGTGCGAGGGCCTCGGTCCGGACCGGGGCCGGTCCGCAGGTCAGCGCTCTGTGGTCCGGCCGGACCGGACTCCAGGGCGAGCGCCGGTCCGCCGGTGCGGTCCGTGGCTCCTGCGGTCCGGACCGGACCGTGGACCGCGTTCCGGTCGGCTGGACCGGAGCGGACCGCGTATCCGCCGTGCTGGACCGGGCGGACCGCAGTGGGGCTTTCGAGCGGTCCGGGCCGGTCTGTGCGGGACAGGGTGAGCACGGTGGGGATGGCTGCCGGTCCGTGGTCGTCGGCCGCGAGGCGGGGGACGACGACTCGGTGCAGGGCCAGACCGGTCCGGGCCGCCTTGCGGTCCGCGAGCTCCGCGCCCGCTGCGGTCCAGGCCCGGTCCAGGGTGGTCAGGCGCGGGTCGGTGATCGCGAGGGACCAGGCGGTGAAGGAGTGGACCGGGTAGCGCAGCCAGCGGACCGCTCCGATCGACGGGCGGGCCTTGGCGACCTTGCCGTCCTCACGGAGCTTGCGGCGGTGGATTAGGGAGGCGTACAGCTCCCACAGCACCATCCCGACGATCGACATGGCGGCGAACGCCACGGCCTTCGGGGTGAAGTGCCAGTAGGTGACCTGTTCCCTCCAGATCCCCTCATTCGCGTCCCAGACCCGGCTGCCGGCCACCGCCTGCCCGGAGGCGTGCCAGAAGTTCATGACCGCCGCCCCGAGGGCGAAGATCCATGTGCTGACGCGGTAGAGGGTTCCGGCGTCGCCGCTCTGACGGGCCTGGTGGTACATCCAGCCCACGAACGCCGTAGACAGCTCCCACGCGGCGGCGAACAGAATTGTGAACGGGACGACCCAGCCGAGGATGTCCTCAGCGAAGCCGGCCTGGCCCGTCCACGCCACCGCCATCGGGGCGGTGATCGGACCGACCACCATCAACCGCTCCGCATTCACCTTCACGAACTGCTTCACGCGGTCGGCCACGGCCGGCTTCCCGGCGCGGGACGCGGCCCGCAGCTCCCGGGCCTTCGCCCTGCGGGCCTCCTTCGCGTCCCGGCGCTCCCCTTTGGCCTTGAGCTTGAGGCGCTTGCGCTCCAGCGCCCGCTCGGTGCGGTCGGTGGCGCGCTTCATCCGGGCGGCGGCCTGGGCCACCATGTCGTCGGCGGCCTTCAGCGTGACGTCCGCGTCCGCTTCCCGCAGCCGGGCCTGCGCCAGCGTGTGCTCGGCTTCCTTCAGCTGAGCGTCCCGCTTGGTACGGGCGGCGGCCAGGATGCGGTTGGCCTCCTCGCGGGCGGTGCGGGTCAGCCGCTCCGCGTCCTCGGCCGCCGTCGCCCGCAGCCGGCCGATGTCCTCCTTGGCCAGCGTCCGCGTACGCGCCGCATCCGCACGGGACGCCTCCCGCTCACGGGCAGCGTCCTCACACAGCTCGGCGGCCGTCTTCTCCGCCCCGGCCTTCACCTGCGCGGCCTGGGCGCCCGCGCTCTCTCGCAGCCGGTCGGCCTCGCCCCGCGCCTGCTGAAGAAGCTGGTCGGCGTCGGTGGCGGCACGGGTACGGGTCTCCACCGCGGTGCGCTCCGCAGCCGCGAGCAGCTCGGTGCGCGCCGTCTCCGCATCGGCCAGGGCCTTCGCGGCCGTCTGCGCGGCCTCGGTGCGGACCTGCTCTGCCTGGGCGGCCGCCCTGGTGGTGACCTCCTGCGCCTGGCGGCGCGCGTCGGCGAGCAGCTGCTCGGCAGCCGTACTGGCGTCAGCGAGGACCTGGTCGGCCGCGCCGGACGCCTTCGCCGTGACGGTGTCGGCCTCCGCGCGCGCATCCGCGAGCAGCTGCTCCGCCGCCGCGTCGGCGGCGGCGCGGACCTGGTCGGCGTCGGCGGCCGCTGTGGCGGCAGCCTCCGTGCGGACCCGGTCGGCTTCTTTCACCGCGTCAGCGATGATCTGCGCCTGCTCAGCGTTGACTGCCTCGGTGAACGAGGCGGCCTCCGCACGGGCGCCTTCCATCAGTTCATCGGCGCGCACCTGACCGTCGGCGAGGATGCGGGTCGCCTCGTCGACGGCCAGGTCCCGGAGGTCGGCAGCGCGGTCCGCCGCGTCGGCCATGACCGGGTCGGCCTCCTCGAACACCAGCGGCGCGGTGTCCTCGAGGGTGGCGGCCTGCGCGGGGACGCTGGCCGGCGCTGCGGGCGACTTGGCGCGCGCGTTGGCGCGGGCCCTTGTACCCGCCGCGGTCTGGCGCCTTCGGCGGGTGGCGGTCTTGGGGGCCACGGTGTTGTCCTCTCTTACTTCCGGCGCCTCTGTGCAAGAGGTCACCGCGGTCGGCATCGGGTCTGTAGGGTCGTGACCAGGCCCTCCGGGGCCCCGGCAGCTGACATGCCGGGGGCCCGGAGGGCCGTCTGTGTGAGCAGGCGGTCAGGGACAGGCGCGGGTGTCATCCCCAGGAGCGGCCGCAGCTGCCGCAGTTGCTGGCGGTGTCCGAGTTGGTGGCGCCGCACCCGCCAGCGCCCTGGCACGTCCAGCCGAGGGTGAAGGAACGGGTCACACGGCGCGAAATGCGAGTGAAGAAGGGCATAGTCATCTCCTGACTGTCTACGGGCCGGACTGTCCGGCTCCCCGTCACCGCCCGGCCCGGCCGCCGAAGCGGTCGGTGCGGGCGGATCAGGCAGCCGTCAGGCCAGGGCCGCGAGCGGCCGGTGCGGAGTGATGACCTGGCCGTCGGGGAGCAGTTCGCCGGTGTCCTCAAAAAGCAGGACGCCGTTGCACAGCAGGCTCCAGCCCTGCTCCGGGTGCGCGGACACGACGTGCGCGGCCTCCCGGTCCGGGCTGGCGGCCGTCGGGCACGTCGGGGTGTGCGTGCACAGCGAGTCCGACAGCGTGGTGCCGGTCGGCGCGGTGTCGAGCTGGGTACGGCTACGCATGAGCTCTCCTGCGAGGGTGCGGGCCCGAGACTCTCCCGGGCGGGAGACGTGCGAAAGACCGGCCGCCCGTCATGCGGGCGACCGGCCTGGTGAAGCAGCACTGCACGGGACGGAAGTTGGTGTCCTCTCCCGTCCGACGGTCAGCGCTTCCTCTTCTGTTGGGTGAGGTAGGCGTCCTGGAGCCGGGTGAACGACTCGTGCAGGCGCTGGCCGGTCGTGCACGGCGCGTCCGGCGCGCACTGCGTGCAGTCCCCGCGGTGCGCGCGGCGGGCGGCATCGGCCTTCATGTAGCGGGTGTACAGGTCGTCAGCCACGTGAGCGACGTCCGTAGTCGTGCTGCTGGTTGATGCGGTGCAGCTTGTCGGCGAGCTGCTGACGCTCGGTGTCACTCACGCCAACCTCCGCGCCGCCCGCTTCCGGGCGGCCCGACGCCTCAGCGACCTCCGCTCGTCCTCGGACAGGCCACCCCAGACACCCGCTTCCTCACCGGCCTCCAGCGCCCACCGCAGGCACTGCTCCATGACCGGGCAGCGGCGGCAGACAGCTTTGGCCTCCTCGATCTGCAGGAGCGCCGGTCCGGTGTTGCCGATGGGGAAGAACAGTTCCGGATCTTCTACGCGGCAGACCGCGTTGTGTCGCCAGTCCATGCCGGTCACTTCCCGCCCCGGGCGCGGCGCAGGGCCTCGTCCATGTCCGGGTCCGAGTCGGTGGTGCCGAGCGGGCGTGCGATGCTTGTGGGCATCAGGTCCTCCTAGACAGGTCCTGGACAGCCCCGGGGGGTTCCAAGTCGCCGGGGCTGTCGTCGTTAGTGCGGGACTCGATGTGTCCTGCGCACTCCGCCGTCCACCGGCCCGCGAGAAGCGAAGCGGTCGTCGACGGGCAGCACAGGCTGCTGGGTTGCGCAGCACCTCGCGAGCGGGGTGCCGGATCTCGATAGACGCGGACCGCTACCGCCGGGAGATCCGTCCGGGCGGGTCTGCAGTGAAGGTCATGCCGCGTCGTTCTTTAGCGTCGTGGGGATGTCGGCCCTCCGAGCTCTCCGTCAGTAATGAGCACCTGGCTGGGCTAGCCCAGGCCGCGCTTCAGGAGCGCGCCCGACGGTCATGGCACGTGCCGACTGCCACCACCAGAAGTAATGGCACCGCACGACGGGTTTCCACTCACCTCCGGCCGGTGTGGGCACGGCCGGTACTGCGGTGGTGGATCACGCTGTTGAGTTCTCAAAGACCGGCCGCTGCCTTTCACACCCCGACCGAGATCGGGGCCCCGGGATCGGGGGGTCCGGGCGGTACATCGGGGGCCGAGGGTCCGGCTCCCTCATCCGGCGCCGCCCGCGGGGGCGGTTCCGAGTGGGGGAGCCGGGTCCGAAGACCCGGCGGGTGGTGCGGGAGTCAGGCCGCGATCGGCAGGGGCGCCGCGGCCGTCGGCCGCGTGGTGCGCAGCTGGGCGGCGTAGGGGAGGAGCGCGTCCACCAGGCGCTCACGAACCAGCTCGGCGATCGACGGGTCGGCCGCGAGGATGTCCCGCGCCGCCTCCCGCCGCGCCCCGGACTCCGCGACGAGCTCGTCGCGGGCCTTGCTCTTGCCCTTCGCCACCGCGGACGCGGCGTCCCACCGGGCCAGCTCGTCCGCAGTCACCAGGTCGTACATCTCCAGCGGCGTACCGAAGGCGACGTCCAGGTCCAGGTCGGCAAAGTCGGGCAGCGGCACCTCCACCGCCTCCAGGAGCGCAAGCGTCTCAGCGTCGAAGCTCTCGGTGGCGAGGCTGGCGGCGGGGCGACGAGTGACGTGCATGGGGTAGTGCTCCTCTCGGGTTGACATGTTCGTGTGGTGACGCAAAACGGCAGGTGAGGGCTTTTGCCGACCGCCACACCTTATCGACATATCTAACTTACCTAATACAGTGGGGATCGTGTCAAGCGGTTCGTTGAGGAAGCTATGAAAGCTAGCTAAGCCGAGGGGGCCGACCTACTATGTCGCTCATGAGCAACCAGGCCACGCAGCCGTACCAGCGAATCGTGCAAGACGTGCGAGACAAGGTCCGCTCCGGACGACTGCCCGCCGGCGAGAAGTTGCCCAGTACGCGCGAACTGGCTGAGGAGTACGGCGTCGCACCGGGCACCGTTCAACGCGCCCTCGCCGAGCTGCGGTCGGCCGGGTTGATCTACTCCCACCAGGGGCGTGGGTCGTTCATCACTGACATGGCGAACGAGACCAGCGAGGACACGACTGCCCGCGCCCTCAGGGCACTTGAGGAGCAAGTCGCGGTCCTGGCCGCACGTCTCGAGAAGATCGAGAAAGACCGCGATGGCTGACCCTGCTGTCCTTATCTCGATTCGCATGTCCACCGCTCCCTGGTCGGTCTCCGCTTCACTAAGGAAGTTGTAGGCCCGATCACGGAGCACGTTCTAGGTCCGGCATGTATCCAGCCTCTGGATACATACGATTGGAGACATAGAGGGGGCCCGAAGTGGGGCAGCAGCCGAACGTGCTGACGCCGGAAGAATCGCCCCAGCACCGTCTTGGCTACATGATCCGGCAGCTGCGTGAGGCGCGTGGATTGTCCATGCGGGAATTCGCCGCGAGGACGTTCGTTTCGCACTCCAAGGTGCAGCGTTGGGAGAACGGGGCCCGCCCACCTCAGGACCGGGGTGAGGCGGAACTCATCGACCGAACGCTGGGTGCTGGCGGGTTCCTGATCGAGCTGTGGCAGGAGATCGATCGAGGTGTATCCGAGCCCATCCATGTATCCGGTTCGGTGCCCCATGTATCCGATACACCGGTGGGCCTGGCCACGCCCCTTTCGCACACGGCACCGTCAGACAGTGAGGGGATCTTCGTCCCTGCACGTCTCGACGATGGAACGGTGGTGCTCGTGGCACTCGATCGACGCACGCTCTTGCGCGCCGGGGTGGGGGTCGGTGCAGCTGCGGTTGCCGGCATGGGGATGCCAGCAGCCTCAGCAATCAGCGCCGCCGAAGATCCCTTCGGGTTTGCGAGAACCGCCACCGAAAAATGGTCGGGCCTTCAGCTGTCCCGCCCGACCCCTGACTTCGGAGTCGACTGGCACGCCCTCATCCCAGGAGGCCGTTCCATGCTCGGCTCCCAACTGTCGCTCCAGGTCCACCCCGCGCGCGTCGAGGGAAGCCGAGTGATCGTATCTGTCCCCGACCAGCGGCGGGCTGAGGAATTCCTGACGCGGCCGAATCGCAGCCTGCTGGTCGGAGCCGTCAACGCCGAGGGAGTCTCACGGTTCTACGCTCTGGACGGCCGATCGGCCCGCAGCCGGCTCGCGAAGAACGGCGGCGTGTACGAAGTCGCCGCGCCCACGGCCTACGAACTGGATGACCTCACCTACGGCATTTTGTGGGCCGTCAGCAACTACGACGACGCGCTACAGGCCGATGACCAGCCTCTTGCCGAGACCCGCAGCGATCTCAAGGCCTACGAGCGGCTGTCTGCCTCTGCGGTCAGCCGGGAAGCTGCACCCGGGTTGAACACGGTCGCCCACATGTGGCTGGGCTCGGACTTCTGCGCTCGCCACATCCTTCGGGCGCTGCCGGATCTGCCAGCGCTGCCCGCGTTCTGGACGAGGGAACAGCGCGGTGAGGAAGCCAGCGCCTGGTTGATCTTCGATCACAAGTACCCGTACCTGCGGGAAACCACGAAGGCGCTCGGCAACACGAGCACCCGGGCGTTCTGCATCCCGGAGGAGGTGGTCCGCTCGTCTCCGAGGTACGAGCGGGTCCTGCTGTTTCTGACCGTGGCGTTGATGGAGTCGCTCGGGATCCACGCGCAGTTCACGTCCGATCCCGCGTATGAGAGCGTTGAGGGTTTCGTGGTCTCTCCCGATAAGGAAGCGGTGATCGCGAACTGGGTGCGGGGCGACGGCATGTGGCACGTCGACGTGACCGCCCGGTCCTCGGTCGTCCGTGAGTTCACGATCGCAGCGCGCGACGTCGACGCGGACTCGCTCACTGCGGCGCCGACGGCTGCCGGACGGCTGCGTGCTCTGGCGCAGTACCTCGACCTGCCGTGGTCTTGGTTGATCCAGCGGTGCGGCCAGCTCGCCCGGTACGGATCGTCCGGGCTGATCCAGTCCCGCAGCCGGCTGGTCTCCGCGGCTGGTATCGACGCCGCTTGCGCGTACGTGGCCTCTCTTCCGGCCGATCACTGATCCCGCACCATCACCTGCCTGTTCACGAAGGGGAAAGAGGCCATGGCCGACAACGTCCGGCGCATCGCAGTGATCTCGCTCGGCGGCACGATCGCGATGACCGCGCAGACCGACGGCGGCGCGACGCCGACGCTGTCGGCCGATGACCTGATCGCCGAGGTTCCGGGGCTCGCTAACACCGGCATCCATGTGGAGGTACGTGACTTCCGCCGCGTGCCCGGCGCGTCGCTGTCCTTCTCCGACTTGTTCGAGCTCGCCGCGACGATCGAGACGCTCGCGGTCGACGGCGTGGTCGTCACCCAGGGGACGGACACGATCGAGGAGACCGCGTACCTGCTGGATCTCGTCGCCACGGGCGACATGCCGATCGTGGTCACCGGCGCCATGCGCAACGCGAGCATGGCGGGAGCGGACGGTCCCGCGAACGTGCTGGCCGCGATCCGCACCGCGGCCAGCACCGAAGCACGGGGCACAGGCTGTGTCGTGGTGTTCGGGGAGGAGATCCACGCTGCCCGCTGGGTCCGCAAGACCCATGCCACGAGCCCCACCGCCTTCACCTCGTACCCCGGTCCGATCGGCTACGTCGCGGAGGACCGCGTACGCATTCTGACCCGCCCCGACGCGGCCCCGACGATTGCTCCCCCGAGCGCCACCGCTCCCACCGTCCGCACCACCGTCTTCACGGTCGGGATCGGCGACGACGGGACGCTCCTCCAAGTCCTCGGTGACCACGTCGACGGCCTGGTCGTCGCTGCGTTCGGGGCCGGCCACGTCTCGATGGCCTGCGTGGACGCCCTCGCCGACCTCGCCAAGCGCATGCCGGTCATCCTGGCCACTCGCACCGGATCCGGCCCCGTACTGCGGCAGACCTACGGTTTCCCCGGCTCTGAGTCGGATCTGCTCGCCCGTGGGCTGATCTCCAGCAACACGCTGGACCCGGTCAAGGCACGCATTCTGCTGCAGCTACTACTGATGACCGGCGCCGACAGGGGCCAGATCATCCAGGACTTCAGCACCCTCTCGTAACCGACCCAACAGCCCCGGGATCCCATCTTGCGCAGCTACGAACTCACCACCGGCCGAACCTTCGGCGTGACCTTCGATCACGGCGACGACTTCTTTCCCACCCTTGCCGACTTCTGCCGCAGCAACAACGTACGGCACGGCTACATCCCCATGTTCATCGCCGGCTTCGCCGAAGCCGAGATCGTCGGCGCCTGCGAGAAGCTGGAGAACCCCGAGGCTCCCGTGTGGAGCAAGGTCCACCTAACCGGAGTGGAGGCCATGGGGTGCGGAACGCTCGCGTATGACGCTGAAACGAACACGGTCCTGCCGCACATCCACACCTCGCTGGGGGAGAAGGCACGATCGGCCACCGGCCACACAAGCCATCTGCTCAGCGCCCGCGTCCAGTTCCTTGTTGAGATGCTCGTAGTCGAAGTCACCGCCCCGGTGATGACCCGGCCCAAAAACCCCGAACTCTACGACGTACCTTTGCTGACCTTCAACGCGTGACGGCCGCGCGCCTGCTGGTCAACTCCAAGGAGCGACGCGCGAAGCGGGTCGCGGAGGGGAAGCCGATGTCGGCTACGGGCAGCTGGTGGAGGCCGGGGTGACGGTGGTGGAACTGCCCGAGCTAACGACGTCCGCGAAGGCTGCCAACGCGCATCTGGGAGACCTCGCGCGACGGAGCAGGTGCTTACCGTGCGGAGACAGGCATGACGGCCTGTCAGGCAGTGAGGCCACAGCGGTTGGCGCAGCGCGGCGGGCTGATGGAGTCCGCCGGGAATCGCTTGGTGTCACGTAGTCAGAACCATGTCCGACACGACGTCACCGACCGTCACACGGTGGTGCGTCAGGGGGGTAGGGTGTCGTCGGAATCGATCTGTAGTTGCACAAGAAAAAGCCCCCCGGACCTTAGGCAAGTCCATGGGGGCTCTCGGCTGGGAAAACTCCCGGCCCGGCGAACCACCTGTAGAGGAGGCGGTCGCACGATGCAGGGTACCCGTACCCGCGCGTGGACACACACCACCCCACCGTGGCAGCGACCAGCGAGCGTCGCTCCGGCCGGGTCTTATCGCGCCTTCTTGCCGACGTCGTCCTGTGGCCGCCGTGGCGGCATGCCGCAGGGACATCAGTCTTCTGCGCTGGAGAAGCAGCGCGGGCAAATCTCACCGCTGGAGGCCGCGACGTTGTAGCTGGATAGGGCGGCTGCCCTTCGCCGGGGATCACCAGCCGCCCGGGACGCCCAGTTCGCGAGGTGTTAGCGCACCTCCGCTGAGCGCCCCCTCTGACACTGGGCGGGTTTAGCGGACCCGCCCTTAGGGGCCGTCCGGACGGTTAGCAGCCGGTCGGACGCTCGTACTTGGTTCTCCCCGAACCACGAAGCACCCACTGGGGGGCTTCGTCATGCCGTCTTGGCGATGCCTCCACGACAGGAGCCATTGTGCAGGACTGCTATGCCGTTTTCCAGCCCAGCTATGCCCGTTTCACCCTGGTTCGCGAGATGTTCGGGGTGCACCGAGCGGGATGTCACACGCCAGTTCGCCCCGTTCATCCCGTAGAAGCCGTGCCGCGAGGAGATTCACCGTTCCGGTCTGTCACACCGGACTCGGTTCTCACACCTGTAGCAGGCGTGACGACATTTTCCCTTTCCCTCGCACGGCCGGTTCCGTCTGGCGGGACCAGCACCAAGATCTTTAACCACCTGGCGGGAGCGCCGGGGGCAATCGGGGCTGTGCGGCCTCTGTCCACAGGCCACCTGGTCCACCGTCGGCAGATGGATCACGAAGCACACGTTCTGCCTGCCAAGGGGGGTGTCCGCTTTGGCGTGTACACCAGCCTGATGACGACACAGGCGATCTTCATCACCCCGGCCGGGACGGTGGGCCGATGAGCGGCACGGCGGCACTGGTCGCCGCGCTGATTCCTGGCCCGCGTCCGTCGGTCGACGGCGACGCGGCCTCCGTGCTGCCCGCGCTGTACGTGCCGGAGGCGAGCCAGTGGCTGTCGACGTCGGCGGGCCGGATCGCGGGCGACGGCTACTCCTGGATGCAGGCTGTCCACTGGGTCGCCGGGTCCGGGCTCTACGAGCCGCGGCGGCACCGGTCGCACGGCCCTCGCTCGTTCGGGCCGACGACCGTGCGCGTCGCCCAGGAGCTCGCGCAGCTGTTCCCGTGCCGTCCGGGGATTGAGTACCTGGTGCGCCGCACCGGCTTGGCGGAGCGGTCGGTGGAGTACCACCTGGGGATGCTGCGGGAGGCCGGGCTGCTCGCGTGGATCGTCAAGGGCACGCGGGTGTCCGGCGGCCCGGCGCAGGCCAGCGAGTTCGCGCGGATGATCCCGGTGGAGTTCGACGTCGCACTCGGGATCCGCACGGTGCAGCGAGACAAGGACGCTCCGGCGTACACGCGGGCGGCGTCCGGGATCGCGGAGGCCGGCCGGGAGCTGATGGCGAAGCTGGCGAAGAAGGCATCGCGGAAGGTGCGCAAACCCCGCTCGAAGACGTCCTCGAAGACGTCGGTGAAGGGTGCCCGGAAGGGCGCTGAGCAGGGGGTTGTGACGGCTGTTTCGGGTGAGGTCCGTTGCACCCCAATGCAGGTCGGTACCTCAGCGTCTTTTACTGCGGGTGATACTTCCTTCCCCCCTGAGAAGCTCGCAAGCGGGGAAGCCAAGTCCCCAACCCCGAAGAAGTCCGAGGCGAAGGCCGGCGGTCGCCGGAAGCTGAACGTCGTGGGCCGCCGCTTCCAGCTGGCCCGGGAGCTGACTCAGGAGCTGGACTGGCTGCGCGGCTGCTCGGTGCCCCGGATCGCCTGGGTGGCCCGCAGCGTCGCCGATGCCGGGTGGACGGTGACCGAGGTTCTGGCGTGGCTGCACATGCGGGGCCAGGCCGAGCGTGTCCGTCGCGGTTCCGGTCTGCTCGCGGTCCTGCTGAACGGCGCCGAGACGGTCCTGGACAGCCCGGCCAAGCGCACAACGGCTGTCGAGCAGTGGCACGCTGCCCAGGAGGCCCGTCGCCGCCACCGCATCGAACAGGTCCGCGCTGAGCGGGAGCGGCAGGATGGCGCCTGGGAGTCCCCGGCCGACGCCACCCTCAAGCGCGAGGTCGAGACGGCATTCGCCCACGTCAACCAGGCCGCCCGCAGCAACCGCCACCTGCAGGTAGCGGACGACCTCGACCAGCCTGCTCAGGCCGGCGCCGATCCGTTTGAGATCAGCGACGCGGAGCGGACCGAGATGCGCGACCAGGCCCGCGCGCAGTTCCGGGACGGGTCGACCGACCTGATCGAGGACACGATCCACGCCCTCGGCGCCACCGCGGGGCAGTACCTCTTCGGTGATGACCTGGTCCGCCGCGCCGAGCAGCTCGCCAGCTTCGCCCGAAGCTCCCTGACCACGTACAAGACGCAGTAGGAAGGCGCTACATGACGAACTCCGACCCGGCCGCCCCGAGCGTTCTCGAAGCGTCCGGCGCCGACCTCGCCCGCATCGCGCTCCATCAGGCCCGCGAGGCCGCCCGCCGGCGCGGCGCCCAGGCCCGTGCCCCGCGTCGGCCGAAGAGGGTGACCGTGCAGCAGCGCGACCGCCGCGACCCCACCGGGTTTGCCACCGTCATCCAGTCCCTCATCGCCGAGCGGGCCTGGGACGTGCCCGCCTCCGGCGGCAGCATCCTCGACCAGTGGCCCGACATCGCGGCTGCGGTCGCGCCGAACCTGGCCGCCCACACCACCGCCGTCGCCTTCGACTCCCTGTCCGGGCGGCTCGACCTGCGCCCCGACTCGCCGGCCTACGGCACGCAGCTCCGCCTTCTCACGGCCCGGATCATCGACGCGGCCAACCAGCGGGCCGACGGGTCCGTGGTCCGCGAGGTCCGGGTCCTTCCGGCCGGTGCCACTGTCGCGACGCCCGAACTTGCCCTTGCCGTCCGCCCCGTCGCCGAGCCGGTCGGCGCGGTGAAGACCCGGGAGAACGCCTCGGCCGGCTATCGGCGCACGCTCGAGGTCCTTCTCGCCACACGTACTCCAACGAGCGTCGAAAGCTGACAAACTGCGGTTCCTCATGGGATCGGGACGGAGGAGGGTACCCGGTGATTTGCCCCGATGAGCCCACCGGGCGGGTCGACATGGCCGCCGCCGCGCTCAGGGCGGCCAGGGAAGACGCCCGCTTGCGCAGGGCTCGGTCGCGTCGCAGCCAGATGGCCATGTCGGCGCCACGGCGGCGACGCAACGCCGTGCCGGTCCCCCTCGCGCAGGTTCTGCTGGACCTTATCGAGCGGCGTTTTCCTATGCCTTCTCTCGCCCCGGTGAGCGCACTGTGGCAGGACCGTGTAGGACCCGATTTCGCCAAGCACGTGGTCGTGGCCGCGTACGACGCGGCCGAGGGGGTGCTGTCCGTGCGCGCCGACTCGGTGGCGTGGGCGACGCAGACCCGTCTTCTTGGGCCCCGGCTGGTGGGCGTGCTGAACGACGTCTTCGTGCAGGCCGGTGCTGGGCCCGTTCGGACGATGCTCATCGCCGGTCCGCAGTTGACGCCCTTGCCGGTGGTCGGCGTGGAGACGGAAGCTTCCCCTGCCGAGGCCTCCCATCATCTGCCGCGGCAGATGTCCTGGGTGCCCCGGGCTTTCCCTCGCTTCGGCTCTGTCGTGGATCAGGCGGTGGACGACGCGGTGTCCCGGCAAGCCGCGCAGGCGGAGCGCGAGTCACGTGACCGGCTGGATCGTCAGCGCGCCCGCACCGCGTCGGCGCGTGGAAGGGCTGAGGCCTCCGACTTAGCGCGGGAAGCGGCACTGCGCCGGGCCCGGACGGAGAAGGCGAGGGCACCGTCACCTCCGACAGGGCCATAAAGTCGTTATCCGATCACGGCCATTTGACGGGCGCGTCGACGCCTGGCAGCGCAGCGGGGGAGCGGGGGAACACCACCATGAGCAACGAGCCAGACGGCGGAGAGACCACGAGCAGCGACGACAACGCAGTGTCCGCGGAGAAGACCGTCCTTCGCGCGATGCTGCTGTCCACCGACACCATCGCCGACGTCGTCGAGATGCTCCATCCTCGCGACTTCTACGAGCCGGCCCATGTCCTGATCTACGAGGCCGTGCTCCGCATCTACGCCTCCGGTGAAAGCCCCGACCCCCCTCGAGTGACCAAGGTCCTCGGCTCCGACGGAACCCTGGACGCCGCCGGCGGCCTCGACTACCTCGACTTGCTGATCGCCAGAGGCACCGGCGACGGCTGGCTCCGCGCCGCTGAGCGCGTGCAGGCCCACGCCATGCTGCGGCGCACCAAGGAAGCCGCCGCCCGGGTGGAGAGCCTGGCTTCCGAGAGCACGCCCGAAGAGGCTGACCGTCTCGCCGACATCGCCCAGGCCGAAATCCTCGCAGCCACCGCCCAACGCCCCCGCGGCCTCGCCCCTTCCTACTCGATCGGCGACATCCTCGAAGGCGCACTCGACGAGCTCGAGGCGGCCGGCAGCGCCGGTGCCCTCAGCGGAGTCCCGACCGGCTTCACCGACCTCGACTTGCTCACCAGCGGACTGCGCCCCGGACACCTGGTCGTCATCGCCGCCCGACCCGCCATGGGCACCTCCACCCTCGCCCTGGACCTTCTGCGCTCCGCCTCGATCAAGCACGACCTTCCCGCAGCTCTGTTCACCTACGAGTCCGGACGCGAGGAAATCGCCACCCGCATCCTGTCCGCGGAAGCCCGCGTGCCCCTGCACCACATGCGAGCCGGCACTATGAACGACGAGGACTGGATCAGGCTGGCTCGCCGCGTCCCTGACGTCTCCAAAGCCCCCCTGTACATCCAGGACGAGGCCTGGCCCACCTTCACCGACCTGCGGGCACAGTGCCGCCGCCTCGCCTGCCAGCGGAACATCAAGCTGCTCATCGTCGACAACCTGCAGATGATGACCTACGGCACCCGCCCGCTCGGCTCCCGCTACGAAGAGATCTCCGAGATCTCACGCTGCCTGAAGCTGCTCGCCACCGAGCTGCAGATCCCCATCGTCGCCGTCTCCAAGGCCAACCGTGGCGCCGAACAACGCACCGACAAGAAGCCGATACTCATTGACCTCCGCGACTCCGGGTCGCTCGAGGACAACGCAGACCTCGTCATCCTTCTGCACCGCGAGGATGCCTACGAGAAAGAGTCACCCCGCGCAGGCGAGGCTGACTTCATCGTCGCCAAGCACCGCAACGGCCCCACCGCGACCATCACCGTGGCCTTCCAGGGGCACTACTCCCGGTTCGTCGACATGGCCGGGACCTGAAAGGAGCACCGTGCTCGACCGCCTCAGCCGGTACGACGGCGCGCACAACGACTACTGCAAGCCCTCCCTGTGCTGCCGCTGCCAGCAGCGCTCCTGGACGACACGGGTCGGCGACGAGCGGCTCTGCGGCCTGTGTGCCTCGTGCTGCCTGGAGTGCGGGCGAGCACCAGCACCGCATCTCGACGGCCTGGACAACGGGCTGTGTGCCGACTGCCGTGGCCTGTGCGCCCGCTGCGGCAGCCCGCTTCCGGTAGAAGGCGCGTGCCGGTGCCGGACATGGAAGCGGGGCCCCGGCAACGATCCAATCGGATTCATCATGCAAGGCTTCCCTCAACCACTACTCAAAGCCCTCGGCCACCGCCTCCCGCGGACCCTTCCCGACATCCTCTTCGCCGAGCTCGCCCACCGGACCCCCGCCCAGCTCCTCGACCGCATCGAACGTCGATGGCACACCCGCTGGTCCCACGCCATCCACGAACGCGACGAGGACAACCGGCTCCGCTGGGCCCCACAGGAGATCGCCGAGTTCCTCGTCGGCCGCGGCCCCTGCCCCAACCCGGCCTGCGAGGACGGCCGTACCATCCACGACGGCGCCCCCTGCTCGTCCTGCCAACAGCCCGAGCACCGATTCGTTCCCGGAACCGCCGAGGCCACCTCCACCAGCGAGCACTCCCGGAAGACCGCCGCCGAGATCCGCAAGACCCTCGTGGCCAGCCGAAGCGACCGGAAGAAGAAGCCGGGCATCCGCCCAGGGGCCTCCCCTGGCCACCGCCCCAATCCGTGAGGTGGCGCGGTGACGCCCGTCGAGCCGCTGCCTCACCTGCGCCCCTGCCCTTCGTAACCCCTGGAGGGGTACATGACCCATCCCGACACCTCGGAGCAGAACAAAACCGGCTTCGAGCACCCTCTTGTACGCGACTTGTACGCCTTCCTTGATCACCTCCGCACGCATCCCGACGACGTCGCTGCCCTGGAGACGTTTATCGGTATGGCCTTGGGAATCAGGGTCGGGCTGGGCATCATCGGCGGCGGAGAAGGACCACGCACTGAACGCCTCTCAGCGGCCTCGATCACCTCCCACGTGAAGCTGAACAACGCAGAGCAGGCCCTCAAGTTCGCTGGCGGCTTCCTGCACGACGCGCACAAGAGTGCCGTCGCTGTCCCCCTCCGCGTGGAGCAGGTCAGCGCAGAGTTCCGCAAGAACCTGGAGACGCTGGAACGCTTCATCACTGAGACCTACGACACCTCTTCTGCCCCGGACTCGCCCACATACGAAGTGGAGATCACCAAGGTCAGGACCGACTACACCACCTGGTGCAAGGCGGCCAAGGTGCACCCGCTTTCCGATGAGAAGTTCGAGCGCTTCCTTTTGCGGCCACTCCGGTTCGATCGCAAAACGAAAGCGCGGTACGTACGGGGAATCAAGCCCCGAGCAGGTGTTCCTGACCAACCCACGCAGGGCTGAAACCGCCCGCGGGAGGATGGCGAGGAAGAGACGGACAAACGCGGGGCTGCGCCGTTTCCAGTGGAAACGGTCGGCTGGAGGAAACTCCCTCTGCCGTGCCCGTGGAAACGGCAGTCGGGTCACCTCGCCCTCGGTACCTAACTCTCGGCAGGTGGCCGGTGAGGTGGCTTGATCAACCACGCTGTGAGTCGCCGCAGTCATTACCTGCGGTTCGCGCTCAGCTGGGCCACCCGCTCGCCGTGCTCGGACCGGACTGCGCGACCGCCTCGGTGAGCAGGGCGTCTCCATGCACTCCGCGCGAGTGTTCCTCCTCCAGCCGCCCCCAATACGGCCACCGGGCTCCGCAGCGGCATAGCCGGGCCCGGTCCAGCTCGCCCTCCCGCTGCTCCCAGCGGTCCAGGAGCTCGGTGGAGACTGCAGCAGTCGGCGACGGGTACGGGTACGGGTACGTACCCGTATACTGGCGGGATGGGAAGGAGCGTGACAATGTCTGACGCCAACATCCGTGTCCCCGAAGATGCCAAGGACCGCCTCGCGGCGATCGCGGCCGCGGAGGGGCTGTCGCTGCGGGCGTACCTGGCCCGCCTCGCCGAGACCCTCCTCACCCCCGCCGAGCGGGCCGAGCGGGCCGAGAAGGCCAAAGCCGCACTCGCGGCGTGGAACGGGTACGCGCCGACCGCGGCCCAGGAACAGGACCTGGACTCCGAGCTGGACCGCCGCCTGGCACAGGTGACCGGCCGGTGAGCGAGCCGATGCACATCGTCCTGGACGAGAGCGCGATGGCGGCGGCCGGGCAGGGCAACGTCCTGGCCTCCCGGCTCATCCACCGCGCGCACGCCGAGGCTGACTGGCACCTGTACGCCCCGACGTGCGCGCTCGTCGAAGCCGACCGCGGCCGGCCGGGGACCGTCGAGCACCTGGCCGCGTTGCCCGGCGTCACCGTTGTCGACCTGGACCTGCCCGCTGCCCTGGCTGTGGCTCGCCAGGAAACCTGGGCGCTTGCCCACGCCGCGCACACCGCTCAGCCCACCCCGGACCGGCCGGCCGGGGCGATCGTGGCGACCACCGTGCCACAGCGGTGGGAAGGCCAGCCGGTGCGCGTTCTGGACCTGACTCCCTGATCGTCACGACGACGGTGAGGCAACGATCGTGGCCGAGGATGCCGGCCGTCTCAAGGTTGGGGACCTCTCGTTGCGATGCTGCGCCTCGGTCGGGGCCGGGAGCGAGCGGGCCTCGGACCCAAGGGCCGTGCCACCGGGTTGTTTCAGCCGGACCACCTGCGCGGTCTATGTGACGAACAGTCTTGCTGCCACCGTTTTCCCTGACCGAGGAGATGAGCAGGAGGACGAAGCGCCGACGTCGCTCGAGGATGTCCGTGCTCAGCAGCGTCAGGCCGCCGAAACTGTGCGCGCGGCCGCGGTCCGCCGCGCCCGTGCCGAGCGTGCCGGGCAGACCGGTGCGACCAGCTCTCCTGCGCTGCGTCAGGCCGGATGAGCTCTCGCGCTCCGTCCGGCCGGTTACAGCGGAAGCGCCAGTCGGTGATGCGGCGTCGGCGGCATCCCGCAGGTCTTCGTCGTTGTCCAGGGTGTCCAGGCGAGAGTGCGGTGAAGCGCAGAACACTGCCCGACACCACGGTAGGCACCAGTTTTGGTGGCTAAAGTGGTGTCATGACTGTGATGACGCTGCGCATCCCGGACGATCTGGGCCCCTCGATCCGCGCTGGCGCCGAGGCCGCGGGCCTGTCCCTGAACGCGTACATCGTTCGGGCGGCTCGCCGCCAGGCCACTCTGGATGCCGCGCGGCAGCTCGCCTCGCTGGGTCTGGGTGAGGACCTGGCGGGCGAGGGCGACGCTCTGTGAGGCGCGGTGAGGTCTGGACTCTGGCCGATGGACGCAGCGTCCTGATCGTCTCCCTGGACGGTCTGGAGACGTCGTTCAAGGCCGTCCTCGCGATCGTGCTGCATCCCAGCGGACGCTACCCCGACACGGCGATGAGCGTGGTGATCGGCGATCCGATGCCGTGTACCGCGGTCGCCGTGAACCTCCAGCAACTGCACGCGACACGCTTTACGGACGCGTCCCGCGTCGGGGTGGTGCCCGCCGAAACGATGGCGCGGGTGGACCAGGCGCTGCGCGCGGTTCTCGATCTGTGAGGCGCGTTCTCACCTCACTGCGAGCGGCGGTCATCGCGTAGTTCCTCCGGCTACAGCTGTCGGCGCGATGAGGACGCCGACTTGCTCCATGCGGTCCGGGACGCGGCCGCGACCGCGCAGACGGCGTCGCTGGACAGGACTGCGTGAGGGAAGGGGCGCCGGGGGCGACCCAGGTTGCGGCGGCTGGCGCTATGAAGTCAGCGCCCTTTGGAGAGCCAGCAGTTGGCCGAGGAGCGGTGGCGGCTGTATCGACCCTGGCCGATCACAAGGGTTAGGTTCCTGAAGGGAGGTTCGATACGTGAGGTTACGAGAAACGACTGAGGGTGTGCTGATGCTGTCGTACTTGCCCGGGTATCCCGGTCCCCGGGGCATCGTTAGGCAGCACACCGTGGCCGCCCCACGAGGCACGGCCACGCGCTTGAGGGCAGGAGGAGACCGGTGAGCGACCGCAGTGGGATCGAGTGGACCGAGGCAACCTGGAATCCGACGACGGGCTGTGACCGTGTCTCTGCTGGCTGCGACAACTGCTACGCACTGACCTTGGCGAAGCGGCTGAAGGCGATGGGGGCGGCGAAGTACCAGGCCGACGGTGATCCGCGCACGTCCGGCCCTGGGTTCGATGTCACGCTCCACCCGGACGCTCTGGGCGTTCCCTACGGGTGGAAGAGTCCGCGGACCGTGTTCGTCAATTCGATGTCTGACCTGTTTCACGCGCGGGTGCCGCTGGACTTCGTCCGCCAGGTCTTCCAGGTCATGGCCGACACACCGCAGCACACCTACCAGGTCCTCACCAAGCGGGCCCGGCGTCTGCGACAGATCGCTCCAAAACTCGACTGGCCGGCCAACGTCTGGATGGGCGTCTCGGTGGAGACCGAGAAAGAACTGGCGCGCGTCGACGACCTGCGCGAAGTCCCTGCGGCCGTGCGGTTCCTGTCCTGCGAACCGCTGCTGGGGCCACTGACTGGCCTGCGCCTGGACGGCATCCACTGGGTGATCGCCGGCGGCGAATCCGGCGCCGGGCACCGCGCTCTGGACGAGGCCTGGGTCACCCAGGTCCGCGACACCTGCCAGGATGCCGGTGTTGCCTTCTTCTTCAAGCAGTGGGGCGGGCGCACCCCCAAGGCCGGAGGCCGGCTCCTCGAGGGCCGGACCTGGGACCAGATGCCGTTGCCGGTCGCGGCCTGATCGGCCTGATGCTGTAGCCGGGCACGGCCTGGCCCGGTACAGCATCAGGCCGCAAGGTTGTTGCCGGGATACAAGGTGATCTCCCGAGTCCTCTTCACGCCCTTACCGTCACTGGACGTTCTGCCCTGCTCGTGCAGAAGCTGCACCGCCTTGCGCACCACCGGCTCGGTGATCTGTCCGTAGAAGGCCCCGAAGACCTCCAGCGTGTACTCGACGAGCTTGACCGGGCGCCGGTTCCGCGTCAGCAGCTGCGCCAAGTTCTCGGCAATCTCCGGCACCGCCTTGGCCTCGACCTCCTTCGGATCTGGACGAATCACCGAAGCCATCGAGAACAGCGCATCATCCTCTTCCCGCTCTTCCAGCGTCTCCCACCACGTTGCCCGGGCCCGGGCAACGGTGTCGCCGAACACCCACAGCCCATACGGACTACGGGTGGCGAACACCAGCCGGTACACAGCCCGCTTGCGAGGCGAGTGCGACACCGGCACCGACTGCACGAGCATCCCGGTACGCCCCTGCAGACGGCGGGCGTACTCCGCCGCCACTGCCTCGATCGCATCCTCAGCCGCGCCCTCCTGGTTACGGGAGGCCATCGCGTCGGCGAAGTACTCACGCCACCAGGTCCCGCCGCACACATCATCGAACCGCTGCAGCACCTTCTCATCGCCCTTCGGGGAGCGGACGTGCCCGCCCAGGCGCCACACCGCCATCATGCTGAAGTTCATCAGCAGCTCCGTCGGCGGCCACTTCTGCGGGCGTTTGTGCGCGAGGACATCGACGAGGCGGTCTTTGGGCAGCACGAGCCCGCACGGGTCCAGGAAGAGGAACAGCGGCTCCTGAGCGGCTCGCTGCACGACCTGGTCGAGAACGCCGTCGACCTCACCGCGATGAGCGTGCGCCCGTACACCGCGAGCCAGATAGTGCTGGACGACATCGTGTAGCCGGTCGAACGACTTCGCCTGAGGCTCGGAGAAGAAGCACTCCAACGTAAGCCCGGGCCCGTACCGCAGGAACGAAGCGACCTTCAGCGCAATCTCCGCAGAAGCCGGATCACCGTTCTCATAGCGCCCCTCACCTGCGTACCCGTCAAGGTAGACGACACGCTTGTCACGGGAATGCGAGCCCGTCATCCCGCCGAACTGCGGCAGATACCGCTTGAGGAGATCGTGCTTGAACACGCTGGGCAGCGCTTTGTCCTTCCAGTAACCGCCACCTGTACCCGACGACATGGCCCCACCCCTGACTTCGCCGTAGCTGTCTGATTACAGATGGTGAAGTACTAGGGGGCGCAGAGCAAGAGGCTCTGGCCCCGCCACCTCGCGGACCAGGTCGTCCGCTTCATGTCCACGGCAGTCCACGCCCACCGAGAAGTGGGAGTCGTGCAAAAGGGGACCGTGTCGACCCGGCCACCAGCTGGTGTTCGACCACGTCGACCGGTACGGCGAGCCGTCGGCACAACTCCTGTTCACGCCCAGGTGCAGCGTCTATCCGGCCTCGGTCACCTGGACCTCGGCTACACCACGTGAGGGCAGGCATGAGCGGCGGCGAGATCGGCTGGCGCCTGTCGCTCCCACCGTCGTGGATGTTCGCGGCGCGGTAATCCGCAGGGGCCACCCACACGTGCGCGGAGCAGACGCTGATGGCGGACGGTTTGGTGAGCCGGTCCGCGTCCTGACGAGCTGCTCACCCCGGCGGGGGGCGGCGGAGTCTCGGGACGTGCTGGGTCTTGTCGTGGGGCACGTCGTGCGCGGTGATGTTGAGCTCCCGTCCAGCAGCACCAGGTTGCTGGACGGGAGTGGCACGGGTTTCTCCATGGTTCTTGAGCACGAGGACCCCCTGCGGCCTTCCAGACGGGAAGGTGTGACGCCAGGCGCGAGCGTCTCTTTCATGGTGCCCCTGCTCAGAAGGGTGTCCGTGCAATTGCAGGATGGCGATCAAAAACGCACGCTTCTCGACTCCTTTTGGCCCTGCCGTGGCGGTAGTTGGCCAGTTGCCCCCCACTCGAGGGGTCCGTCGAACGTATTTGTTCCGTGACTCCATGATCACGTTGAGTGCCGGCGGTGGCGAGCACCATGCTGTGCACCACTTCCTTCCCCGGCGCTTGAGCACCGCCGGGGGAGGAGCCTTCCAGACCCCTCAACCTGAATTCAGGGAAGGTGCAATGCCCAGGAGAAAGCTGTGGACCCTCGCCGTTGTAGCGGCGGTCCTCGCGTGGAGCACAGTGATGACCGCACTGGGGCAACTCGCCGCGGTCCTCGCGCTGCTGCCATCGCTCGGACTGCTCGTGCAGCAGCTCGCCGCCGTACACAGTTCCAGCACGGGAGCGGTCAGCGCCCCGGCGCCGGCCCGGCCGCAGGAGCCGCAGCCATGACGTCCTCGCCCTCTTCCGGCCCGCAGGATGAGCCGTCCACTACCGGTGACGCCCCCGATGCACCCTTGTCCTTAGCGCCCAGATCTTCGTTCAGGCCCGGACGGCGGGGCCGTCGCGCAGAGCCGATGTCGGAGACGATCGGCCCCAGCCATCAGGCGATGCTGGAGCGGCTGCGCCACCAGATATCCGTCAGCGGCGCCACCCTCGACGACCTGGCACGGCGCTCAGGATTCTCCAAGACCCGGATCTCCGCTCTCCTGCGGGGCATCGAGTACTACCCGAGCTGGGAGATCACCTACAGCGTGGTCCACGCCCTGGGCCTGCCGCCCTGGCCCCTGCGCCGCCTGTGGACCTCCGGTGCCTACGAAGCCGCCAAGTCCACCGTATGGATCACACGAAGCATCGGGGCTGTCCAGCTTCTGGGGCCCGAGGAGCGGCCCGTGGAACACCGCGGCTTCATGGAGAAGATGGAGCACTACTACGTCGCCTACGCCCAGGCACTGCTGCACATCGAGCGGCCCGAACGCATCGTCGACGAGGCCTTCGACATCCTCTGGGCCGGCTGGGAGGAAGTGGCCGCCGGACCAAACCTCCCCCGCAACGCCTGGCGGCTCGTACGCTCACGGGTGCTGCTCCGCGTCCGGCGGCACCCGGACGGGCGGCCCGACCTGCGGCCGGCCGCCTTCATGACGGTCGCGCAGAGCCGGATCGAGGAGCCGGTGGCCCGCTTCGTCGAGATCAGCGAAGTCGCCGCGTTCTTCGACGCCATCAGCCATCTTCCCCCCGACCAGTTCGACGTCATCGTCCTGCGCTACCTGTGCGAGTTCCCCGCTGAAGAAGTTCAGGAGGCCACCGGCCTGTCCCCGGCCCACGTCCACACCCTCGACCACCACGCACGAGGAGCGCTGGAACTGCTCCTTCGTCCGACAGCACGGGAGTGATCACCCCGATATGACCACCGTCGATGACCTCCTCGCCCGCGCCGCCCTCCTGAAGAACCCGCGCATCCCCGCAGACACCGTCCCCTACGTGGACACCCGTCCCCGACAGTCTCCCCCCCAACACCCCGGCGCCGACGACGTGGGCGACGACACGGCCGCCAGCCACCTGCACTCACTGTGTGCCGTCGCCGTCACCCACACCACCGCACCTCAGCTCACCGACTTCATCACCGACCAGCTCCCCAGCCCCCGCGGGGCCTGGATCCTGGGCTGCCTGCTGCACCTCGCCGGCGCCCAGGACGGAGCCCGCTACTGGTGGCAGTACGCCGCCGGCGCAGGAGAGCGCGGCGCCAGCCACTGCCTGTCACTGCACCACCGGGCACAAGGTGATGAGCACGCCGCGGGCTTCTGGCTCGACCAGGCCGCCACCGGCACTGACGCAGGTGAAGACCACCAGGCCAACACCGCCACGATCCTGCGCATCGTCGCCCAGATGACGGGCGACAGCGATCGCACGTACAGCGAAGCCGCTCTCGCCGTCATGTCCTACACCACCGCGGCCGTCACCGACGGATACCGTCGCCACCCCGAGCTCGAGATCCCCGCCCCCGGCCCCTACTTCGCCGAAAAGCTGCAGATCCTCCTCGCCGCCCTCACCGACCGGCACGAAGAGCGCCCCGGCCCGCCCCCGCACCCTCTGCCCGCCAGATCGAGCGACGACGCATCAACTGCCCCCCGCCCCGAAACGCCGGAGCCCGACCACGTCCTGGTCCAGCTCGCGGCACCCGACGCCGAAAGCGCCTCCGACTTCCGCGAAACCGTCGCCCCCCGCACCTGGAGGCGGATCCCCTCCGAACGCCCCCAAAAGTCAGACCACCGAGAAGTGTTCATGCGTTTCCTCCTTGACGTCGGCGCGTTGGCCTAACCCTCACCCCTGCCGGTGGCGCCTGGCGCACAAGGCTCGACAGCCGAGTGCTCGACCGCATTCAGCAGCCGGTCCACGGCTGGGGTGGCCTCGTAGAACTGACAGGCGTCGTCTCTCGGCGCGCCGGACGGGATCGGGACGATCAAAGCGGCCCGCAGCATGAGGTGTGCGTGTTGATCGAGCGCGAGCAGTGAGCCGAGGTAGCGGGTGTCGTGACCTTCCACTGCCCCGCGCAGCAGCCCCAGCTCGTGCAGCGGCAGGTCCTCCACGGTGTCCTCCTCGACGGCTTGTCAGTACCGGCTCGCCCAGACGGTGGTGCGGGCTGCGGCTTCATCTACTCCGCAGGGTCCTCCTCGGCGTGCCGCACCGCCTTCTTCACGGCCTGCTCGACCTCGTGCCGCGGCTGGCCGGTGTCCTTGGCGTGCGCGGTGACGGCGGCCTGGAAGGCGGCTGCCGCCTCGTACCAGTTGCGCCACTGCGCCTGGTACTCCTCACCGACAAGACCCGCGAGCTTCGCTCGGGCTTCTTCGGCGGAACGTTCCAGCTTGACCAGCTCATCGGAGATGTCTGTCACGGACACGGATCCTAAGCCGGGGCGCCCGCTTTTCTGTTCGATGTGCTGGTCGTGTCTGACACCGTTCTGGCACGGTCCGCCGGTACGACCTTTGCGCTCGCTCGGGTGACGCTTCACCCGAACCGCCCCCGGGCGCCGGCGGGCCCCGGTATCACCAGAGCGTGATCGCCACCTGTATGCGCGCGGCCCTGGCCGCAGCCTTCCTCGCCCTGCCCCTCACCACAGCGTCCCCGGCTTCGGCCGCCGATGCCGACCTGGTCGCGCTTCCGATGACGCTGAAGCAGGCGGTCGCCGCTCTGCCGACGGCCGCGGAGTCACGGGAGGGATACCAGCGCTCCCGCTTCCAGCACTGGACCGACGAGGACCGCGATGGGTGCAACACCCGCGAGGAGGTCCTCATCGCCGAGTCCCGCACCGCACCGACCATCGGAGCGGGCTGCAAGGTCACCGCAGGCCAGTGGCACTCCTATTACGACGGTGAGACCCTCACCCAGCCCCGCGGCCTGGACATCGACCACATGGTGCCGCTCGCCGAGGCCTGGGACTCCGGTGCCAGCGCCTGGAGTGCCGAGCGCCGCAAGGCCTACGCCAACGACCTCGGCGACGAACGCTCGCTCGTCGCGGTGACCGCCCGCAGCAACCGCTCGAAGTCGGATCAGGACCCGGCCGAATGGCAGCCGCCGCTCGCGGACGCCCGCTGCACCTACACCGCCCACTGGGTGGCGACCAAGCTCCGCTGGGGCCTGTCCGTGGACAAGGCCGAACGGAAGGCCTTGCAGGGCCTGGCTGCCGGGTGCGGGCAGGAGACGGTGGAGTATGAGCCCGCCGGCTGACCAATGGGTCTCCGCCCCGGACGCCGGGGCGGGGCATCTCGCATGACTACCTGGCGGATCCGCCCCCCCCTAGGCGCCGCGCTTCTTGGCCGCCGGGTTCCTCGCCGGAGCCTTCTTCGTGGTCGTCTTCTTGGCAGCCGTCTTCTTCGCGGTCCTCTTCGGTTTCATCTCGTGCACGGTTGCGTGCTCGTCCTCGCCGCGGCTCTCCTGGGCGCGCTGCACCGACTGCTCGAGGGCGGCCATGAGGTCGACGAGCTTCCCGGCCGGCTCCTCCTCGGCTGCCCGTGGGGGCTTCTTGCCGTCGGCCTTGGCGTGGATGACCTCCTCCAGGGCCGCGGTGTACCGGTCGGTGGCCCACTCCTGGCCGGCGATGTCGTCGACGGTCATGGAGTCGATGAGCAGGACGGCCCGTTCGATCTCGTCGTCTGTCAGGTCCAGGGGCGTTGGGGCGATCGCCTCGGGCGAGCGGACTTCGTCGTCCCACTTCATGGCGTGCAGAACGATCACGTCGTCCTTCACCCGCAGCAGGCCCAGCCTCTCGCGCCCGTGCCAGGCGAATTTCGCGATGGCCGCCTTGCTGCTGCGTTCGAGGGCTTTCCGGAGCAGCACATAGGGCTTGGCGGCGACTTGCCCGTCGCCTTGGAGGTAGTAGCCCTCCCCGATGCGCACCGGATCGATCGACTCGTAGGGCACGAACGCGGCGATCTCGATCGCCTTCGCAGTGGGGAGCGGCATGTCGTCCAGCTCCTGGTCGGCGATGGCGACGATCGTGTCCTTGCTGACCTCGTAGCCCTTGCCGATCTCGGCAGTGGGGACCTCGCGGCCCTCCAGCTCGCAGATCTTTCGGGTGCGGACCCGGCCCATGTCCGCCAGGTGGTACTGGTGGAAAGAGATCGAGTGGTTCTCGGTGGCGGGGAGCACCTTGATCGGGATGGTGACCAGGCCGAAGCTGATCGCGCCAGACCAGACAGGGCGGGCAGGCATGCGGTACCTCCATGGTCAGCCCCGAGAGGACCAGCCTAGGAAGGCCCGCCGCCGCTCGCACGCCCGGCCGCGCCGCGGTTGTTTTGGTGCCACCGCATCTTGGCCCGCAGACGGGCCGGCTTCCTCAGTCCAGTACGCCGAGCTCGGTGTCGGGCCGGCAGTGAATGCAGGCGGTGACGCGTTGAGGGCCTGGCGCGCTTGGGCTAGGTCAGCGCCGCGGCTGCGTTTACCCGCCATGTGGCATCCGCCGGCATGCACGCACACCGCAGGAGTTCTCAAGCTCACGGTCGGCAACTCCACACGGGCCGTCCCACCATCACGGTTCCACGAACTCCCTTGATCCCCAGGGCAGTACAGGAGCCGTTCTAGGCAGGCTCCACCCAGAGATCCAAGTCGAGACCGCCGATCTCCACCTTCAGCCCGACATCACCCCGATACTCGCGGATCTCTCCGACGCGAGTGACAAGGGGATGGGCGGCCAACAGCTCCACGACCAGGTCGCGGACCCCGGCACAGCTAGGGCCCTTCGTCGGTGTGATCCCTAGTTCCTCGGCGTCCATGCGCAGCCTCCTGGCTCTCTACCCCTGCGCGGCATGGAGGTCCAACGAGCCGTTCGCTAACCCGTCACGACCCGGCGGAGATATGGAACAGGCACTACAGTAAGCCCCCGTTGTGCCTCACATAGTGCGGGGCGCCGGCCGGGGATCACCGCACTCGGCGGCCAGCGCCTCGGCTGCCGCGCGGGCGTCGCGGGCCCGGTCCTCGGCGTCCTGGGCGAGGTAGCGCGAGGACTCGTACCCCGTGGCGTCGACGAGTCGGTGGAGCAGGCTGGCCCGCTTGTCGAGATAGTGAAGGCGGGCGTCCTCGCTGGCCGTGAGGTAGTGCTCGGCGGCGCTCAGCAGGCCGACCGGCTCGGCGATCAGGATGGTATCCGGGGCGCGTTCGCCCCGCCACGACGGCTGCCCCGCGAGCGCGGCCAGGCGCTCCATCTCGTCCAGGCCGTCGTTGCAGCACGCTCCGCACACCAGGCGGAGCTTGTTCGGCTTCTCCCGCGCCGGGATGTAATACGGCAGGCGGTCCTCGTCGCGCTGCCGGAGGTCGTAGTCGCACTCGGCGCACAGCAGACGCGCGGCCCGCGCCTGCTTCTCGGACCAGGCGGGCCAGTCCGCCGCGAGGGCGACGCCCATCACCGCCATGCCCTCGGCCCTCGGCTGGAACATGCTGAAGCCCCAGCCCGGACAGTCCTCGGGGATCTGCTCGACGGACGTCTTCAGCGACGGCATCCACCGCACCAGGTGCATCAGGTCCTTCCTGGCGATCCGGACCTCCTCCCCGCGCCGCAGGGCCTTGCTGTGCGCGTTGGCCAGAGGAAAGCGGCAGGCCGTGGCGATCTCGTACGGCACCTCCAGCACGTCCAGGTCCTGGCCGATCTCGGCCGCGGTGGCTTTCCACTCGCCGCAGCCGCTCTCGCGCCACATCGCGAGCCCGTCCCGGTTGAGCACTCCGGAGACCCGGACCGTGGCGACGATCCGCCGCTGCACGGCCCGCACCTCCGGAAGAACTGCCTCTGCCATCGGCTCACCCTCTCGTCGCGGCGCCCCGGGAGGGCGCCGTCCGTGCTGGTCAACGACCGGCACCGGTCACCTGTGGCGGGTACGGCGTTCCCGCAGCGCGGCGGGTGCCTGGGCAGCACCGAGGAGGAGACCGAATTCGTAGAGCGCGATGTGCTGGACGTCCTCGGCGCTCGTGGGCCGGTCCTCGCTGCTGCGGGCGTGGGCGAGTTCCGCGGCGCCCAGGGCGAGGAGCTGCTCGCGGTCGCGCTCGTCGTGCTGGTCGGTGGTGGACGCGGCCAGGACCTGCCGCCAGATCCCGCTCACCGCCCCCGGCCGTCGCGCGGGGCGGGGACGGCGGGCACGTATGCGTCCTGCGGCGGATCGTCGGTCTCCGCCTCGGGGCGGTGGATGCCGAACGGGCCCGGGGTGCCGTGGGAAACGCCGAGGGCCGGGGCGCCCTTGGTGCGGTGCTGCGGGTGGTAGATCACGGGCGTTCTTCCAGGTCATCAGCGGTTCGGTCGGGGTTCGGTCACCGTAGCGGGCGCCGGTGGGGGCGGTATGGAACCGGGCCGGGTCCGTCACTTCCTGTCCCCGGCCCGGAGTGTGGGGTCAGCGGCGGCCTGTGAGGAAGTCGCGGGCGCGTTCGTCGAGTTCGGCGGCGCATCGCAGTCCGCGGGTGCGGAAGCGGGACAGGTCGCGGCGCATGTTGCCCACGGCCTTGCGGGTCCGCTTCGACTGCACTCCGTCCATGTGGTCGATCGCCCGGCCCCAGGTGGCGCACGCCTCCTCGACGCTGCCCTCGGCGGCCTGCATCTCGGCCTGCGCGACCAGGTCCAGGGCGACGATCCGCGCGTAGGTGCCCGGCGGCCGGCTCGTCGTCGCCGCCCCGTACATCGCCGCGGCCCGCCGCCGGTCGCCAAGCGTCTCGAAGACTTTCGCCGACCGGCTGTGAACGGTGGCCGCCGGCGGACCCCACGACAGCGCCCAGAACGGCACATCATCGCCCTTCGCCGAGCTCAAGGCGGTGCGGGCCCGCTCGACCTCCCGGACGGCCTCGGGCCGGTGGCCCGCCTTGGCGAGGGCGTGCGCGTGGGTGACGGCGAACAGCGCCTCGGTCTGGGTGTCGACCCGCCCGTGCACCTTGTCCACGGCGGAGGCCGCCAGGGCCAGGCAGTGCTCGGGCCGGTGCAGCTTCATGCCCTGCTGGGACATGGTCCTCATGACGAACGCGTCGTGCCCGGTGATCCCGGACTCACGAGCCAGCGCAAATGACTGCAAATAGTACCTTTGGGCGAGTCCCTGTTCCCCGCCGTCGTACGCCCGCCAACCGGCCTGGTGAACACCGACAGCGGCGGCGGACAGCATGTGGCGGTGGTCGTCCTCGGAGCTGAACCGGCCCCGGCACAGGGCCGCGACGTCCGACATCAGGTACTGCACCAGCGCGGATCGGCCGTGCTGGCCGCCGTGGCGTTCGTCCATCACCGCGAACATCGCGACCATGTCGCGGACCGCGGCGACGTCCGCGTGCCCGACCCGGGCGCCGGTGCGGGCCTTGGCCGCGCGGGAGGCGATATCGGTGACGTGCTCCAGTGGCAGCACGGCGGCCGCGACCGAGTACGCGGCGCCGGACAGGAAACCCCGTCGGTCCAAGTCACCCCTCCAGATCGGCACCAGGGCGTCCAGCGGGTCGTCTCCGATGGACAGTCCGATGCTGTCATTCTCCCAGCCGGCCGGGACCGGCAGGCCCAGATCGCCGAGGGTCAGGGTCCGTCCCAGGCGGCGGGAGAGGGCGATCGTCAGGTAGCGGCCGGTCTGTCCCGAGGGCATCGCTCCGGCGATCCAGTGGTCCACGGCCGACTTGTTCGTCCGCAGGGACTCGCCCATCTCGGCCGCGACCTGGCGGACCGCGTGGGCGAGCGCCGCGTACGTCCACCCCGATTCCGCGACGGCCTCCCGCAGCCTGGCGTTCGCTAAGCGCTGGGTCATGACCGCCCCCGTATACCTCGTATACCCATCCGTTCTTCCCAACCGTACCGACGAAGGGTCACCGCCGGTTGACTGTTGGTCATGCCCGGCAGCACAGCGGACCGGATTCCGGGGGCCGTTGAACTGCCGGGACGGGCACCGCCGTTCACTGCGCGTCCGCTCCCGGACGCCAGGGACGGAACACGGATGGAGGTTCCGACATGGAGCACACCACGCAGACCCCCACCGCCTACCAGGCGCCGGTCGTGCTGGACGCCGGCGACGTCGTCGAGGTGACGCTGGGCACCCAGAACTTCGACACCGCGGACGACACCCAGTACAAGAACGCCTGACCCTCGGGTTCGCCGGGCCGGACGGGGTGCACGCCGCTCCGTCCGGCCCGGCCCAGGGGCGCCGGGCCTGCCATACCTGTGCTGGGGCACAGACGGGCGGGCCCGGCGCCCTCTTTCGGTTCCTGACCAGGCACGACGACGAGCGAGGGAGACGGCGGCGATGCGGTGGAGCGCGGGACGGTACGGAGCAACGGAAGAAGCCAGACGGCCCCGGGGCGGGCACCCGGTGCCCGGCATCGAGGCGGCATGGACGGCGGGCTGGCCCACCCGGCGGGTGCGGGCGGTGAGCCAGGGGCCCGTGTCGCTGGCCGTGATCGGGGACTGCGGTGCTGACGACGACCAGCTCGCCGCACGGCTCCCGTCGGTGCGGGCCGGGCGGTGGCGGGAGCTGACCCGGTGGCCCGGCTCGTACCTGGTCATCGCCCGCAACGGGGCGACGCTGGCGGTGCTCGGCGATCTGGCCGGGCAGCACCCGGTGTACTGGCGAAGCCACGGCGGCACGCTGTGGTGGGCGACGTCCGCGCTGGCACTGGCCGCCCTCGACGGGGCCCCGGTCGACCCGACTGCGCTCGCCGCGCACCTCGCGCTGGCCCAGCCGGACGTCCTGGGGCAACGGAGCCTGCTGCGGTGCGTCAGCCGGGTGCCGGGCGGGCACCTGCTGCTGGCCGGCCCCTCGGGCGCCCGCCCGGTGCGGTTCGAGCCGACCGAATGCGGGAGCGTGGATCTGCCGGTCGCCGCGGCGACGGTACGGGCCGCGCTGGTCGAAGCCGTCGCCACCCGCCTCGACGGACGCCCGGTCAGCGCCGACCTGGCCGGACTCGACTCCACCACACTGGCCTGCCTCGCCGCACAACGCGGCCCGGTCACCGCGGTGACATTCGCCGACGAACGCCTGCGTGACGACGACCTCCCGTACGCGACCCGCACCGCCGCGGCAGTACCGAATCTCACCCACCACGCGGTCGCGGGCACCGCGCACACCGTCTACTACGACGGCCTGGACGACCTGAGCAGGCTGCCGGTGACCGATGCCCCCAACGCGTACGCTGCCACCGCCTCGATCAAGCGGGCCGTGCTGGACACCGTGACCGCCCACCACACATCGCCCGGCCTGCACTTGACCGGTTCGGCCGGGGACGCGGTGCTGTCCGCCCCCTCCTCCTACCTCGCCGACCTGCTGCGCGAGCGGCAGCACCGCCGGGCCTGGTCCCACGCGCTCGGTCATGCCCGGCTGCGGCGCACCTCCGCCTGGTCGGTCCTCGGGCGGGCTCGCCCCGCCTCCCGCACCGGCCTGGCCGGCTCGTGGCGGCAGACGGCCGCCGAACTGCGCGGCCCCGTACGGAAGTGGGTGCCGCAGGCGTCCCGTCCGGTGTCGTGGACGCCGCTGCTGGCCACCGCCGACTGGATGAGCCCCGACGTCCGCCACCAGCTCGCCGCCGCCCTCGACACCGCCGCCGACCAGCGGGACGACGCACCCGCACGCCTCGCCGCGTGGTCGGACCGGCAGGACCTGGCCCGCCTCGGCGCCGACACCACCGGATGGCGGGAACTGGCCGCCGAGGAGTACGGCGTCGACCTGGTCGCCCCGTACCTGGACAACGAGGTGATCCGGGCCTGCCTGGCCGTTCCCGCCGATCAGCGCGGCGCCCCGGGCCGCTACAAACCGCTACTGAACACGGCGTTCACCGGGTCCGGGGTGCTGCCCGACTTCGTGCTCGCCCGTACGACGAAGGGCGGCTTCAACGCCCTTGCGTACGCGGGCCTGCGGAACAACGCCCCCGTCCTGCTCGATCTCCTCGGGCCGTCCTCACGGCTGGCCGCCGCCGGGCTGGCCACCGAGCAGCCGGTGGCGCGGATGCTCGCGCGAGCCGCTGCCGGGCAGCCCACCGCCCAGGGCGCCCTGCACCTCGCGGTCGCCGCCGAGGTCTGGCTCCGCCAGGTCGACACCACCGCCCTCACCGCCCTCACCTGGTGGGAGGTGAACTCCCGTGTGGCAGCTGGCTGAGAGCGCCCACCCGGTCCTCACCGACGAGGGCGGCGCGATCCTGGACGAGCGCACCGGCCGCTGGACGCACCTGACTCCGACCGCGTCCGCCGCCCTCATGCTCCTGCTCACGGGCACCACCGAGGAGGAGGCCGCCGGGCAGTACGCGGAGCGGTACGGCATCGACGCCGGGCAGGCTGGCGTCGACGTCCGTACGGTCGCGGACGCGCTCACCGTGCAGAGCCTCGCCACGGCGGAACCGGCGAGCCATCGGCGCTGGTGGGGGTGGTGGCGGTGACGAGCATGGAGGCGTACTCCACCGTCCGCACCGGGACCTTCCCCGAACGTGTGGCCGCCGCTGCCGGTCTCGCCCTGGCCCTCGTGCTGCTGCGACTGCCGTTCCGGCACACCGTCCGTACCGTGCGCTGGGCACGGCGGGCGGGCCGCCGACCGCTCACCCCACAGCGCGCCGAGGTACTGGTCGAAGCGGCCCAGCACACCGGGCACCTGTGGCCCGGCCGCGCCGCCTGCATGGAAACCTCCCTCGGCGCTGTACTGGCCGCCGCCCTCATGGGGCGTCGCCTGAACTGGTGCCTCGGCGCGCGGTTCTCCCCGCCGCCGGTCGAGTACCACGCCTGGGCCGAACTGCCCGGCCACGGCCCGGTCGGCGAATACACCGAAGCGGGCTGGCACCACCACACCGCCATGACCATCTGACCGGCCCCGCCGGGCGCCGTGTCCTTCACCCGCCCGGAGCAGTTGACCGAATGCGTGTACCCGTACCCCTCGAAGGAGTGAGCCGATGTCCGCCGTCGCCCTAGCCGCCGAGACCGTCCCCGAGCGCCACTACACCCACCACGAAGGCCGCGGCGCCACCCCGCACCGCTCGAACCCGGCCGTCATCCACCGCGAACTGACCACGCTGGACGTCCAGGCGGGCATGAACGTCGTGGAGTTCGGCACCGGCTCCGGCTACTCCGGCGGCCTTATCGCCGAGCTCGTCGGCCCCACGGGCCAGGTGACCAGCCTCGACATCGACACCTACCTGACCCGCTGGGCGGGCCTCATCCACCACCAGCGCGGCGTGGACCATGTCCGCTGCCACGCCGCCGACGGCACCAGCGGCTTCCCCGAGCGGGCCCCCTACGACCGGATGGTGGCCTGGTGCACCCCACCGCTGCTGCCCAAAGCGTGGGTGGACCAAGTCGTCGACGGCAGCCTCATCGTCGCCCCGCTGCCGATCGCGGCCGTGCCCAACATGACCGTCGTCGCCAAGATCCGCGTCACCGGCGGCGACCCGGTCGTCGAGGAGGTGTTCACCGGCGGGTACATCGAGGCCACCAGCTCGCCCAAGACCGACCTCGACCTGCCCGGCCGGTGGGTGGACTGGGAGAACCGTGTCCCCGCCCCCTCCTGGATCTCCATCGCCTGGCGCGGCGAGGACGACCACCTGCACACCGGCGCCCGCACCGCACTGGACCGGCTGCTGAAGGACGCGCACACCGAGCCGTACGCGGGCGCGGAGATCGACCTGCCGTCCTGGCGGACCTTCGCCGCCACCCGCGGCGACCACCGCCTCACCATGGCCGGGCTAAGCCCGGACCTGTGGGCGATCGGCCACACCACCACCACGACGGCCGCCGTCATCCAGCAGAACGGCACAATCCTCGCCGACGCCCCAGACTCCCCGTCCCTGGCTGTCCTGCGCGACTGGCTCCAGCAGTGGGAAAAGGCCGGCCGCCCCGTGCCCGCCACCTACACCCCCACCCTGACCCGCACCGGCGGCGGCTGGGACCTGCGGCTCTCCCGGTAGCCCTGCCGCTGCCGCTCACGCACGTTGCCCGGGATACAGACGGCGGTCGATCAGTGTGCGTCCGCGGCCGGTGGCGTAGGCGAGGAAGACACCGATCTGGCTGTTCTCGGTGCGTCCCGCGGTGCCGGAGTACTGCCGCTGGACGCCGGCCGAGCGGTCACCCTTTTTCAGGAAGCCGGTGTCGTCGATGATCAGCACCGCCTCACGTTCACCGAGATGCTCGACGATGTAGTGGCGTACGTCGTCCAGGACCTCATCAGCGTCCCACTCGATACGGTTGAGTAACCGGTGGATCCGGTCCGGACCCCTGTGTCCGGCCTCCTCGGCCAGTGTCCACCCGTTCTTGCGCTCCAGCGGCGCGACCAGCCCGCGCATGTAGGCCAGCGCCGACTGGCGCGGCTCCTCCCGGTTGAACCGATGCACGAACCGCTGGCGCACAGCGTCCAGTTCGCTCGCCCACAACCTGACATCCGCAAGGTCCCCACCCATAAACACATCAACGACCGAGCTGGCCACCAGTCACGGCAAGCACCGTTGCAGTACTAGGGCTCGCAAATTGGTTGGCCGCGTTGTGCCGAGCCACCGCTTCACGCCCCCAATCCTGCGGCCTCCACAGACACGTGGGCTCACGGCACGTGACGGCATACCCGTCTCGACGTGAGATGACCGATTGGCCCTGGTGTGGGTTGTGACGCGGCTTCAGTGATGATCATCACGAAGTGTGAGGTGGAGATGGCCCAGGGTGCCCGGGTATGTTCATGATCATTCCGCTCAACGGCTGTCCTGTTTTCCCTCCAGGTCGAGAGCTGGGCGGATGCGGGCGCCGGTGCACAGGTTTCGCAGCCCCAGTTGCACCTATGACGCCCGCATCGTTTCACCTTCAAGCAAGGAGCGTACGTGAACCACAAGGGACTCCGCATAGCTGCCACAGTCGCCATGGCCGGTATCGCCTTCGGCGTTGCGGCCCCGATGGCGTCGGCCACGGAGGCGAACCGCACGCAGGAGGCAGCGGTGCGGGTGGAGGAGGCTCTGCGCCCTACAGCCGATGACGTGCGTGACCTCGTTTCGCGCATGCGTACCGACAACGCGGACGCGCAGCAGATCAGAGAGTTCGAGCAGTACGCCCAGCAGTTGGAGGACCCGCACCACCGCTCGAAGCGGGCCCTGGGCATGGGCACCATCGTCCGCAAGCTGATCGTGGCCGGCCTGCGTCACGGCGGCTCCTGGGCCGGCAAGATCCTCGGTAAGGTCCACAAGCCGACCGGCAAATACGTCGGGAAGTACGGCAACAAGATCGCCGATGCGATCGAAGATGTCGAAGGCTGGAGCGAGACCGCCTTGACCATTGCCATGGTCAAGGCGGGCGTCCCGACCGATGTAGCCAGGGACCTCGCGCACGCAATCATGCTGGTCGCGGTCTGAGCACCCTCTCGGGCAAGAGGGCGGTGCTCCTCGTCTCGCGAGGAGCACGGCCCTCCTCAGGAGTTGCGGACGTGGCAGGAAGGAAGTGAGAGATGAGCAAGCAGCACCAGCGGAATGACGAAGAGCCGACGTGGAGTTCCTTCGACGCCAGGGGAAAGATCCTGGCCGCAGCCGGAATCACAAGCCTTGGGCTCGGTGTCGCAGCCGTCGTCATGCTCTTCCTCCTGCTCGTGGTCCTGATCATCACGGCTGCGTTCAGCGACATGATCGAGTTCGACGGCCTGAGCGCACTGTTCTGGGCGGCCTTGCTCTGCCTCCCTTGCGGACTGCTCGCTGGCCTGTTCACCACCCCGGTGCGATTTCTGCTGCGGCTCAACCAGCCCGCGAAACGGACCAGGGAGGTGGTGGAGGCGATCACCTCGTGCCTGACGACATTCCTCGCCGCCCTCTTCGTCCTCGAATTCACTCCCGGGCTGCACGCCACTGATCCGTGGCTTCCCGCAGGGGCCGCAACCTTGCTCGGAGTTGTAGCGAACCTGGTCATGGGACTTATGGAGTCCCGTAAGAGCTAGGCCGTGTATCGAAAGTGGATCTTGAGGTGTGAATGATCACGGTTCATGGGTCGGGGAGATCTCACGGATGAACAGTGCCTAAGCCCACGTCCGGTCGGCGTGGCCGTACGTGGGGACGTTCCTGAGGGAGAGCCCAGGTGCCTCAGCCTGGACCTCACCCTGGCCAGTCGCGCGCGCTGTACGACGCCGCCACAAAACCACCCTCCAGCAGCTATTCCGCGGCTGGCTAGGCCCTCCCGTCGCCCAGCGAGCATCACAAATAGGCTGTTTGTGTACAGACAGCTCACTGGGCGCTGGTGGCCCCCTCGGTGTCCCGGTTTTCGGTGAGGGTGGGCAAGGCAGGAAGGGTCCGAACGCTGGGGATGAACAGGAGCAGCACGTTGGTTGCCAGGATGCCCAGGGCGCACATCCACATCACGTTGGCGGCGCCCATCCAGTCGGCGACGGTTCCGGCCAGGACGTATCCGAAGGGGACCAGGGCACTCTCCCCGATCATGGTGAGAGAGGTGACACGGCCGATTAGATGCTCGGGGACCTGTTGCTGTTTGGCGGTCTCGAAGAAGACGACGGCCAGTTCCAGGCTCATCCCACTGAGCAGCATTGAGGCCAGCAGCCAGGGCAGTTGCGGTGCTGTAGCCAGGACCGCAAGCGGCAGAGGCCAGATTAGCTGCACAGCGACGCAGGCCAGCATCAGGCGTTGAGGACGCCAGCGCAGGGCGATGAGAGATCCGGAGACCATGCCGGCTGAGAATGCGGACACAGCCCAGCCCCAGTGGGAGGCACCACCGGATTCGTCGGAGAGAATCAGCGGGCCCAGGAGCTGGTACCCGGCAAGCCACAGCGGGACAGCGAGGGTTCCGGCAAGGGCATAACCCCACATCCACGGGCGGGACTTGAACGCCTGCCAGCCCTCGCGCCAGCCGTGCGCGATGGTGCTGGAGCGGCGGTCGGGCATCTGCAGACGCAGGCCCAGCAGGATCAGGGAGCAGGCGGCAAAAGCCAGGGATCCGGCGATGAGGACCTGGCCGAAGCCGAAGGCGGCGCCGAGGAGGGATCCAAGGCCGGGCACCGCGATGCGGGCCAGATTCAGGACCAGGCGCAGCGAGGCGTTGGCCTTCTGCAGGGCGGGAGCGGGAACGAGCTCGACTATTAGCCCCTGGAAGGCGGGCTGCACCATCGCGGTTGCGGCGCCGGTGACAGCGGACGCAGCGATGAACATCCACACCGATGTCTGTCCGGGTCGGGTCATCAGCAGCGTGCCCAGCGTTGCCTGGACCCCGGCAAGTACGAGATTGCCGGCGACGGCGAGGGTCTTGCGGGGTAGCCGGTCTGCCAGGACGCCGCCGACCGGCAGCAGCAGCGTTTGGGCTGCCACAGAGGAGCCCAGAACGAGTCCGGCCGAGAGACCGTTGCCTCCTACCTGCAGGACCGCGAACGCCATCACCACATTGACCAGGTTGGTTCCGGCGGTGGAGACACCGCGGCCGGCCACGTAGCGGATGTAGGGGCCGCGCCAGGGGCGGACTGTTTTGGCAGGGGAGGTGGTCGTGTTCGAACTCATGCAACAGCTCTCGCTTGCGGGCCAGGTGTGTTTTAGGCAGACCCTACGTAGTCGGGCCTGGGGATGACATGTCGTGTGCTGTTGTTCAGGCCAGGGCAGATGACCTTGACGACGGCGAAGTCGTCGCTGGAGCTGAGATCGACCGTCATCGGTTCGTGGCCAGTCGCTTCGGCGACAGCGCGGGAAGCCCAGGCCAGCTCGTCTTGGATGTTGTCGAAGGACTGCCCGTACCCGGTCAGCGCTTCGGGGTAGGTGCAGGCCCGGGGGTCAACGGCGGGTCGCCGGGTGGCGCCTCGAAGGACGTGGGAGTAGGTGGCTACCAAGTCATCCCGACTGCCGTTGATGAGGGTCAGGCGGCTTTGGACCGCTTCGGTGATGGCCCGTGAGAGCGCCACACTGGCCGAGGAATGTGCCCCGGAGCCGGCCGTCAGCAGAGCGAAGTCCTCGCTCCACACGAAGGCGGCGAAGCACGGGATGCCCCACTGATTGGGTACCGCGGCCACGTCGAGGAAGACTTGCTGGCTGAGGATCTTTTCGATCAGCGGCTTGCACGCCGGGTCGTCGATGCTCTCCACCCGGATATTGCGTCGCACATCGCCGGGCGCGGCGGTCAACTGGCTGAGCGCGTCGCGTTCCATCACCTCGTAGAGGGCGTGCAAGGCCGCCTCCGCGAACGAGTTGCCCGAGGCCAGGCCGTTGCTGGAGACGAGTAGGCCGCGTGGATGCCAGCTCTGGCCAGCGAAGCTGGTCAGCTGCACGCAGTCCAGGGGCGCGGGGAGCGGCTTTCCGGTGAGCATGCCGGTGGCGCTGACCCAGTCCAGTGGGCTGCCCTCATGCAGGAGGCTGCCCTCGTGCTGCTCCAGGTCCTCCAGACGGTAGGGGAGTTGCAGGGCGGCGGTGGGGGTGGCCTGGTGGGTGGGGGAGGGGCAGGCGAACTCTGCGTGCCACATCTCCACGGACTCCATCACGGCCGAGATCTTGGCGAGCAGGAGTGTGTGGCCTTTGCCCTGGGAGACCGACAGGGTACGTGAGAGGGGCCGGTAGGCCACCGCGACCGGGATGCCGATGATGTCCAGGCCGGTCACGTCGGCGACCCGGCTGATGCCGAACTCCGGCAGCCGGCCGCTGATCATCTGCCAGGTTTCCTGTGGGCTGCGCACCCGGTGGGTGCCCAGGGTGTACACCTTTCGGCCGGTAGCGGGGGCTGCGGTGGGGGAGAAGGTCACGTCACGCTCCGTTTTGACGTCGGTCGTAGTAGTCCTTGAGGAAGAAGGGGCGAAGTGCCTCTGTTGCTTCTGCGGTGGAGGCAAATCCCCGTTCCCGGGCGGATACATCGATATCGGCATCGGCCAGAAGGCCCCAGATGAGGCTCAGATGCCTTTCCAGGACGCTCTTCTTGAGGTGGTCGATGTGCTTGCTGAAAGAAGACGCGGCCACCTGGTCGTTAATGTGCAGGCTTGAGGAGATCAATGAACGGTTGTGCTCGGCTTGTGGAAGCAGCCAGCGTGCGGCCGGACCGTCGCTGAGATCGGCGGTTAGCCGTGAAGAGCGGATCAGAACGGTAAGCAACTTCTCCCGCTTTGACAGCTGTTCCTGCTCGTTTTCGGTCAGCCAGTGCCGCAGCTGGCCGTCGGCGACGGACGCGCAGCTGAGCTCCAGGCCGTGGGCAGCGGACAGGGCTTGCTCCTCCAGCTGCGCCACCGGAGCATCGGCGGGCAGGCCGGTCATGGCAGACAGGACGTAGCGCCGCCAGCGCTGCGGCTGGTCGGGCCCGAACAGCCTTTGGTAGTCGAGCTGTTGGGAAGCGCTGACGAACCGTCCGTCATGCATATCGCCGGTGAATTCGCGATTCCACTTGCGCAGGTAGGTCGTGCGCCATCCGGTGGGCCAGTCCTCGGCCTGGGTGCCGTGCGGCGCCGAGGTGCCTTCGGCCAGGGCGCGGGCATAGCGCAGCCCGGTGCACGCGTCCAGGTACTTCAGATTCGCATCAGTCCCGTGCTCCCGGTGAAAGCCGAGGATCCGGTCGGCGGCCTCGCGCAGGGCGGGGCCCTGATGCTCGCAGGCCTGGAGCACCGCACGCCAGGAGCGACGCGGATAGTGCAGGGACCGGGCCACCGCCAGCAAATCCCCTTCTTCGGATCCGGTGATCACGCCCGCCTGCCGGGCAGCGGCCAAGGTGTGGCGCATGTTGACCAGGGCTTCGCTGAGGACCTTCCACTCCGGTCCGGCGGTGTGGAGAACGGCTACCTCGTCGTCTCCGTCGATGACTCCGTCCCGGTAGAACTCGAATATTTTTCCGACTCCGTGCATTCCGAATGGGTGGAGCTCGGCTGCCCTGAGGGCGCCCATGCTCGCTGCGCCGATGACAGTGGCGCCCCGGGATATCGACTCGAGAATTTCCTTGTGGCGAATCGGCGGATTTGCGTGGTAGAGGCCGTCGACAAGAAGAACGATGTCTTGCGAGGAGAATCTGTTGCGGATGAAATCACCGTGCTGTGCAGGCGGGTGGATGTGGCAGCCCGGAATGATTTCTTTGGCCGCCTCTTCTGCTGCTGTCGGTCCTGTGAATATGTGGATTGGCACCAGGTTCCTCACTCAGCGTCACGGTCTGTCGCGCATCACGGTCTCTCCAGCTCAGGGCCTGAGGTTAGCCGCCCTCGACGCCCAGACCAAGAGGGATGATGCGGGCGAAACGATGATCTATGAGGCCATTTCATTTTTTCGACTGCATGTAGCACCTAACAGTTCCCTATTGCCCAATCGGGCCCCGGTGGCAAATAGGCCACGCACTGGTCGCTGTAAGTTGAATGTTTGAACGGGTGGTCGTCGGGACAGCGCGCGTTCATAGAGTGGAAATACTCCAGGAATGACCCTGCGGCGAGCGGATCGGCCAAACTCAAGGGTTCAGGCCAATGGCCGGAAATCCCTTGCCGATCTTTCTGGCGCGTTGTTACTTTCATTGAGCCGCACCGCCAGCAGGCTGCATCCAGCAGCAGAGCTGACGAAAAAGGACGGGGCTTATGCGGCTCATACAAGTCGCGTGACTTCACCAAGGAGAGTGCTATGCGCACGGAGAACACGATCGAGGCCTCTGACGACCTGTTCGACGAGGCTGTGCCCACCACCATCGCTCACGAGTCGGCCTCCTACACCGACGAGTGAGTCGGCCTACCACGTGACGCTGTGAAGCGGTGAACACCGTGCCACAGCACTCCAGTTGTGGAGGCGGTGCCCAGGCGCGCAGCGCCGGGACACCGCCTCCACCTCTGCTTGCGCAGCAACACCGGCTCGGCAGCCAGACCGCTCCAGCCGCACAGACGTGAACAACGAAGAGAGGGCCGAACGGTGGGCCAGCCCCTGGTAGAGACGGATTTCGCAACGACAGACGCGCCGTCAGGAGCACGCATCCTGGGGCCCACGCACTACGCGCCGGGCACCGAGGTGGCAGCCGAACTCGTCAAGACAATCGGCCCGCACTGGGGCAAGCGTCCCCTGCACGCCCCAGGGGTCGTGGACACCTCCGCCCTGATGACCGCGGAAGACCTCGACCGCCTCCTTGACTCCCGCACCTTGCGTGTCTCTCAGCTGTGGGTGTGCAACGAGGGACGCAACCTGCCGCCGTCTACCTACATGAGCGTCGGCGAACAGGCCCGCGCCCGCAGCGTCGGCAGCACCGCCGATGTCCGGCGCATCATGACCTTGGCCACCGAAGGCAGCCCCGACCCGGTCAAGGTGGCCCAGCATGTCGCCAACGGCGCGTCACTGACCCTCAACCAGGTCGACCAGTACATTCCCCAGCTGCGCGCCATGTGCGAACAGTTCGAGGCCGTCACCCATATCCGGGCCGGCGTCATCCTGTTCGTCACACCCCCCAGCGCCCAGGCCTTCTCCCTGCATGCCGACCCGCACGACATCATCGTCATGCAGACGCACGGCACCAAGCAGTGGGAGATCCACCCGACCCTCTGGGAGAAGAAGAACGACCCTGACGCCGAAATCCGTCAGCTGGTCATGAAGCCAGGCGACATGCTCTATGTGCCCGAGGGGACCCCGCACGTCGTCCGCACCACCGAGGCGGGCCTGTCGATCCACCAGACGATCCAGTTCGACGTTCCCCGGTACAACGAGCTTGCCACCAAGGTGCTGCTGCGCGCCTTCGAGCAGTACTGCCAGGACAACGACCTCACCGGCCCGGTGCCCCTCCTGCGCGACGGGCAGCCGGAGCTCACCGAGAATCTGGCGCCCCGTTTCGAAGCCTTCGCAGACACCCTCAAGAACGTCGACATCGGCGAACTCATCGGTCAGCACCTGGAATCGGTCGTCCCCCGCCAGCGGACCCTGGCCACCGGCCGCCTTACGGCGATCAGCGCCTCCGACCACGTCAACGCCGAAACCCGACTGCGCCGCGCGGTTCCGCTGGAGGTCACCGCGGAGGACGGGGCCGTCCACACCGTCTTCGGACAGCGCCGCTTCACCAGCCCGGCCCGCACCGAGAAATACCTGACAGCCCTGGCCGAGACCGCTGACACCTTCACCTGCGACAGCGTCAGCAGCGAACTCGACGCCGTATCCCGGCTGCTGCTCTGCCAGCGCCTGGTCCGAGAAGGCGCCATCACCCTCGCCTGATCGCACCGCACCACTGCTGCGCCCGGCCCCCCGTCCGGGCGCAGCAGTCCTGTACACGCCTCGCCCGCCACGCGCCACCGATCGCACACCGCCAGGAGCCCGTCCATGGAAGAACCTCTCCGCCACCTGCCACCCACCAGCGGGGACGCCATCGGGCACCTCCTGACCCGTGTCTGGAACGCCGAAGCCGCTTCCGGCCGCGTCTTCGAGGTCATCGAGCGCTCCGACGGTTTCACCGGGGTGTGCGACGCCGCCGAATACTTCGCCCCGCACGATCAGTGGCCACAACGGGAACAAGACCTCCTCGCCAAGGCCAGCGGCCGCATCCTCGACGTGGGCTGCGGCGCCGGGCGCCACTTGCTCCACCTCCAGCAACAGGGCCACACCGTACTGGGAATCGACTCCTCGCCCGGGGCCGTCGACCTGTGCCAAAAGCAGGGCATACCGGCCAGTCTGGGAACCGCGCAGAGCCTGCCCTGCGACGACAACTCGGCCGACACCATCTTGGCCATGGGCGCCAACCTCGGCCTGCTGGGCGGGCGGGAAGAATCCCTCATCACCCTGCAGGAGTGGGCACGCGTCGCCGCCTCCGGAGCCCAGGTCCTGGCTACCGGCCGCGACCCCTACGCCTCAAAGGGGACCCTGCACACGGACTACCACCAGGCAAACCGCGACGCCGGCCGCATGGCGGGCCAACTGCGCATCCGCATCCGCTCCGGAGCCCTGGTCACCCCCTACTTCGACTACCTCTACTGCTCACTGAGCGAGCTCGAGGAACTCCTGACCCCCTCGCCGTGGCGTCTGAGCCACACCATCGAGGACGGCAACGGCGGCTACGGCGTAGCCCTCGCCCTCAAGGACTGACCGCCCTGACCCCACGAACTGCTGGAGAACGCATGAAGGACGGCTACTACCTCTCTGCCTACCTCAACCCGGTCGGCCTGCAACGCGTCCTGAATGTGACCTACCGTCATGACGCGAACTTCTCCCTCTGGCGCAAGGACGGGCAGCAGGTCACCCTCATCGCCCACTGGGAGATCGAACGCATCAGCGGCCAGAAACAGCACCGGACCCCCTTCCTGGACCGCGAGCACCTCACCAGCTTCCTCAACGAACAACTGGCTGAACACGGCTTGACCCTCGAGGACATGACCGAGGTCTGGGGAACACCGGACATCGACACTGTCAGCGACTACCACCTGGGTGATGACCACCCCGACATCGCCTACCACGCCCTTTCGCACCTCTACAGCGCCCTGCTGCTGGACACCGACAAGTACTACAACGGCACCATCCTGGGCTTCGCCGTGGACCGAGGCCCCGAGTTCGTCATCGAACGCAGCATCAAGGACAAGTGGTTCGCGGGATGCGTCGTCCGCAACGGCGAGTCGACGATCTTCCCTGTCCAGTCTCCAGCCCCCCTCTACGGCGCCGCAAAGGACCGCTTCCGCCAGCGCGAGGGAACACTCATGGCGCTGGCCACTGCCACCAAGGCCCACGGCACCTGCGACCAGGACGCCATTCTTCGCGAGTTCGTCTTCGACGACATCACCTCCATGACCACAGCGGCTACCGCCCTGAGCCACATCGTCGACCAGGTGAGCGCCACGTTGGTCAGCGACCCCGAGTTCTCCGCGCAGGACTCCCTGGTCAGCGCCGTCATGAAGGAAGTCCAGGCCATCTCCGTACGCATTATGGAGAACAGCGTCGAGCAGGCAGTCGAGCGCCACCAGCTCAATCCGGCTGACACGCACCTGGCGCTGGCCGGCGGCTACGCCCTCAACTGCCCCACCAACAGCCACCTTATGGAGAAGTACGGTTTCAAGGAGCTCCTCGCTCCGCCCTGCGTGGGCGACGACGGACAGTCCATCGGCATGGCACTGGCGGCGTTCCTCAAGAAGAGCGGAGACCAGACGTTCTCCTTCCGCTTCCCCTCCGCCTACCTCGGAGGAAGCGACCAGGCCCTCAACGAGGTCCTCACCGAACACCAGCCTTACATCGCTACTACCAGCGCCTACGACGACAATCAGGCCGTCGCAGACCTGCAAGAAGGCCCCATCGTCTGGTTCCACGGCCGGTCAGAGATCGGCCCTCGGGCCCTGGGCAACCGCAGCCTCATCGCCGACCCCACCACTTACACCTCCAAAGAACTCCTCAACCAGCACAAACAGCGCGAATGGTGGCGCCCGGTCGCACCGGTCGTCCTCCAGGACCACATCGACGACTGGTTCGAAGACGCCCGTCCCTCGCCCTACATGCTCGAGACCTTCCGGATCCGCGGAGCACGCCGCACCCAGATCCCCGCCGTCGCACACCTGGACTACTCGGCCCGCGTCCAGACCCTGACCGCCGAGCAGAACCCCGAGCTGCACCGCCTCATCAGCGCCTTCCACACCGCTACTGGTGTGCCGATGCTCTGCAACACCTCCCTCAACGACAAGGGTGAGCCGATCATCGAGAAGCTCACCGAGGCCGTGAACTTCTGCCTGCGAAAAAGGATTAAGGTCGCTTACCTCAACGGCACACGCGTCGAGTTCACCAACTTCGACGCCTACGCGCAGACGGAACCCCTCCCACGGGACCACGAACGCTTCACCCACATCCCTCACGCAGCAGAGGAGCGGATCCGGGCCACGCTCAACCCGCACGGTCTGCCCGACGTGTACCTCTATCGCTACCTGCACGACAACCTCATGGTGGACGCTGTCGACATCACCACCGCACAGGGAGCCCAGGCCGTCCGCGAAGCCGTGGACCAGCAGTTCGCAGCGGACCCCGACCTGCGGGCCTATTCGGAGAACCGGATGCGGGAGCGCGGCGAGAAGTTCGCCTCCATCGGATCCCGCTACACGTTCTGAAGCAGTCGAGCGCAGGAAGAGAGCCACGATGACAGACGCGGATGGCATGCCCATCATGGAACCGCCCCGGCCACGCAGGCCCAATCCACCCGAGCCTGAGGCGGCCCACCAGCCGCTCTAACATCCCCCACGGGTCCTGCCGCCGGGCTGCACCGCAGCCACAGGCAAACGCCGACTTCCCCACGCGGCGTGCCCCATTCCAAGGAGACCTCACATGAGCACCGACCCGGACCGCTGGAGCGAACGCCACCTCTGGGAGGTCTGGGCGGATCACTACGACGAGAGCTTCTTGGGCACGCCCGAACCAGACGAGGTCGTCGCAGGGCTGGTGAAACTAGCTGCTGGGGGAAGGGCACTGGAACTGGGGATCGGTACCGGACGTATCGCAATCCCCCTCGCCCAGGCGGGGGTCGCCGTCGACGGCATCGAGCTGTCCGAGAAGATGGCTCGCCGCGTTGCGGAGAAGGCCGCAGGCCTGCCGCTCTGCGTGATCACCGGGGACATGGCGGACGTGCCCACCCAGGAGACCTACTCCCTGGTGATCGCAGCGCACAGCGCGCTGCATCTGCTGCAATCACAACAGGACCAACTGCGCTGCATACGTAACAGCGCACGAGTGCTCACCGTCGGCGGACATCTCGCCGTCGAGCACACCCACCCGCAGGTCTTCGCTGGGAAACTGCGCGGGAAGAACCTCAGCATCCGCGGCCTCAGCGACCAGCACCTTGCCCTCTCAGCGACCGTCGTCGACACCGCCAAGCAAACAATCTCCTTCCAGGAGATCAGCTTCTCGGAAGACGGACTGAGCCTGCTGCCGTGCCACGTCCGCTGGGTCTGGCCCTCAGAACTCGATCTCATGGCGACCATGGCCAGCCTGGAACTCGTGTCCCGGGCCCAGGACTGGCAGGGAACCCCGGTGACCCCCGACAGCACACAAGTAGTCTCCATCTACTGCAAAGTTGAGCAGAGCGACGTCCCATAGGCGTCCTCAGCAAGCTACGACCAGTGAGATATCGCGACAACCGGCCAGGTGCTCAGCCCAGCGCTGCGACCGACACCGGCAGAGACTGGGACGCTGGCCGTACGCTCAACGCCGGGTGCTGCTGAAGGAGTAAGACATACCGATGACGGGACACCTTTCGACCCCGCCCAGCCGCGCGTACCTCGCAAGCTTCTGGGGGGGGAATTCAACACGGACGCCGGTATGGCCTTCTCGAAGTACCAGCGCATCGACGGGCCAGCTGGCTACCCGCAGGCAGGGCCCGCCGATCAGCAGATAGCGAGCGCCGGCCACGACGACCTGAGCAAACTCGATGAGGCTGGAGCGGAGAGGTGGCACGCCACGCGCGTCTCCGCCGGTGAACCGCTCGAGGTGCGCTGGACGATCGCCACGCCTCGGCCTACTCTCACTTTCTCCTATTTCCTCACGGTGCCCACCTACACACCGTCACAGCCGCTCAGCCGCGCCGTCTTTGACGAGCAGCCCTTCGCCGAGATCCGGACCGAAGCGGTCCACCCGTTCACCATCCACGACGTTGAACTGCCCAAGGACCGCCACGGACGCCATGCCCTATTGGCGATCTGTACGGTCACGGACAGCGACACGGCCTTCTACTCCGTCGCGGACATCGACATCACGTAGGCGACACACCTTGCGGTCAGGGCCACGGCGCGCGGGAATGCCCCCCACGACCACAGCCACCAGCCGCACTAGCTCACCCACGTACCTGCTCGGCTGGCATCCACGCTGCGCCACCAGAACGGACAGATCCGGCCGAGCAGGTACCTCTTGCCATCTTGGGTCCTAGACGTCGTTGCCGCGCTAGGTGAGCCGCCTTTCGGGACGCTGGCGGCCCTCGGCCCAGACGGCCGAGGACACCTGTTGGGGCATCACAGCTCGCCTCGATGCCACAGGGCCTCTTGATCAGCGAGCAGGTCTGTGTCCAGCACTCTGTGGCGCACGGCTTCCACCCACGCGGCGGCGAGGCCGCCGAAGGCCTCGAGATCTCTGACGTCGAACTGCTGGCCCTTCGGGAACAGCGCCAGGAGTCCATCGCTGGCGGGATCTCCGTGGTCACAGGACCGGCACAGTGCAGCCTGGCGAAGACCGGCCACCTCCTCACCCCGGGCGTTCCTCCAGGAGTGGGGGAAGGTGGCCTGTAACAGCGTCGCCAGCCCACAGCTCCCGCAGAGGGACGTCTCCGCACCGGCAAGGCGGAGGACGATCTCGTCGTGATTGTGTTTCACGCCACGCCCATCCACACGCCCGGGCCGAACGCTCCCTTGATGTCGGAGGCGACGGACGTCGCGTCGACCAAGAAGCCCAGCTCGTACACCACCGTCTTGTCGGGGCCCTGAACCCGCATCCGCACCGGGCTTTCACCCCGGTGCGCCGTGAGGATGCGCTTCAGCTCGTCCACGGCGGGCTGGTTGACCTTGTAGGCGGGAAACGCCAGCTGAACCGGTGGGGGGCCGCCATGCTCGGCCGACGAAACATCCAAAACCTGGATCTCCTGCCCGAAGATGCTGACCGCGCCGTCCCGGTCGTTGAGGCGGCCCTGGACGGAGACCACGCTGTCGGGAAGCAGCGCATGTGCAACAAGGTTGTATACGGCCGGGAAGAAGAGGACCTCCATCTCGCCGTCGCGGTCGGCGAGCTTAATGATGGCCCAGGCGTTGCCCTGCTTGGTCATGCGCCGCTCGACGCCCGTGATCAGACCCGACAGGCGGACCGTTCCTTCGGTGCGCCCCGAGCCGAGCAGCTCGCTGATGGTGGTGTCACGGTGACGGGACAGGATGTGCTCGGTGCCATCAAGGGGATGCGCCGAGACATACAGGCCGAGCATTTCCCGCTCGGTGGCCAGGACTTGCTTGCGGGGCCACTCGTCTTCGGCGATGGGGAAGTCCAGTCCGAAGACCGGCTCCTCGGAGTCACCCTGGCTGAGCGCCGCGAACAGGTCATCCTGGCCGAAGGAGGCGGCCTTCTTTACGGGAATGATCGAGTCGATGGCGTCCTCGTGCGCCGCCGACAGGCCCTTGCGGGTGTGGCCCAGCGAGTCGAAGGCGCCAGCTTTGATCAACGATTCCACGGCCCGCTTGTTCAGCGCCGCGATGTCTGCCTTCTCCAGGAAGTCGGCAAAGGCCGTGTACTTGCCCTTTGACTTGCGTGAGGCCACCAGCGATTCGATGACGCCGTCGCCGACGTTGCGCACCGACCGCAGACCGAAGCGTACGTCGTCACCGACGGCGGTGAAGTCCGCAACGGACTCGTTGATGTCCGGGGGCAGCACCTGCACACCCAGCTTGCGAGCATCGGCGAGGTAGATGGCGGCCTTGTCCTTGTCGTCGCCGACGGAGGTGAGCAAGGCGGCCATGTACTCGGCCGGGTAGTTCGCCTTGAGGTAGGCGGTCCAATAGGAGACGAGACCATAGCCGGCAGTGTGAGACTTGTTGAATGCATAGCCCGAGAACGGCAGCATCACGTCCCACAGAGCCTTGATGGACTCCTCGGAGTACCCGTTGGTCTGCATGCCGCCGTGAAACTTTTCCCACTCGGCAGCCAGGACCTCTGGCTTCTTCTTGCCCATGGCTCGGCGCAGCAGGTCGGCGCCGCCCAGCGTGTAGCCGGCGAGCTGGCGGGCGATGGCCATGATCTGCTCTTGGTAGACGAGCAGGTGGAACGTGTTGCCCAGGATTCCTTCCAGGTGCTCCTTGAGCTCCGGGTGGATCGGCTCGATCTCCTGGCGACCGGTTTTTCGGTGCGCGTAGTTGGTGTGGGCGTTCGCCGCCATGGGGCCGGGACGGTACAGGGCGAGGGCGGCCGCGATGTCTTCGAACCGGGAGGGCTCCATCAACTTGAGCAGGGTGCGCATGCCGCCGCCGTCGAGCTGAAAAACCCCGAACGTGTCGCCGCGCGCCAGCAGGGCGAAGGTGGTCGCATCGTCCAGAGGAATCGGCTGGTCGTCGCCCAGGGGCACCGCGTCCGTGGTGATATTCACGCCGCGGTTCTCGCGGATGTTCTGGATCGCTTGATCGATGACACCCAGGTTGCGCAGACCCAGGAAGTCCATCTTGACCAGCCCCATGTCCTCACAGCTGGGGTAGTCGAAACCGGTGATCTTCACGCCGTCCTTGGCGCGCATGTGGAGCGGGATCCGGTCGGTCAGCTTCGTCTTCGAAAGGATCACCGCAGCCGCGTGAACACCGGTGTTGCGGATCAATCCCTCGACGCCCTTGGCGCCGTCCACGACCTTCTTGACATCCGGTTCGCTCTCATAGAGGGCCCGGATCTCCCCCGCCTCGCCGTACCGGGGGTGCTCCGGATCGAAGATCCCGTTGATGGGGATGGACTTGCCCATCACATCGGCGGGCAGCGCCTTCGTGATCCGCTCTCCGTGCGAGAACGGGTAGCCCATCAGCCGGGAAGTGTCCTTGATCGCGTTCTTGGCCTTGAGCTTGCCGAACGTGTTGACCATCGCCGTGTACTCGTCGCCGTACTTGTCCACCACATAACGCACCATGGCGTCGCGCTGCCGGTCGTCGAAGTCGAGGTCGACATCAGGCGGGTTGATGCGCTCGGGGTTGAGGAACCGCTCGAAGAGCAAGCCGTGCTCGAGCGGGCACAACTCGGTGATGCGGGTGGCATAGGCGACGATCGAGCCGGTCGCTGAGCCACGGCCAGGACCTACCGGGATCTTGCTGTCCCGGGCATGGCGGCAGATGTCGGCAACGACGAGGAAGTACGACGAGAAGTTCATCGGTCCAATGACCGACATCTCGGTCTCGAAACGCTCCAACACCTCGCCGGGGATTGGGTCGCCATAGCGCATGGCCAGGCCCTTGAGGCACTCCTTGCGCAGCCATGACTCCTGGGTCTCGCCCTCAGGCACGTCGGGGAAGGCCGGCATCTCATCGACGTTCTCGAAGACCGAGGAGTACGACTCGACACGTTCTGCGATCAGCAGTGTGTTGTCACACGCTTCAGGAAGTTCGGAGAACAGTTCCCGCATCTGGGCTGCGGTCTTGAGGTAGTAGCCAGATCCGTTGAACCGGAAACGGTTTGGGTCGTCCTTGTTCTTGCCGACCCCGATGCACAGCAGATTGTCGTGCGCATCCGCGTGTTCCTCGAGTACGTAGTGCGCGTCGTTTGTCGCCAGCAGCGGGATGCTGAGGTCCTTGGCCAGACGCAACAGGTCGGCGCGGACGTTGCGCTCAAGGTCCAGGCCGTGGTCCATCAGCTCCAGGAAGTAGTTTTCCTTCCCGAAGATGTCCTGGTAGGCGCCGGCGACCTCGCGGGCTTCGTCGTACTGGTTCAGCCGCAGCCGGGTCTGGATGGCACCGGACGGGCAGCCGGTGGACGCGATGATCCCGTCGGCGTGCTCGGAGATCAACTCCATGTCCATGCGCGGCTTGCCCGCGGGGAACTGGCCTGTATAGGAGGCTTCTGTCGACAAGTAGAAGAGGTTCTGCAGACCCTGTACGTTCTGCGCCCACATCGTCATGTGGGTGAAGCGACCGCCGCCGGAGACGTCCTTGGACCCCTCGCCGTCGTCGGACATGGCCCGCACGCCGCCAGGCCCCCAGAACTCCTGCTTCCGGTTGCGTCGGGAGGACGGCGCAACGTAGGCCTCGATCCCGATGATTGGCTTCACCCCGTCGAAGCCCTTGGCCACCTGCTGGAACTCATAGGCGCCAAACATGTTGCCGTGGTCGGACATGGCGATGGCCGGCATGCCCTGGCGTGCGACCTCCGTGAACATCGGCTTCAGGCGCTGGGCCCCGTCGAGCATCGAATACTCAGTGTGATTGTGCAGGTGAACAAAACTGCTGTCGGACACCGGTCCAGCACCTCCAGGCGGCGGGGAAGTCCTCACCCTATCTAGTAGTGCTTCGTTAGGTTCTGGGTCTGCTGGTGGTGAGGGATCGGTCGCAGGTGGTGCAGGTGCCGGTCCAGCACCGCAGCATGTCCTGGAGGGTGTCCAGGACTTGGTAGAGGCTCAGGCCGGCATGGGGACTTTTGGGTCGTAGCGCCGCAGAGTGAGGAATGCCTGGGCGGCGGTGACGAGGGTGACGTGGTGGTGCCAGCCACGCCAGGTGCGGCCCTCGAAATGGTCCAGGCCCAGACCGTGCTTGAGCTCGCGGTAATCGTGCTCGATGCGCCATCGCATCTTCGCCCACCGCACCAGATCGGCGATGAGGGTGGTAGGTGGCAGGTTCGTCATCCAGTAGCCGGTCGGCCCAGTGGCATGTTCAGGCTGTTCGACCAGCAAGGTCCGCAGCGGCAGCACGCCGTCCCAACGATTACGTCCACCGGCCTGTTCCTGGGCCATGCGGCGGGCCTCCTTTCCCGACGGTCGCACCTGGAGCACAGCGAAACGTGAGGTCATCGCGCCCTTGCTGCCCTGCCGCCAAGCGACGTCCTGGAACGGCGTGCTGTTGTCGGCAAAGGTGTGCAGGGGCCGGGGCGCCTGGCGATAGCGAAGCAGCGTGGGCGGTCCAAGCCCGCCGTAGTCGGGTTGCGACGGCTCGGCATCGACAGGCCGTGCGATCTCTTTGGGGTCCAGGGCCATGACGTAGGACCAGCCGCGTTCTTCCAGCGCGAGCCGGAAGGAGACGCTGCGGCCATAGCCGGCATCAGCGACGATGACCGGCACCGGCCCCAGCCACTCGGCCAGCCGGTCCAGCAGGCCCAGCGCCAGGCGGGCCTTGGTCAAGTGCCCGACATCGCCGGGCACCCCGGCCCGTCGCCTGCGCTGGTGATCGTCTGCCCATTCCTCGGGGAGGAACAAGTCCCACTCCAGCGGGCAGGACGCGGCATCGGTGGCCGCGTGCACGCTCACCGCAACCTGGCAGTTGGCCCGCTTGCCCAGCCCACCGCAGTACTGTCGGGCCACCCCCACCGACGCCCGCCCGCACTTGGGAAACGAGACATCATCGACCACCCACACTTCCGGCTGGATCACCCGGCACAGTCTCTCGGCGATCCGCCGGCGCACCGGCATCCAGTCCCACGGAGACTGGCTGACGAACTGCTGCAGGGCCTGCATATCGCCGTCCGGCAGCCGTTCGGCCATCGGCTGGATCGACTTGCGCCGACCGTCCAGCATCAGCCCCCGCAGATAACACTCGCCCTTGGCCCGCTGATCCTTGCGCGGCACCGAGGCGAACACATCACCCACGAACAACCCCAACGACGCCCGCAAACGGTCTACTTCATGCGCGTCCACACATGCAACATGCTCCTGATCAGCGCCAACGAGAAGACCTAACGAAGCACTACTAGGCGCGGTCCAGGCAATGTTGGCCCCGTTGACGACGGCGCGCAGCAGGGGCGTTGACGTGGTGGTTCTGCCAGAAGACATAGAGGCTGATCCCCACCCACCGGCCCTTATCGGAGGTATTGCCGGGATTTCTGATCTCGTCCTACTGACCTTTCCGTTCAGTTGTCGGGGCTGACATTGCTCGGTCCCTGCGATACGCCGGGGCCATGAGATATGCGCAGGGCGGTGGTCTCACTCCGCAGGGTCAGGCCGCGAGGGAGCGGGTGCGCATGCTGGCTGTCGATGGCTTCGCGCGGGGTGAGAAGAACACGGTGATCGCGAAGGAACTGCGGGTCAGTATCCGGTCGGTGGAACGGTGGCGCCGGGCCTGGCGCGAGGGAGGTCGGCAGGCCCGGCGCCCTTCGGGACCGGCTAAGCGGCCGAAGATCGGCGACAGTGGCTTCGCCGTGCTGGAGCCGCTGTTGCTGGCAGGCGCGGTAGCTCAGGGCTGGGCAGATGAGCGGTGGACGCTCTCGCGGGTGCGACTGCTGATTGCCGACCACCTGGAGGTGTCGTTGTCGATCCGCGGAGTGTGGGAGCTGCTGCGGCGGCACGGATGGTCGTGTCAGCGGCCTGCCCGGCGGGCGGTCGAGCGGGACGAGGCGGCGGTGGCCAGCTGGAGGAAGGAGACCTGGCCCCGGGCAAAGCCACCGCGGCGGCGCTCGGGGCATGGCTGGTCTTCGAGGACGAAGCCGCCGTCTCGATGACGTCGCACCGCGCACGCACCTGGGCACCCAGAGGGAGCACGCCCGTGGTTGGGTTCAACGGCGCTTCCCGTGGCCGCATCTCGATGGCTGCAGTGGTGTGCTTCAAGGCCGGCGAACGCAGCCGCTTGATTTTCCGTCCTCGCGTCCAGGGCCATCACCAGGGTGCCCATCGCGGCTTCACCTGGCAGGACTATCGTGATCTTCTCGTTCGGGCCCACCTTCAGCTCGGCGGTCCCGTTGTTGTGCTCTGGGACAATTTGAATGTTCATCGCTGCAGTCGTTTACGTGAGTACGCGGCAGGCCATGACTGGCTCACCATCGTCCAGCTGCCCAGCTATGCACCCGACCTCAATCCGGTCGAGGGCATCTGGTCGTTGCTCCGGCGCAGCACTACCGCCAACGTCGTCTTCCGCGACCGCGACCACCTTGTCCAAGCCGTCCGCAGTGGCCTGCGCCGGATCCAACGACGCACCGACCTCATCGAGGGCTGCCTCGCCGAAACCGGCCTCTCACTCAACACGACAACTGAACGGAAAGGTCAGTAACGCATGGCTGAACTGGGCTTCGATCCCGTTGCGCCAGGAGCTGCTCGCCAAAGTGCATGCGGCCCTGCCCCGTTGCTCGCCGCGCGACGGCGTGTTCGATCCGTTTCGGCTCGGTGCGGGAGCAGCAGCCGGCCAACCACGATCCCCCCTCCAGTTCTTTGACTGGGCCGGGGCCCGCCATCTGACGGGCAGCGGCGAACGGCCCGCGGGCTGTGGTCCACTCGGTCTTCCCTAGAGAGTCCGTCACGACTCAGGCGGGCGTGCTGAGTTGCGAAGAAGGAGAGGTACCGGGAGTGCTGGCTTCCTCGTAGGTGGGGCGGGGGATGGCGTGTCGGGTGCTGTTGTGCAGGCCGGGGCAGATCACCTTGACCACGGAGAACTCGCTGGTGGTGCTCAGATCGACAAGAATCGGTTCCACACCGGTGCGGTGCGCCACGTGACCGCTGGCCCACCGGATCTCCTCGGCGATGTTGCCGAAATCGTGAGGGGCGGAATGCGGCAGGTCCGCATAGCGGCAGCCCTGCGGTGCTGGGAGAGGCCGGGTGGCGGCGCCCCGCAGGACGTGGGAGTAGCGGGTGGACAGATCGTCTCGGGTCCCGTTGATGGAGGTCAGGCGGCTTTGTACGGCCTCGGTGATGGCGCGAGCCAGAGCGACGTTGGCGGAGGAGTGAGCCCCGGAGCCGGCGGTCATGACCGGAAAGTCCTCACTCCAGACATAGGCCGCAAAGCACGGAATCCCCCAGCGGTTTTCGATCCAGGAGACGTCCAGGAAGACGTGGTTGCGCACGATCTGCTCCACCAGGGGGCCGCAGACCGGGTCGTCGATGCTGTCCAGGCGAAGTGAGATGCGCTGATCCTGGGGCCTGGAGGTCAGCGTACTGAGCACATCGCGTTCGAGAACCTCGTAGAGGGCGTGCAACCCCGCCTCCTCTCGGGAGTTGCCCGACGCCAGGCCGTTGCTTCCCATCCGCAGGCCGCGCGGCTCCCACGGGCCATGAGTCCGGCTGTGCAGCCGGACGGTATCGAGAGGCACCGGTACGGCCTGGCCCGAGAGGATGCCGGTTCCCGCCACCCAAGAAAGAGGACTGGCTGCGGTCAGAAGACTCCCTGCCCGGTGGTCCAACTGCTCCAGGGCGTAGGGAAGATCCAGGGCGGTGGCGCAAATGTTGCGCTGGGTGGGAGCGGGACAGGCGTACTCGGCGTGCCATATTTCGATGGATTCCATGACTGCGGAAATCTTGGCCAGCAGGAGAGAGTGGCCCTTCCCCTGCGAGGCCGACAATGTGCGCGCCAGAGGCCGGTAAGCCACGGCTACCGGGATACCGATGATGTCCAGACCAGTGACATCAGCGACGCGCGTAATGCCGTAGTCGGAGAGCAGCGGGCGCACCGTCTCCCAGGTTTGCTCAGGAGAACGGACCCGATGGGTCCCTGCGAAGTAGACCTTGTTGCCGGACGATGTGTGAGCCATGACCAAAAGTCCTTCTAGTCGCTGTGCTGCGGAAGAGAAACCGTGTGGTAGCGCCTGAGAAAGAAGTGGCGCAGGGCCTCAATTGCCTCATGTGTGTCGAAGAACCCTCGGTCGCGAGCAGCGGAATCGAGAGCCTCCTCAGTGTCATGGCCAGGTAGATGCCAGATCAGTACGAGGTAGTCACGCAGTACTCGTTGCTTGAGGTGGTCGATATGCTTGGTGAAGCTTGAGCGGGCCACGTTCTCATTGAGGGCCAGACACTGTGCGATCTCCCTACGTCTTTCCTCGCGGCTCTTCAGGAGGCGGTTTGCGGTGGTGGGTTCGGTAAGGTCAACGGCGACCTGGGAGGAACGGACGAGGACTCTCAACAACGCCTCGCGTGCCGTTAGGCGGCCTCTTTCCTCTGCGCTCAGCCACGCCATGAAGTCGCCGCTTTTCAGTGTCGTTTCGTCCAGGCCCCAGCCCTGGGCTTGTAGCAGAGCCCGGTTCTCGACGTCGTTCGAAGAGCCGTCGTCGTGTCCGGAGACCGTTCCCAGGACCCAGGCGCGCCAGCGCCTGGGCATGTCCTCATCGAAGAGGCGCTGGAAGTCCAGTTCCGCGGCACAGCTGACGAACTGCTCCTCGACTGCTGCCCCGGAGTAGTGCTGCACCCACTGCTCCAGGTGAACGCTCCTCCACCCCTCAGGCCAACTGGGAGTCAGTGCACTGGCGTCCTGTTCGGAGAGCGCCCTCACGTGGGCAACTGCCTCCACGGCATCGAGGTATTTGAGGTTGGTGAGCTGCGGTTCAGCCGCGACAATCCCTCTTACTTGCTCGACGGCAGCTTCCAGCTCCCTGCCGTACTCATGGGCCTGACGGGCGATTGCCTTCCAGGAGCGGCGTGCGTATGGCAGCCGGCTCCCTAGCACCAGGATCTGAGCAGACTGGTCGGATGTGATCACTCCCCGGTCCTGTGCGAGCCGCAGCGTATGGCGGATGTTGACCAGGGCTTCACTGAGGATGCGCCATTCGGGGGCCTGAGTGTGGACGACTGCCACCTCGTCATCCGCGTCGATGGAACCGCTGCGGTAGCTCTCAAAGATCGATCCACACCCCTGCATGCCATAGGGATGCAGTTCAGCCGCACGAAGCGCCCCCATGCTGGCCGCACCAACCACAGTCACATTCCGAGAGAGTTCGCGAAGGATTTCTTTGTGACGAATGGGTGGGTGATTGTGGTAGAGGCCATCAATGATCAGGACGATGTCGCCATCCGTCAAATTCAGACGCAGCAAATCGCCGTGCTGTATGGGGCCGTGGACAAGCGAATCTTTGAATAGTGAATGGACGGATTCCTGGCCTATGGTGGGCCCGGTGAAAATGTGTGTGGCCATCGTCCGCCTCAACTGTGACTGCCCCGTCGGCGCGTCTCACGCGCGGCGGGATGGCCTGAAAGTTGCTATCCCACTTGGTGCGGAGTACTCCCCTATGCCGACTTAACAAATGGGCAAAGTGGACATGAGTGATCTAGGGGTGTGAACTGTTCATTTACGCGACGAGCATGCAATCACTGGCGTGTTGACAATGTCAAGGGCCTTCGGCATCGCGCGATTTATCACGCTGCGGCGACGTGGCGCAACACTCCTCGCAAGGTATTCATTCAAGCCTAAACGAAAATAAATGGTTGACGCAGCTGTCCGCCGGATATAGCTTGATCATGTTCGCTTGGCCATTTGCGGCCGAGCGTAATGTACGGTTACGCCGTCTGCGTTATCCGGATTCCTTGATTCCGGTACCACGCATCGCGCAACGAGGGGAGGGAAAATCATGATCCACGAGAACGAGGTCACTCCGGCGATCGATCTCTTCGATGAGTCGATTCCGACGAGCATTGCCCACGAGGCTGCTTCCGTGTACGAAGAGGAGTAATCCTCTTCGCAGGCATGCCCAGCCTTTCTGTTTCTCCAGAAAGTGCTGGGCATGCCTGCGCATGTCTATATTCTTTTTCGCTGCCGTGGTGCCGCGCGCGCTGAACGTGCAGCGCTCATTCTTCTGAGAAAGGGATGAACGTGCAGCAACCTCTGGGAGAGTCCGACCTGCAGACCCTCAATGTCCCGGGCCAGTCAGCCGCCCCCGGAGCTGTCCGTCTCCCGGACGGTGCTGACGTTGCAGCCAATCTCGTCAAAGAGCTGGGCGACGTGTGGGGGAAGCGGTCCCTGCACCGCCAGGCCGCAGTGGACACCTCCGTCCTCCTCACCCCGCACGATCTCGACCACCTGATCGACGCGCGTATTCTGCGGGTCTCGAACCTGTGGGTATGTCGGATGGGACAAAACCTCCCGCCCTCGACCTACATGCGAGTAGGGGAACAGACCAAGAAGCGAAGCATGGGCAGCAACGATGACGTGCGCCGCGTGCTGTCCCTGGCCTCAGAGGGCACACCGGACCCTGTCAAGGTCGCCGAGCTCCTCGCCGGTGGCGACTCACTGACGCTCAACCAGGTCGATAGTTATGTGCCGGCCCTGCGCGCGATGTGCCAGCAGTTCGAAAAGGAAACCCACCTCCGGTGCGGTGTCATCCTCTTCGTCACTCCGCCCAGCTCACAGGCATTCAACGTACATGCTGACCCGCACGACATCATCGTGATGCAGACCTATGGCACCAAGTACTGGGAGATCCACCCCACTCTGTGGGAAAAGGAAAACGACCCCACCGCCAAGGTCCGCAAAATCATCATGCACCCCGGGGACATGCTGTACGTCCCCGAAGGCACACCTCACATGGCCAAGACCACGGACGACGGGCTGTCCATCCACCAAACCGTTCAGTTCCGTGTCCCACGCTACGCCTCCCTGGCGAAGGACATCCTCCTCCGCGCCTTCGAAGAACACTGCGACAACGTCGGTATGGGCGGCCCCATCCCCTACCCCCGAGGCAACGAAGCGGAACTCGCACAGCACCTCCAGACCAGCATCAAGGAATTCGCCGCCTCACTGACGGACTCCGACATTTCTGCTCTCCTCGCGGGCCATCTGGAAAAGACCGAGCCGAAGCCCCGCACCCTGGCTTCCGGACGCATCGCCCAGATCGCTGCTGCCGATTCAGTGACCGGCAACACCCCGCTGCGCCTGACCTGGCCACTCAAGATCACCCGTAGCGCAGAGGAAGACAGCGTCCAAGTCCTCTTCGGACGCCGAGGCCTCAAACTGCCGGCACAGGCAGAAACCTATCTGCGTGCCATCAGCCAGACGGACGCCGCTTTCACAGCCGTCGGCCTCACAGGGGACTTGGATGAAACGTCTCGTCTGCTCGTATGCCGCCGGCTGGTCCGTGAAGGCGTGCTGACTCTGACCGACTGAGACCCGCCGCCGTCTCACTCCTCGCGACGCTAATGGCAGGCGGCTAGACGGCGGCAGATTCTCCGCAGCATCACACGCGCCACGAAAGGCAAGCGATGGAAACCGCTCCCGGCCCGAACGAGCCATCCCCCGCGGATGCCATGGGCCGCATGCTCCGAAACTGCTGGAAGGCAGGAGGAACTCGAGGCAAGGTCTTCGAGGTCATCGAGCGGGCAGACGGCTTCGTCGGCGTGTGTGACGCGGCAGACTACTTCTCACCCCATCCGGAATGGCCCGACCGCGAACAACACGTCATCGAGCAGGCGCGAGGAAGAGTCCTGGACGTGGGCTGTGGTGCGGGACGCCATGCGGTCTACCTCGCCGACAACGGATTCGAGGTCACCGGCGTCGACTCTTCCCCTGGAGCCGTGGCAGTCGCCCGCCAGCGCTCGGTCAACGCGGTCCTGGGCAGCGCACAAAAACTCCCCTGCGAGGACGGCGCCTTCGACACCATTCTCGCTTTGGGAGCGAACCTCGGGCTTCTGGGAGGACAGGAACAGGCACGCGTCACGCTGGACGAGTGGGCCCGCGTGGCTGCACCGGGAGCACAGATACTGGCCACCGGCCGCGACCCGTATGTCTCCGCAGACCGGGCCGGCAAGGCCTATCACGAGACGAACCGGCGGGCGGGACGCATGGGTGGACAACTGCGCATCCGCATCCGATACGGCACTCTCGCTGACCCCTACTTCGACTACCTGTACTGCTCACAGGAAGAGCTGCAACTGCTCGTGGATCCGTCACCCTGGGAGGTGCAGGATTTCCGCGAAGGACCGCACGGTGCTTACGGCGTGGTCATGTCCCTCAAATAGTCTGGGAGTACGTGCGCGCCGCCCGCAGCTCCCTTACTGGCTCTAACAAAAGCTGCTGATCATGAAACGTTGGGCCGTTCTGCTCGTAGGTCTGGGTATGGGAAAGCGTCAGTAGCGGCCGTGGATCGTGTCGGATGAACTGTGGTCGCTGATCGAGCCGTTGCTGCCCCTGCCGGCGCCGAAGCTGGTTGAGGGCAGACCGCGGGTGCCGGACCGGCGGGCCCTGTGCGGCATCCTCTTCGTGCTGCACACCGGTATCCAGTGGGAGTACTTGCCCCAGGAGCTGGGCTTTGGCTCGGGAATGACGTGCTGGCGTCGCCTGGCGGCCTGGAACGAGGCCGGCGTCTGGGAACAGCTGCATGTGCTGTTGCTGGAGAAGCTGCGGTCGAAGAACCAACTGGACTGGGAGCGGGCGGTGATCGACTCCTCACAGGTGCGGGCCGCCTGCAGGGGCCCAAAAGCGGGCCCAGCCCGGTCGACCGCGCACGGCCGGGCAGCAAGCACCACCTCATCGTCGACGACCAGGGCATCCCGCTCGCGGTGTCACTGACCGGCGGAAACCGCAACGACGTCACCCAACTGTTGCCGCTGCTCGACAAGATTCCTGCCGTTGCCGGGCTGGTCGGCCGGCCTCGACACCGGCCTGATGCACTACTGGCCGACCGCGGCTACGACCACGACAAGTACCGCCGCCTGCTCTGGCAGCGCGGAATCCGTCCAGTGATCGCCCAGCGAGGCCAGCCACACGGCTCCGGCCTGGGCATCTTCCGCTACGTCGTCGAGCGCACCATCGCCTGGCTCCACGGCTTCCGCCGCCTACGCATCCGCTGGGAACGACGCGACGACATCCACGAAGCATTCCTCAGACTCGCCGTCTGCCTGATCACCCACCGCCACGTTCAACGCCTTTGTTACTGACCTTGTTGGCGTGATGTCGCGGGGGCTGACAGGTCTTGGTTTTCGCAGTAGGCCGGTCATATGAGGTATCCGCAAGGGGGTGGGCTGACCTCGGAGCGACGGGTGTTTCGTGAGCACATCCGGATGCAGGCGGCCGAGTGAGAAGGCGTCTGTGCCCGGGCCGCGCCGGGACCTGGCGATGCACAACGACTGGTGGGTGTCGGGCTGGGAGTACGTCCTGCCCCGCCAGGGCTTCCCGCTGACCATGCTGATCGGGACGGCGTGCCAGCCCGGTTTCACCGGCTCCCTGGACGACCTCCTGCAAGAGATCTTCGACGGCCGCTGGAACATGATCGGCGGCGACCTCGACAGTCCCCTCACCTTCTCCTGGCCCGATGAGGAATGGGACTACGAGGACGCGCCGGAGGGCCGCGAGGCATGCGAGGCGGCCCGCTGGGAGCAGTTCAGCACCCTGCTGACGACAGCCGGCTTCCCGGTGCCCACCACCGTGCGGGACCTGTCCGAGCTCTACCTGACGTGGGGCCTGGCCCGCTGCGAAGAGACACCGGACGGCACCCGATGGTCCATGCCCGCCGTGCTGCCACTGCCCGGCGACCTGCTGCCCCTGGACCCCGAACTCACCCAGCGCCTCGACGGGATCCGCTGGACGATGCGCACCGGCCCGCTCCTGGACACCCTCATCGACCACCTGGTCAACGATCTGGGTGAACCGGCAGAGACCCTCACCTCCCTGGACCGGCTGGCGGCAGCCACGGGCCAGGACGTCGACGACGTCCGGCCCGCTCTCACGGAACTCGTGAAATCCGGCGACGCCCGTGTCCAGCGCGGCGAGGAGCCGGCCGACGCGGAGCGCCTGGAAGCCCACCGCCGCTTCCGCCTGGTCATGGACTGGGAGCACTTCCACAACAACCGCATCCAGGTGAGCCGCGGGTGACCGAAGCCGCGCACGGCACCGCAGGGACCAGCGACACGCGCCTCATCGTGCTCCGAGGCAACAGCGCCTCGGGCAAATCGTCCATCGCAGCCGGCCTGCGCGAGAAGTTCGGCCGCAACCTCGCCATCGTCGCCCAGGACAACCTCCGCCGGATCGTGCTGCGCGAACGCGACCGGCCCGGCGGTGCCAATATCGGCCTGATCGACCTCACCACCCGCTACGCCCTCGACAACGGCTTCCACGTCGTCCTGGAGGGCATCCTGTACGCCGACCGCTACGGCACGATGCTCCAAGACCTGGTGCGCGCCCACGAGGGCGTCACGCGGTGCTACTACCTCCACGTGCCCTTCGAGGAGACAGTGCTCCGGCACGCGACGAAACCAGATGCCGAGTACCGAACGCCGGACCCGACGGCGATCCGCAGGCCCTGTTCGACACGATGATCCGCGCGCAGATCGACATGGTCCGCAGGATGAATGCGATCGAGAAGGAACGAGCCGACGGCTGACCGGCCCTCCACTGATGCAGTGCCACCCACTAACCTCCTGCCGACGCAGTACCAACGTGCGCGCCGGCGGTGTCCCGTTCGAGCGAAGGGCTGAGCTGTGCCCGGCCGACCTGAAATCGTCTGCATCTGCGGCTCCACCCGGTTCGTGGACGAGATGCGTGCGGTGAATCGCGATGTGGCCTTCGCCGGGATCCTTGGACTCGCGCCAAGCGGAGCAGACGAGTTGATCACCGACAAGCAGAAGACGGCTCTGGACGCCCTCCATCTGCGCAAGATCGACCTGGCAGACCGGGTTCTGGTCGTCAAAGCCGTTACTGGTGGCGCGTTCAGCGGCACAACGAGATCTGTCAACGAGCTGTGTAACGGGGCCTGGAACTCATGCAGGGGTGAGGTCCCCGCGTGCCCCTCCAGGGAACTCGCCTGGCAGGGCGTTCTACGAGGCCAAGCCGCAGCGCGAAACAGCGACCGTGGAGTCGGGCAGACACGGACGGCGAGCGGTCACGACGATCATCTCTGCAGTCCGGCCTGCCGCCGACCCACTCCGTTGCCAACGACCCACCGGTCTGGGGGAAGGTCAGCTGTCCTGGTTCGCCCTGCGCCGGCGTCGGCCGGTCAGCACCAACTCGGCTGCCGTGCCGGCAGCGAAGACCAGAGCGGTCGCCGCATAACAGGCCCGGAGCCACGACGGTCGATCAGACTCCGAAAAGGCGAGAAAAGAGAACCATATCACCCCCAGAAGTCCCCCGAGTCGCTGCGCCGTTACCTGCGACCGTGAAGCATTGGTGCGGACCTCTGACATGTTTCCTCCGGCCACTCGATGATCCCGAACCGGCCGCATTCTTACAGCCCCAGAACACCAGAGGGTCCGCCAGGGGGCACGCCGTTCGCTCAAGGGGGCCCGGAAGGTTTCCATCGTTGGGGCGTCATCAGGGTAACGGAAGGTGCTGATTCACCGTCAACCTTACGGGCGATGGCGGAGTGAGGCGCGGAGTCGCAATGTCATTGCGCTGTACAGTTAAATCGCGCCTGTCGTGGGAAGTTTGACCGGCAACCTCAAATCGCGCTCAAGTGCTTCGGCTCGGTTGCGTCCGGTGACTCAGCCCACACCGGCTAGCTCTTGATCTTGCACTGCATCACTGGGGTAACGTGCCCATCGCGTCGCTAGACCATCGACGCCCAGTAAGCCGCAACGGGGATCTGTGCGCACTGACCATGCGCATGCCTAAAGCAAAGCCGTATAAATCCGGCCGCTCGTTGCCGTTATGACGGGGAACCATCAGTTGAACCCTCTGCACGCCCGCGCCGTGTCACAGCGGCCGTTCTTGTCTCTCTTGCTCCCGCCACCTGAAGGGCCGACTGCCACCCCGGCATCAGCACCCTGCAGCACGCCGGAATCCGGCTAGCCGACGCACTGGCGCACGTGCGCCTGCCTTGTCGTGCGGGTCGATCGCTGTCGTTGCCGTCCAGCCGCCTGCCTTTTAGCGCAAGGCGCCGGTCCGTCGTCCCCAAAGGCGCTTCCGTCCTCGCATCGGAATTCCACCGTCATGTGACGCCCCGCCTCAGGGGTGGGTGCTTACATTTCACTGAATGCCGCCACGGGGCTGGCCAGTCGGCTTTGCCTTCCCTGTGGCGTGCCGGGTTTCTGTAGTGGTTGCTGTTGACGGACTCCAGTCGCTTGACCGAACTCCCTGCTGCCCTTTCCGGGTAGGGGTGTTCCGGTATGCCCAAATGCAGGGTTTCGGAATCGGCAGACCTGCTGATGCCGATTTGCATATCGATATCGGCCCTGTATGTTTCTATTCATCACCCACGGCCTGTGGGTGATGAATTTTCCAGTGCACCTGTTGAGGGTGTTTTTTAGTGTTTCCTTGGGGGAAACGATATGAAGCGAACCAAGACCCTGGTTGCAGCCGGCGTTCTTGCTGCCGTTGCCACTGTCGCCGTGTCCACGAGCGCCTCTGCGGACAACTCTGTGGACTCGGCGAAGGAGACCACTGCCGTCGCTTTTAAGGAGGCGGCGCAGGGGCCCGAGAAGAAGTCCGCGACGGTGGCCCAGCGGGGGCTGTGGAAGGAAGTAGCCAAGAAGGCTGCTGCTTCTTTTGCGGGAAGTGCGGCTTATGATGCCGCTAAGGCGCACGTGAAGAAGCAGTACGGTAAAGCTCCCAAGGGCTACTTTGTGCGAGGCGGCGCCGCCGTGTCCGACGGTACGGAATCCGTAGATCTGAACCGCGCCTTCGACTAATCGTTCATCACGTCCATGCGGGGGCTGAAATGCCCCCGCATGGACGTCACTTCACAACGGTAAGGATGAGTGGGAGTGGGAAACAATAACAGCCCCCAGTCTCTGCTGTCCTGGCGCAGATCACGGCGTGTCACTGTCGCGATGGCAGCCATGGCAACCGCTGCTGTATTGCTCTTTCATTTCAGCATGACTGCCCTGTACAACACTCCCTTTAATCCGGTTCAGAAGGATCTCAGTCGAGTGATCACCGGATACATGTCGCCGCAGTTCAGTCAGGACTGGCATCTCTTTGCTCCGGACCCGGTCGACGCGGACTCGGGGATCCTGGTCCGCGCCAAGGTGCGGACCCAGGACGGGCAGGACGTCACCGGCTGGACGGACATCACCACCCCGCACATCGCGAAGGTGCACAGTCAGCGGATGTGGCCGGCCCGGGTCGACCGCCTGCCCACAGGCGTCAAGGCCCAGCTTGAGTCGTGGCGCGACCCTCTCCTGGAGAAGATCCGGAACAAGAACAAGCTTGACCAACCGAAGGGCTCTGCCAAGGGCGGCACAAAAGCGGAAAATCCGCCACTCACCGTGAGCGAGAAGAGCGGGCGCGAGAACGCGACCCGTTTCGCGCAGGCTCTCGCGACCTCGGAGGCGCGGCGCCACTGGGGGGACGCGGTGCAGGGAATACAGATAAGGGTCGTCTCCAATGAGTACCCTCGCTTTTCGGAGCGGCACATCAGGGAGGTCAAAGGGAAGATATCTTACTACGACCTGGACTGGATGAAGCCGCTTAAGGTTTCGGGATAACTATGAATCAGTTGCGCACGGATGCGATCTCTGCCGGAAAATGGGCGCGCTCGGCGTTCTACTCCCGCCTCGATGACTTCACCGGCACACGCCGTTCACTGATCGGTGCAGCCCTCACCCGGATCGTTCTCGGGGCAGTCGGTGTCTATTTCTACCTTCGGGATTACCTCGACCGGGGATATCTGTGGGGGCCGGACGGTGTGTGGCCGTGGCAGAACTTCATTGACCCGGTCTCGGGCAGTTCGCTCTCGCTCTACTCGCTCAGCAGGTCCGAGGTCTGGTTCGAGTTGGTCTTCCATACCGGGGCAGTGGTGGCTGTGCTGTTCATGCTGGGTTGGCGGACCCGCATCATGACGGTTGCGCACTATGTGTTCCTCTGGTCGCTGCAGCAGAGGAATCCGATGCTGATGGACGGCGGGGACAACGTCGCGGCGATCGTCCTCGTTTTCATGATCTTCATTGACTCGGGAGCCCGGCTGTCCCTGGACGCACGCAACCGCAAGGACGGAAAACCGGCGCTCTCCGCTGTTGACTCCATGCGCTACCGGATCGTTTCGCTTCTCCATCACGCCGGACTGATGGCGGTGACCTTGCAGGTCTGCACCGTGTATCTGGTATCGGGCATGTACAAGGTGCAAGGAGAACACTGGCAGGACGGAACTGCCCTCTACTACATCTTGCGTGTCAATGAGTTCGGCTGGCCCGGCGTCAACCACATCCTCTACGAGAACTCAGTACTCGTGGTCCTCATGACCTATGGCACCGTGTTCTTCCAGCTGGCATTCGCGTTCCTGTTGCTCAATCGCACACTGAGGCCTTTCGCTGTCGCCGGAGGCGTCCTGATGCATCTGGGCATCGCCATTCACATGGCAGGGCTCATCACCTTCTCACTGACCATGATCGGAATTGAGCTTCTCATCATGGGAGATGACCACTATCTCCGTATGCGTAAAATAGTCCGGCGATATGCGGCGAAGGACGCTGCTACACCCGCCACTACATCGAAATGAGGGAAAAGGTTTCCGGCTCGGTATGGCGGCGGACCAAGAGGTACTTGGAGTCAAACCGCACAATACGAAGCGTCCTTGTGGGGCTGGGTGTGACGACCGTGGCCGCCACCGCTTGTTTCCTTTACCTCCCTCAGCCAGCCCGCCTGGGGGTTGCTGAAACGGGAGACGCGGAGCTTGGTGCCCGTGTGCGGGAAGCAGTGGGAAACGAGGAGGGTTTCCGTGGGCTTTCCGTCGCTTTCATCGACGGTGAGCGCACCACGTTCGCAGGGCTCGGTAATTCGGGGAACCCCGAGCATCCTTCGGTGGGAAAAGACACCGTCTTTGAGGTGGGATCCATCGGTAAGCCGATGACCGGCATGCTCCTCGCCTCGCTGGCCGACCAGAAGCGAATAGACCTCAGCACACCGCTGGAACGCCTTTTGCCGCGAGACCGGTTCGCCGACCCTGCCCTGGCGTCGGCGACGCTGACGGACCTCCTCACCCACCGGTCCGGTCTCGCCCTGATGCCCACCGGTCTGGACACGAGCCTCAGGGAAGCCGAACTGCGCCTGCTCGGCCGCGATCCCTACCGCGGATTCACCGAGCAGGATCTCTTCACCGCCGCCGCCGACGCGTCGCTCGGCCCACCCGGGACGTACGTGTACTCCAACTTCGGCATGGCCTTGGCCGGGCAGACCGCTGCCCGCCTCACCGGGAAGCCGTACGACAAGCTCCTCAAAGAGGAACTCCTCGACCCGTTGGGCATGGACCACTCCCAGATCGTCCGCAGCGGCGAGGCCATCCCGCCCAACAGCGCCAGCGGGACAAAAGCCACCGGTCCCGCCATGGATCACTGGCGGGCCTCGGGGTTCACGCCAGCCGGTGACCTCTGGTCGACGAGCAACGACCTTGCGATATTCCTGCGCGCGGTCCTGGCCAAAACCGCCCCCGGGGCACGAGCCACTGACCCCCTGCACCCCAGGGGACCGAACGGCGCAGTCGGCCTGGGCTGGAACGTCAGCCGCACACAAGGGCGCAGCCTGGTATGGCACGACGGAGCAACCGGTGGCTTCACCTCATACGTGGGCATGGACCCCGCACACGGGCGCGGGGTGGTCGTCCTGTCGAATACCGACCGCTCGGTGGACGCCGTCGGCAGACGACTACTGGGATTTGACGCGGCAACAGCCGTCCAGGAGCCCCCGGAGTCCAGGAGATTCGCACCCGCGCTCACGGTGGTCTTCAGCCTGTGCGCCGGCCTTCTCGCTCTGTGGACCTCACGGCACCGGGGCCCTGGGCCCGCGTCGTGGATCCGTATGGCGATCGATGTGCTGTTCGGAGCAGGACTACTGGCCCTGGTGTGGCGGCTGGGCTCATGGCTGGTGGTACCGCCGGAAGTATGGGGTCTGGGCGTGTTCATCCTGGCCGGCGGAATCTGGTCGGCCCGGAACCAGGCAGCCCTCCGGGCAGGGAGCGACAAGGCCGCCGGAAGGCCCGGCGGGCGCTGGCCGCTCGTCCGCTTCACAGCTGTACGCGTCGCGCTCCTCATACTCGCCGCCGCGTCGCTGGTCTGACCGAGATTCCCGTCGTGGCGCAGGCGCACGTGACGTGCGCCGCTGATGAAGGAGTGATGCACATGTACCCCACCGGAACGGCGCTCGCCGTGCGCCGCGCTTCTTGGAGCGTCGGCCCGTGACCGACGCCGCGATCGTGGGCACCGGACCCAACGGGCTCGCTGCAGCAGTGACCCTCGCCAGAGCGGGCTTGCGCGTCGAACTGTTCGAGGCCGCCGACACCATCGGAGGCGGCCTGCGCACCACGGCCCTGTTCGACCAGGACGTCGAACACGACATCTGCGCTGCCGTCCATCCCATGGCCGCCGCCTCGCCGTTCTTCCGCCAGTTCGACCTGCCAGCGCACGGGGTGCGGCTGCTGCAACCCGACATGCCCTACGCCCATCCCCTACCCGGCGGCGACGCGGCGGCGGCATGGCGCAGCATCAGCCGCACCGCCGAGCACCTGGGCGCGGACGGTCCCCGCTGGACGCGCCTCATGCAGCCTCTCGTCGACCGCTCCCGCTCCGTGGTCGACCTACTCCTGTCCGACCTGCGCACCCCGCCCCCGGACCTGGTCACCGGGCTGCTCCTGGCCCAGCGGGTCCTGGCGCACGCCACCTCCCGCACCCCCTTCACCACCAGCGCCGCCCGTGCGCTGCTGACGGGAGTGGCGGCACACGCGGTCGGCAGGCTGCCCTCGCTGCCATCCGCCGCAGTCGCCCTGCTCCTTGCCCACACCGCCCACAGCACCGGCTGGCCACTACCGGAAGGCGGCAGCGCCCGCATCGCCGACGCCATGGCCGCCGACATCAAGGCTCACGGCGGGGTCTTTCACCTCGGGCACCGCGTCCGGGACCTGGCCGAACTCGGCGACGTCCCTCTCGTCATGCTGGACATCGCACCCCGGCAGTTCCTCGATCTGGCCGGGCCACGCCTGTCGCCCCGCTACCGGCGCGCGCTGGGTCGCTACCAGTACGGGCCGGGAGCGGCCAAGGCCGACTTCCTCGTGAACGGCCCCGTTCCCTGGGCCAATCCGCTCGTGGGACAGGCGGGCACGGTCCACCTCAGCGGCACCCGAGCCGACACTCTGCGCCAGGAGAATGCCACGGTGGCCGGGCACCGCGTCCCCGACCCGTTCGTCCTCGTCGTCGATCCAGCCGTCACCGACCCCTCCCGGGCCTCGGGCACCAAGCGCCCAGTCTGGGCCTACGCCCATGTCCCGCACGGCGACCCTCGCGACCCGGTCGACCTGATCCGCCGGCGCATCGAGGAGTACGCACCCGGCTTCACCGACACAATCGTCGCCGCCCGCGGTGTCTCCGCCGCCCAGTACGCCCAGTACAACGCGAACTACGTCGGCGGGGATATCGCCGCAGGCGCCCTGACCTTGCGCCAGTCACTGGCCCGGCCCACCGCGCGCTGGGACCCGTACACCACACCGCTGCCAGGCGTGTACCTCTGCTCGGCGTCCACCCCGCCCGGTCCGTCCGTGCACGGCATGTGCGGCAATCTCGCCGCCCGCTCCGCACTCCGCCGCCACCACGGCGTCCGGACGGCGCCCTCCCTGGCACCTGACGGGAAGGCAGTCTGATCCAGATGAGCCTTCGGTGAGAGTGGAACGCACGGCCCCGCCCGCGGACGCGGGCTTCCGCACCAGAGGCGTGGCGTGCGGCGCCGACGACCTCATCGCCGCCACCAGCGCTGCCTCGGCCAGTGGTTGCTGTGGAACTGGCTGCGGGTTGACGCCAGTTGGAGCGGACCCGGACGGACTGGTCGCCCGCGGTGGAGTGCCAGCGACCCGGACCACTCCCCCCGTACCGAGGTCGCTGGTGGCGTGGCTGCTGTGGGCCGCCACGGCTGGACCACCTCACCGAACCCCTCCGGTCCCGGCCGCCCCATAGCCGCAAGGGGTAGGCGGCCCAAGCCCAGGGCCTGCACACACTCCAGTGCGATGCCGCTACTCCGGGCCAACTGCGTCGCACGGGAGAGCGTGCAGGCCCTGGGGCACGATGCCGCTAGCCCCCGGGGTTCCGTAACCAGCGCCTCCACTCCGCGATCGGAAACGTCCCGCCACACGAACACGAGACCAACTACTACGCTCAGCACCAGCCCCAACCGGCGGCTGGAGTCAACGCATAGAGCCTCCACCGATCCCGGGGCGGTTCAATGCAGGTGGTGCGGAAGGCGCTGTCGGCCCAGAGCGTGTGCAGCCGGGGAAAGCGGGCGTGGGCGGTGTCGAGCAGGCGCAGGCCGATTGCACTGTCGGAGGCATCGGCGGCCAGCACGAGGAGGGTCAGCAGCAGGCCGGTCGTGTCGGTGATGGCACCACGTTTGCGGCCGACGATCCGCTTGCCGACGTCCGTGCCCTGGCCGCTCAGGGGCACGTTGGCGGAGGTCTTCACGCTCTGGGTGTCGATCGCGCCGGCGCTGGGCTGGCCGTCGCGGCCGTCGGCCTCACGGGCCAGGCGGTGCAGCAGGCCGTGCAGGCGGTCGATGACACCGTCGGTCTGCCAGAGCGCGAAGTAGCCATAGACCGTCTGCCAGGGCGGGAAGTCGTGGGGCAGATAGCGCCACTGAGCGCCGGTGCGGTCCAGGTAGAGCAGGGCGTTGAAGATCTCGCGCAGGTCATGCAGGGCGGGCGGAGCGATGTCCAGCGCGCGGCGGTGGCGCGCGGCCCGCCAGTTCTCCAGCGTTGGGCCGATCAGCGCCCAGCGTTCGTCCGAAAGGTCGGTGGGATAAGGCGGTCGCGGTGTCATGGTGTAGGCGTACCGCGGCCGCCGGACGGCGACCAGACCGTCCGGGTGGGTCGGCAGCCCCGGGGACATCGCAGGATGAGACAGGCTGGGATGCATGAGACCGGCATTTGGGGCGGCCCAGGGGCCTCTTCAGCCGAGCGGCGCACTACACGACTCGGCATTCACGGGAGTAGTAACGAACACACAGCCCATTCCCTCGCAATGTCAGACCAAACACCCACTAAGACCAGATGGCTCGTTCCGTGTCCCAGGTTTGCTCGACGAGAGCGCCCTCACGGACAGCGTGCAGCCACCAACTCCCCTCACGCCACACAAGTCGCGGGGCGGGCGATTCTGCCAGTTCGGGAACCGGCCCATCGTGGATCTGTTGCAGTTGCGCGATGGCCTCAGCAGGCGTGTCCACTCCGAGCACAACGCTCCACCCGTTGTCCGTAGTGAGGCGGATGGAGGCCCGCGGTTCTTCGCGGGGGCCCGGCCCTGTCGCTGTTCGCCGCAGGAATCGTTGGACTGCTGCGCGGGTGGTCTCGTCGATCGCCCCAGCGAGGCGGGTCCCGAAGTGCGTCGCCACGGCCTGCAGGAACGGTGTCGCAGCCAACGCCACGCTGATGACCACGACACTGTCGCCCTGGGTTTGTACAGTTCCTTCGGCGGGGGGTTTCGGCCGGTGCGCGTCGTCGCCTTCTGTGATCGTGGCTTCGGCCTCGCTTTGCACGCCATCCGCGTCGTCCCGCTTCATCCCTTCACCATGGCACGCGAAGCCAGCACCGGGGGTGTGATGCGGCTATCCCCCGAGCATGGTCGAACCTCTCGCGGACCGCACTCGCGACCTGTACGCCTCCGCCGAGGAACGGCTGCTGCGCATCATCGCGCCCCACCTCGCCGTGCAGCAGCTCAGGCGCGCCGTACAGGGCGTCGTCGAAAAGATGGCGAGGCGAGTCAGCTCGAATGACGGAACGGATACCGTCCCGCGTAGGCCGTCGGATGGGTCGTGGGGGCGCGATATCGTGGAGTCCTGTTATCTGCGGTTTTTGTGATCTGGCAGGAGTGACCACGTGCCCGAGGACCCCATCGCCCACAGTGAGCTCGCTGCCCTGACCCGGCGTTTCGAAGAGGTCGCAGAGAAGCACGACCGTGAGTTCGGGATCATCAAGTCTGACCTCACCGCGGTGCGCCTTCAGGTCGGCAACCTGGATCAGAAGGTCGAGACGCTCAGCAACAAGATCGACCAGAACCAGGCGCAGATCGTCGAGCTGCTGACCCGGCTCGTGGGACAGCGCCCCGACGCCGGCTGACCGCCTCAAGGCCCCGCTGCCGGGTCCTCGCTTGTACGTGACGGTGGCCCCGACCAGACCTCTGGCCGGGGCCACCGGTGTGTCCGGGGTCAGGTGCTGGCGCGCAGGTGTTCCTGGCGGGCCTGGACCAGGCCGCGCCATGCGGAGCGGACGTCGGGCTCGCTGGTGAGCCAGCGGGTGGCAGAGGGTTCTGGCAGGGGCAGGGCGGCCATGAAGTGGGCGATGTCGGCGTAGTAGGCGTAGTCGCCGCCGCGGGTGAGAGTGCGCAGCCGGCAGAGCGCGGCGCTGATCTTGTTGTGGTCGTCCTGGACGGCGTGGTGGAAGCACAGGGCCAGTTCCAGTGCGGCTTCCGCGGCTGTCAGGCCGGCGTCGCTGATCTCGGTGCGCAGGAGGCGTACGGGCTCGAGGCTGCTGAGTGCCCCCGCGTCCCGGATGAC
>NZ_JBSFRK010000035.1:0-90952 GCF_053589195.1 Streptomyces sp. NPDC003379 | reverse complement strand
ACCGCGCGAGCGCGCCCGCGCCATCGGCGTCTGGGGCGGCGTCGTCGGCATCTCCATGGCGGCGGGCCCGCTGATCGGCGGCCGCGCGGAGCGGCTTCCGGCGCCTCCCCCACAGCCGCGCCGGATCGTCTTCCTCGCCCACCGCGACCTCGGCAATCCGGCCGCGGGGGGCTCCGAACTCCTCGTCGACCGGCTGGCCGACGGGCTCAGCAAACTGGGCCACCAGGTCACGCTGCTCTGCGGCGGGCCCGCGGCCTACCGCGACTACCGCGTGGTCTCCGCCGGTGGCGACCTCGGTCACTTCCTGCGGGCGCGCTCAGCCTTCACCCGGCAGGTCGGCGACTGCGATCTGCTGGTGGAGGTCTGCAACGGCATGCCGTACCTGGCGCCGCTGTGGCACCGCGGGCCGACGCTGTGCCTGGTCAACCATGTCCACACCGATCTGTGGGGGATGCGCTTCCAAGGCGCGCTCGCCCCCGCGGCCCGGCTCGGGCGAAGACTTGAGCACTGGGCGCTTTCGGGTGCCCAGCGCGGCAATCTGCTGGTGGCCGTCTCGCCGTCGACGGCCACGGCGCTGCGGGCGATCGGTGTGGAGCGCGAGCGCATCCGCATCGTCCACAACGGCGTCGAGGAGCCGGGCCCGCTGCACGCCCGCTCCGATGAGCCGCTGTTCCTGGCGATGGGACGCCTCGTCGAGTACAAGCGCATCGATCTGCTCCTTCGCCTGTGGGAGCGCGTCAGGCCCGTCACGGGCGGCCGGCTCGTGATCGTGGGCGACGGCCCCGAGCGGGCGCGCCTGGAACAGCTCGCCGGCCCCGGCGTGGAGTTCCGGGGCCATGTCTCCGAGGCGGAGAAGCACCGGCTGCTCTGCGAGGCCTGGATGCTGCTGCATCCCTCGGCCGTGGAGGGCTGGGGCCTGGTCATCACCGAGGCGGCGACCCGCTCGACGCCCTCGGTCGGCTTCGACGTCCCCGGCGTCCGCGACTCCATAGAGGACGGCGTGACCGGTCTTCTCGCCCGCGGCGAGAGTTCCTTCGCCGCCGCCTGGTGCACGCTGGCGCTCAGCGCCGAGCGCCGCAGGTCGCTGGGCAAGGCCGCCGGTGAGCGGGCCGCGCAGTTCCGCTGGGGCAACACCGTGCGGCAGTTCCAGGCCGTGGCGGCCGAAGCGGTCGCCGCCCACCACGCGCCCACCGGGCCTCCGACCGCACAGGGGACTACGTGAAAGACCCGTCCCTGCGCCGCTCCGCCACACTCTTCCGTGCCTTCCTGCGCGAACAGCGGGAGCCGGAGCGCTGCTACACCCTCCTCGCCAAGGACGCCGCCGACCAGGTGGAGGCGTACATATCCGTGAAGGACCGCGTCGTCGTCGACATCGGCGGCGGGGGCGGCTACTTCACCGAGGAGTTCCGGCGGCGCGGCGCGCAGAGCTATCTCTTCGAGCCGGATCTCGCGGAGATGACGGCGTCGGGCACCAAGCCCCCGGAGGGCTCGGTCCTGGCCGACGGCTATCTGCTGCCGCTGGCGGACGGCGTCGCCGATGTCACGTTCTCCTCGAACGTCCTGGAGCACGTCGACGACCCGCAGACGTTCCTGAGCGAGATGGTCCGGGTCACCAGACCCGGCGGGCTCATCTATGTCTCGTTCACCAACTGGTTCTCCCCCTGGGGCGGCCACGAGTGGGCGCCCTGGCACTACCTGGGCGCCGACCGGGCCCGCGCCCGCTATGAAAGACGTACCGGTAAAGCCGCGAAACACACGCTCGGCGAGAACCTCTTCGCCCACCACGTCGGAGCGACCCTGCGCCAGGTGCGGGGCCGCTCCGACGTGGACGTGGTGTCGGCACGCTCACGCTACTGGCCGTTCCTGGCCGGGGCGATCACCAAGGTGCCGGGTGTGCGCGAGATCGCGACCTGGAACCTCCTCCTCATCCTCAGGCGGTGTCCATGACCACGGTCCAGGCCCCACCCCCGGCCACCGTGCGGCCCACGACCGACGCCCCTGAACCCTCGCGGGGGCCGCGCTCGCGGCGCTGGCTGCTGGGGTTCTGGGCCGTGGTGTTCGTGCTGTTCCTCGCGGTGAGACCGGGGCGCATGACGTTCGACACCAAGCTCGGTGTCACCGTCGACCCCTGGCAGTTCCTCTCCGACCTCGGCCAGCTCTGGCACGACCGGGGCGGCTTCGGCGGAATCCAGGACCAGTACGTCGGCTACGCGTTCCCGATGCTGCCGTTCTACGGCCTGGCCGATCTCGTGCAGCTGCCGGTCTGGCTCGCCGAGCGGCTGTGGCTGTCGCTGATCGTGACGGCGGCCTTCTGGGGCGCGCTGCGCCTCGCCGAACGCCTGGGCATCGGCAGCCGTCACAGCCGGCTGCTCGGCGCGGTGGTGTACGCGCTGTGGCCGACGTTCACCGTGGTCGTCGGGTCGACGTCGGCGGCGGCGCTGCCCGGCGCCTTCCTGCCGTGGGTGCTGCTGCCGCTGACGAACGAGCGGATCAGCGCGCGCCTGGCCGCCTGCCGCTCGGCGCTGATCATCCCCTTCATGGGCGGTGTGAACGCGGCGGCGACCCTCGCCTCCCTGCTCCCGGTCGCCCTGTACCTCCTCTCCCGCCCGAACGGCCCGCGCAAGCGGAAGCTGATCACCTGGTGGGTGCCGGGCGTCATCCTGGCCACCGCCTGGTGGATCGTGCCGCTCCTCATGCTCGGCATATACGGCGAGAACTTCCTCCCCTACGTGGAGAACTCGGCCACCACGACCGGCACCATGTCGGCGACCGAGACACTGCGCGGCGCCGGCAACTGGGTGGCGTACCTCCACTTCGGTGAGGCGTGGCTGCCGGCCGGCTGGACGGTGGCGACGGCCGTCGTGACCATCGTCTGCTCGGCGCTTGCCGCCGCACTCGGCCTCGCCGGGCTCGCCCGGCGCGATCTGCCCGAGCGGCGCTGGCTGGTCCTGACCGTCCTGTCGGTCGTCCTGATCACGCTGGCCGGTTACGGCGGCGCGTTCGGCGCGCCCTTCCACGAGACCGTCCAGTCCTGGCTGAACGGCGGGCTCGTCCCGTTCCGCAACATCTACAAGTTCCAGACGGGCCTCGCCCTCGCGCTCGCCTTCGGCCTGATGCATCTGGCGGGCGTCGCCGCGCAGGCACGCGGGGCGCGGCCGGTGCGCGGCAGACGGTACGCGCCGCTGATCGCGGCGGTCCTCGTGCTGCCCGGTCTGGCCTGGCCGTACCTGAACGGCTCGATCCTCCAGCCCGGTTCGTTCCAGAAGCTGCCCACGTACTGGCAGACGACGGCCGACTGGCTGGAGAAGTACTCCCCCGACTCCCGTGCCCTCGTCGTCCCGGCGACCGCGCACGGCATCTACACCTGGGGCTCCCCCATCGACCAGCCCCTCGACGTGCTGGCCGATTCACGCTGGGCACAGCGCGACTACGTGCCGTTCGGCACGGCGGGCAACCGCCGCGCGATGGACGCCGTCGAACAGGCGCTGATGACCGGCGGCGAAGTGCCGGGCCTGAGCGACTATCTGACCCGCGCCGGGCTCTACTACGTCGTCGTACGCAACGACCTCGACCCCGACCAGGTCGGCCACGTCCCGACGGCGACGGTCAAGCGCACCCTGGAGGAGTCCGGCTTCAGCCGCGTCACCGGCTTCGGCCCGCAGACCACCGGCGGCACGATCCCCGACGACACGCCCCTCCAGGTGGAGGGCCTCTACCCGCGCCAGCGCGCCGTGGAGATCTACGCCCCCGGCGACAGCGCCGAGCGCCCCGGCCAGGCGGGCCTGAAGCCCGTCTCCAACACGGCGGTCGTCAGCGGCGGCCCCGAGTCGCTCCTTCCGCTCTCCGCCGATCCCTCGATGCGGGACCGCCCGGCCGTCCTGACCGGCGACAACCACCCGGGCGTCGGCACGCCGGGCCTGCTGGCGGTCGGTGACGGCCTGCGCCGCGCCGACACCCGCTTCGGCCTGGTCAACTCCAATACGTCGTACACGTACGGCCCCGACGAACGGAACGCCGCCGACGCGGTCCAGGACCCGGGCAGGAAGCCGCACCAGATCCTGCCGTCGAAGGGCATCGAGCACCAGACGACGGCGGAGCTGCGCGGCGCCAAGTCGGTGACGGCCTCCTCCTACGGCAACTGGCTCTTCCACCTGCCGCAGTACGACCCGGTGAACGCCTTCGACGGCAACCCGGCCACGGCCTGGGCGGAGGGCAACGCCGACTCGGCGAACGGGGAGTGGATCAAGGCGGACTTCAATTCCGAGATCACCGTCCCGTCCTCCTTCCGTGTCACCCCGCTGCCGCAGAACGGCGTGCGGGCGGCGCCCACCCGGGTGCGCGTGGAGACCGAGCAGGGCTCCGTCACCAGCTCGCTCCAGCCCAACGGCATGGCGCAGCGCGTCAAGGCCCGCGCGGGCGTCACCGACTGGATCAAGATCACGATCGTGGACACGCAGGAGCCGCGCCCCGGTCTGACGGGCGCGGGCTTCTCGGAGATCACCATCCCGGAGGTGCGGATCACCAAGCTCCTCCAGCTGCCCGCCGACGCCAGGAAGACGACGGGCGCCGACGCGACGACGTACTCCCTGCACCGCTCCTCCGACCCGAGCGCCCTCTCGCCGGTGAACGCCGAGTCCGGCCTGCACCGCCGCTTCACGACCACGGGCAGCGGTGAGTACGAGATGAAGGCGAGCGCGGTGGCCGTGCCGGGCCGCGAACTCGACGAGCTGCTCTACAAGGTGGCCCCCGAGCAGGAGCAGCAGATCATCGCGACGGCCGACTCCACGGCGGGGCTCGGCAACGGCCTGTCGCCGCGCAACCTCACCGACGGTGATCTGACCACGGCGTGGATCGCGGGCACCGGCAACCGCCCGGTGATCCACCTCAAGTGGCCGGACAAGCAGCCGGTGGGCGAGATCGTGCTGCCCGCCGCGGGTGGCCTGTCCACGCGTCCGCAGAAGATCGAGATCAGCTCGCCGGACGGCGCGGCGACCGCGGGCGTCGACGAGCACGGCAACGCGCGCTTCGCCCCGATCACCACGGACCGGATGGACATCACCATCACGGAGACGGCGCCGCTGACCGTCCACAACCCGGTGGCGGACGACAACCTCCAGCTGCCGGTGGGCCTCACCGAGGTCTACGTCCCCGCGCTCGACACGTACCGCACGCCGCAGCCCAAGGCCTCCAAGAGCTTCTCGCTCCCCTGCGGCCAGGGCCCGACGATGTCGATCGACGGCGAGCTGTACGAGACGAGCGCCAAGGGCAAGGTCCGGGACCTCACCGAGCGCCGCCCGGTCGAGATCAGCCTCTGCCGGCGGGGCGAGAAGGAGACGGCGGTACGGCTCGACGCGGGAGCGCACAGCGTCGAGACCGGGGACGCGGGCCCGCTCGCCGTCATGGACGCGTCCCTCACCCGGGGCACCCCCGGCGCGGTGGACGAGACCGCCCGTGAGCTGAAGATCAAGGACTGGCTGGGCGACCGCCGCGAGGTGGGCGTCGGCGCGGGAGCAGCCTCGTACCTGACGACGTACGAGAACGTGAACGACGGCTGGAAGGCGACCCTCAACGGCAAGGAGCTGACCTCGCTGCGGCTCGACGGCTGGCAGCAGGGCTGGCTCGTGCCCAAGGGCGAGGGCGGCACGGTCAAGCTGACGTACGAGCCGTCGCAGGTCTACGAGATCGGCCTGATCCTGGCCGGTGTCGGCGTCCTGGCGCTGATCGCGCTGGTCCTGGTCCGGCGCCGCGAGCCCAACCCGGACGCCCTCCTTCCCGCGCCGCCCGCGCCGGGTCCGATCCTCGGCACGGTGGCGCTGACGCTGGTGGCCGCGGTGATCGCGGGACCGTTCGCCCTGCTCGTCCCGGCGCTGGCCCTGCTGGCCTGGTGGCGTCACGCGCTGCTCGTGCCGATCGCGTTCCTGGCGATGGCGGGAGCGGGCATCGCGGCGGCGACCGGTGCCGGGGAGGCGGTGGGCGCCGACGAGGGGGCGTTCAGCCCGGTGGCTCAACTGCTCGCGCTCATCGCGCTGTTCGCGGCGCTGGTGACCGTACGGGAGCGTTACGCGCATCCGGACACCGGCGATACGTTGGTGTACGGACCGGACGGTGGCCCCGGCCTGCGGCAGCCGGCGCAGCCTCCGGTGCATCCCCCGGTGCCTCCGCTGCCGCACCGCAGGCCCGAGGGCGACAACCACCCGGCCGGGTCCGAGCCCGCGCCGCAGAGCGATGCGACGGTCCGCTTCCCGCGGCACAAGCGCACGCCCCCCACAGAAGAAGGCACGCAGCGATGACCGCACTGGAACACCCGGCACGGCGTGCGGACGGCCCCGGCCGGCCGCCCGCGCGCGTGCCGTTCCCCGTCGTCGACGAGGTCTCCCGGCACTGCCTCCAGGAGGAGGAGCCGGAGACCGTGCACATCGAGGTGCACCTGCCGGGCACCCCGGACCCGGCCCGTCTCCGGGCCGCGTTCACCGAGGCCCTGCGCCGCCATCCGCGCATCCTGATGCGGGAGGCGCGGGGCCCTTGGTACCGCCGCCGCTACGAGTGGGAACTCACCGCGGAACCGGACACGGAGGTGGTGACCTTCCCGCCCCCCGAACCGGACGCCCTCAAGCGAGCCCGCGAACGGGCGCTGGCCGAGGCGCCCCCGCTGTCCTCTTCGCCGCCCATCCGCCTGGAGGTCATATCGACGCGGCCCCCACTCGCGGAGAGCCGCGGTGCCGATGCGGGGAGGCGTGCCGGTATGTCCGCCGGGAGCACGGAGGCGGGGCCGCCGGAAGGGCGGGGCCGAACAGCCGGGGACGGCTCCGCCCCGCACCGGACGGAGCACACCCCGGGCCACGCCGAAGGCGCCCCCGCCAGCGCAAGCGTGTTGTTGTTGACCATCAATCACACCGCCCTGGACGGCCCCGCCTGCCTCCGTGTCCTCGCGACGGCCGCCGAGATCTACGGCGGCCGGGACAACTCCCCCGCGGCGCCGCCCACCCGCACGCCGGACAGCAGCGGAGCCGCCCCGCAGCCTCCGCCGGACGCGCCCTCCGGGTGGGCGCCGCCGGCCAGGGTCTCCCGGGGCGCCCCGGAGCCCTCGCCCGGCAACGGGATGCTGATCGCGGAGCTGCCCGTGCCGCGCCGCGCCAAGGGCTCCCCGTTCACCGTGAACGACCAGCTCATGGTGGCGACCGCACTGATGATCGCCCACTGGAACCGCGAGCACGGTGCCTCGCCGCGCCCCCTGCGCATCACGATGCCGGTGGACGACCGCCCCCGCGACGCGACCATGCCGATCGGCAACGGCACCCGGCTCGTCGAAGTGCCCTTCGGCACGAACGAGTTGTCCCACCGCGACTGGACGCCGGACGCCATCCACGACCTGCTGCGCCGCACCTCCGACCGCACCCGCGCCCTCAAGGCCATGGCCCGCCCCCAACTGGGCCATGGCGCGGCCCTGTTGACCGCGCCGGTGCTCCCGGTCACGCTCAGGGCGGCCGTCACACGTGGCCTGCGCCGGGCCGCCGCGCCCTGGACGTCGACCACGCTCCTGAGCAACATCGGCCGCATCCCGTACGCCCTGGACTTCGGCGACGCGGGCCGCGCGCACGCCGTGTGGTTCTCCGCGCCGGCCCGGCTGCCGCGCGGCCTCACCGTGACCACGGCGTCCACGGCGGGCCGGCTGCACCTCGCCCTGCGCTGGTCGAAGACGCTGCTCAGCCACGGTGACGGCGCCCATCTGCGGGACCTGTTCGAGCACTATCTGCACGCGACGGAGCACACGGAGCACGCGGAGCACACGCGGACCGGAGAGTCCGGAGAGACCGGAGAGACCGGAGGGCCTAAGTGACCGCCACTACCACCCGGCGCCCCGCCGGGCTCCGCGACTTCTACGAGGACCCCGCCGTACCGGTCGCGTCGGGCGACGCCCGCAGCCTGCGCCAGGCCCGCGTCCTCGCGGACGCCCTGGGCCCCGCCACCTCCCGTACGGCAACGGTCCTGGACATCGGCTGCGGCGACGGCACGGCCGCCGCGACCGCGGCACCGCTCCTGGCGGGTCACCGCGTGATCGGCGTGGACTGGTCGCAGGACGCGCTCAAGCGCGCCCACGCCCGGCTTCCGTACGTCGTACGCGGCGAACTCACCGACGGCGGCCTGCCGTTCGCCGACGGGGCGGCCGACGCCGTCCTGTTCAGCGAGGTCATCGAGCATCTGGTGGACCCGGACAGCGCGCTGGACGAGCTGCGAAGAGTCCTCAGGCCAGGGGGCCACCTCATGCTGTCCACCCCCAACCTCGCGGCCTGGTACAACCGCGGCCTGCTCCTCGCCGGGGTGCAGCCGGTCTTCTCCGAGGTGAGCCTGCGCGGCATCCACGGCCGGCCGGGCAAGGAGGTCGTGGGCCATCTGCGGCTGTACACGGCCCGCGCGCTGCGGGAGTTCGTCGCGGCGAGCGGCTTCACGGTCGTACGCCTGTCCGGCGCGCCCTTCCACGGCGTGCCACGCCCGCTGCGCGCTCTGGACCGGCTCGCCTGCGCCGTGCCGAGCGCCTCCTCGATCCTGCTGCTGCACGCCCGAAGGACTTGAGTCCCATGTGGTGGGGTGTGGCCGCGGCGCTGCTCGCGAACTTGCTCTACAGCACCGGGTTCGTCCTGGAGAAGCGGGCGTTGACGGCCATGCCGTCGGTCAGCGTCCGCAACCCGGCGCGGCTGCTCAGGCAGGTCCTCGGCAGCCCGCTCTGGATCGGCGGCTCGCTCGCCCTCGCGGCGGGCTTCGGCGCCCAGCTCGCCGTGTACCGGACGCTGCCGATCGCCGCCGCGCAGGGCATCTTCGTATCCGGCCTGGTCCTCCTGCTGCTCCTGTCCTCGGCCCTGCTCGGCGAGCGGACCTCCGGACGCGAGCGGTACGCGGTCGCCGCGATCCTCGTGGCGCTGCTCATGGTCGTCCTGTCGCTCAGCGAGAACTCCGACACGGTGAGCCGCGGCGCGCCCGCGCCGCTGGTCCTCACCGTCTGCCTGCCGTCGCTCGCCGCGGGGCTGTGGCTGTACGGCGCCGCCGAGCGCCGGGCCAAGCACCGCCACCGCCAGCCGACGACGGGCGTCGAGTACGGCGTCGCGGTCGGCCTGCTGTACGGGGTCAGCTCGCTGGCCATCAAGGGCGTCTCCAGCCATCTGACGACGCAGGGCATCGGCGGGGCGCTCGTGGACCTGCTGCGCTCGCCGTACCCGTATCTGCTCCTGTTCACCGGCGCGTTCGGCCTGATCATGTCGCAGGCGGCGCTCCAGCGGTGCCGGGCCTCACTGATCGTTCCCGTGTGTACGACGGTGACGGCGCTGTTCACCGCGGTGCTCGGGACGCTGGCGTTCGGCGAGGCGCTGCCGCACGAGCCGGTGCGCCTCGCGCTGCGCATCGCGGGCACGGTGCTCGCCGTGTCCGTGCTCCTCGCCATGCCCAAGCACGACGGCCCCCCGTCCCAGACACCGCCCCCCACCAAGGAGTTGACGAGCGGATGAACCCCGACGACCCACTGCTGAAGATCCTCGCCTGCCCGCTGGACAAGGGCCCGCTGCATCTGCTCGCCCCGGCCGGGCCCCTCGTACCGGAAGAGGCGCTCTACAACCCGCGCCTGCGCCGCCGCTACCCGGTCGTCGACGGCATCCCGCAGCTGCTGCCCTCCTCCGGCGAGCAGGTCACCGAGGACGAACACGAGCGGCTGCTCAAGCGGATATCCCTGTGACGGGGGGCCGCCCATGACGCTCGCCGCGCGCCTCGCGCCCTATGTCCCGGACCGCCTCATCGCCTCCCTGGCCCGCCTCGTCTACCCGCGCTTCGAGCCGGAGCTGGCCCGTCTCGGCGACCTCTGTCCGCCGGACTGCGGCACCGCCGTGGACGTCGGCGGCTGGTACGGCCCCTGGTCGCGCCGCCTCGCCTCGCGCGCACGCCGCGTGGTGACCGTCGAACCGGTGCCCCACCTGGCCCGCCTTCTCGCCTCCAGCACCCCCGGCAACGTCCGTGTCGTCCAGGCCGCGGCCACCGACCGTCCCGGTACGGCACGGCTCTGGCTGCCGCACGGGGACCACGGCGAGCGGGGCGTGTCCTCCCTGATCCGCCGCGACATCCACGCCACCGCCGTCGACGTGCCGTGTCTCACCCTGGACGGGCTCGGCCTGAGGGACGTCCACTTCATCAAGATCGACGTGGACGGCAATGAACTGCCGGTGCTGCGCGGCGCGCGCGAACTGCTCGTCCGCGACCGTCCGGCGCTCTTCATCGAGCTGGAGTCCCGCATCCAGCCGATCGCCCCCATCGTGGACCTCCTCACCCGCGACCACGGCTACCGGGGCTGGGTCCTGCCGCACGACACCTGGCTTCCGCTGGCCGCCTTCGACCTGGAGGCGCATCAGCGCGACACGTCGTACGTCGTGGCGCAGGGCCTGCTGCGCCGGGTGCTCACGCCCAGGCACCCCCGCTACGTCAACTCGGTGCTGTTCCTCCCGGAAGGCCGCCGCCCGGGAGAGCGCGCGGTGCGCGACGATGGGGCGCATGCCCGCTAGCTCCTCGTCGCCCGCCGCCCCCTTCACCCCGCTGGACTTCCAGCTGGTCCTGCTGCGCCGCATGGCCGACCACAATCCGGAGCTGGTGGAGGCCGCCCGCCATGAACTCGGCGTCTCCATCGCCGAGATGCGCGAGGCCAACCGCCGCTGGCAGGCGATGGCCCGGGGGCCGCGCTCCCGGGGCGCCGCGGCGCGCTACCGCTCGGTCCTCGGCGCCCCCGAGTCGACCGCCCGCCGGACGATCGGCGACCTGGAGTGCGAGGCCCTGCTCTGGCCGGTGCCGCTCTGGCCCGATCTGCGCTTCGAGGTGTTGCGGGCGCGGAACGGGGCGGTGTGGAACGATTGGTTGGTGCGCGCGCCCGGGGCGGCGGGACCCGATCTTCACACCCTCGCCGACCTCACCCCGTGGTCGTGCACGGTCGACGAGGCGGCGCGGGCCTTCGCCCCGGCGAGGCCCATGGAGGGGACGGCGCCGACGCGATGGCGCCTGGCGTTCACGGCGCCGGACGCGGGCGGGGAGCGGCGGCGCTGCGTGGCGGAGTTCACGTGGGGGCTGCTGCAGCGGGTGGAGTTGCCGGGCGGGGACACGGGCACGGGCGCCGGTGGGGTCGCCGGTGGGGTCACACCGCCGCCTTGAGGATCCCTTCCACCACGCGGGGCAGCGAGTCGGGGTGCAGGCGGAGGAAGAGGTTGGGCTCGACGAGTTCGAGCTCCATGACGCACGGACCGCCGTCAGGGCCCTCCCCGTCGACGAGGTCCACGCGCGCGTAGAGCAACTCGGGCACTCCCGGAACGACGTCCAGAGCCCGCCTCGCGACATCGAGTTCGGCGGCCGTCGGCTCCCAGGGCCGCAGATCGGGGTGCGGCATCTTGTCGGCGTCGTACGCCGTGCCGGGCGCGAGCACCGCGCCCTTCTGTATCGCGTGCAGGAACTCCCCGCCGAGGAAGACGAGCGCGCGCTCGCCGGTGGTGTCGATCCGCCGCATATAGGGCTGCGCCATGGCGGTGAACCCCTCGTCGTGCATGCGGGCGATCTGCGCGAGGGCGGTCCCGCGCTCGTCGGCGCGGTAGCGGGCGGCGTACCGGGCCCCGGCCCCGGAAGCAGGCTTGACAACGAACTCGTCGTACGTGCCGGGCAGTTGGACGTCCTCCCCGGGCGCGCAGTAGTACGTCGGCACGACGGGGACGCCCGCTGCGGCCAGCTCGCCGAGGTAGCGCTTGTCGGTGTTCCACCGCACGACGTCCGCCGCGTTGGCGAGCCGCGTGAGCCGACCGCACCGCTCGGCCCACGCCACGTACTCGTCGGTGCGCCAGCTGTAGTCCCACGTGGACCGGATCACCGCGAGGTCGAACCCGGCCCAGTCGACGTCCGGGTCGTCCCATCCGACGACGCGGACGTCGGCCCCCGCCTCGCCGAGGGATCGCGCCAGGACCGGCAGATCGTGGTCGTGGTCCGGCTGCGGCCGGCGGGTCACCAGGGCTATGCGGGGGCGGGGGCTGAGCACGGGGGCTCCTCTTCGTACGCGGTTCGGGCCGGTCGGGGCCGGTGCGGGCCCCCGCAGGCTAACAACCGCGCCGGGGCGGGCCCGGAGACCGGTGCCACGAGCGGTCCGGCACCCATGTTCGGTCCTCCCAACATCTGCTTATGATTCAGCGGTGTTCGATTCACGGCACATCAAGACGTTCCACGAAGTGGTCCGGGCCGGGTCGTACTCGGCGGCCGCCCGCTCCCTCGGGTATACGCAGCCCGCGATCACCCAGCAGATGAAGGCCCTTGAGCGGTCCGTCGGCACTCCGCTGTTCACCCGTGTCGGGCGCCGCATGCGGCTGACGGAGGCCGGGGAGGCGCTGTCGCGGCACGCGGGGATCATCCTGGACGACATCTCCGCCGCCCAACAGCAGATGAACGCCATCACGCGGCTGCGGTCGGGGCGGGTGCGGGTCTGCGCCTTTCCCAGTGCCAACGCCACCCTCATCCCGGAGGCCCTGGCCCGGCTCGCGTCGGGGCATCCGGGGGTGCGGGTGGAGCTTCTGGAGGACGAGCCGCCGGAGTCGCTGCGGCGCGTGGTGCGCGGGGAGTGTGACATCACGCTCGCCTTCACCTATCCCGGCCTGCACGAAGAGGTGCCCGAGGAGCTGGCGGAGATCCCGCTGATGGAGGACCAGCTGACCGTACTTCTGCCCACCGGGCACCCGATGGCACGCCGGCGGTCGGTGAAGCTCGCGGAGCTGGCGGAGGAGCGGTGGATAGCGGGGTGTCCGCGCTGCCGCGCCAACTTCCTTCACGAGTGTGCCGAGTTGGGCTTCGCGCCCGACATCGCCTTCACCACCGACGACAATCTGGTCGTGCAGAGCCTGGTCGCCGAGGGGCTCGGCATCGCAATGATGCCGGGACTCGTCCTGAACTTCCTGTGCCACCGCAAGGTCACGGGCCGCGCCCTGGACCCCGCCTCGCGGCGCAAGGTGTCCGCGTACGTCCTCAAGGACCATCTCCGCATCCCGGCGACCGCTCTGGTCCTGGACGAGCTGAGGACCGTGGCCGCGAACCGCGTCGGCTGCTGAACCCCGGCCGCTGCCCACCACCCGCTACCGCTCCGGACGGCGCGCGATCCATAAGCGGAAGTTGCGGGGACGCCAAAGAACTGTCGTTGGACGTGATGGATCGGGCGGCGCCACGCTGCCCGTATGACCACTCCGACCACGTACCGGGCCGCCCGGACCACAGAACGCCTCGACACGCTCGTCGCCGACGTGCGCGAGGCCGTCGGGCGCGGCCTGCCTCCCGACCTGACCGCGTACCTGGTCGGCGAGCGGCTCGCCCCCCACCTCGGCGCCGCCGATCTGCTCACCGGCGAGCAGTGCGAGGGCGACCCCGACCGCTACCGCCAGCACGTCCTGCACGCCGAGCACGACGGCAGCTTCTCCATCGTGGCCCTGGTCTGGCTGCCGGGGCAGCGGACCTCCGTGCACGACCACGTGTCGTGGTGCGTCACCGGCGTGCACGAGGGCCAGGAGCACGAGCGCCGCTACCGCCTGGTGCCCGCCACCGGGACCGGCGGCGCCGCCCGCCTCGTCGCCACGGAGGACGTCGTCAATCCGCAGGGCGCGGTCTGCGGCTTCGCGCCGCCCGGCGACATCCACCGGGTGTGGAACGCGTGCGGCACGCGCGCGATATCGATCCACATCTACGGCGCCGACATAGCCCGCCTGGGCAGCAGCGTCCGCCGGGTGTACGAGCTTCCGGCCGACCGGTAATGGCACTGCTCGGCGAACGCCCCAAGTCCCGTACCGGCGGCCCCGGGACTTCACGTGCCGTGCGGCCGCGGTCGCACGGCAGACTGCCCGGACTCGCGCTCGCCGCCCTCGGCGTCGCCGTGGCGTGGGGCGTGCACCTGCTGGTGCCCGGCGTCCCGATGCTCACCGCCGCCGTGGTCCTCGGCATCGCGGCGGCCCATCTGCCCGGCGCCGCGCGTCTCTTCGTACGCGGCCCCGGCAAGGCGGGACTGACGTTCGCGGCCAAACGGCTGATGCGCGTCGGCATCGTGCTGCTCGGCCTGAAGCTGAGCCTGGACGACGTGCTCGGGCTCGGCTGGAGCTCGGTCGTGATGGTGCTCGGCGTGGTCGCCGTCACCTTCTTCGGCACCTGGTGGCTGGGCCGCCGCATGGGCCTGCGCGGCGACCAACCGCTGCTCATCGCCACCGGCTACTCGATCTGCGGGGCGTCCGCGATCGGCGCGGTCAGCGAGGTCTCCGAGAGCGACGAGCGGGACACGGCCACGTCGGTGGCCCTGGTGACGCTGTGCGGGACGCTCGCGATCGCCGTACTGCCGGTGCTCCAGCACCCGCTGGGCCTGACCGACGCGGAGTTCGGGCGCTGGGTCGGGGCGAGCGTGCACGACGTGGGGCAGGTCGTGGCGACCGCGCAGACGGCCGGTTCCGGGGCGCTCGGCGACGCGGTGCTGGTCAAGCTGATGCGGGTGGCGCTGCTCGCACCGCTGGTCGCGGCCGTCGCGCTGTCGGTGCGGGCCCGGTCGAGGGCGGGTGCCGCCGCCGACCGGACCGGTTCCGGGGGCACCCGGCGCCCGCCCCTCGTGCCGCTCTTCGTCGTCGGCTTCCTCGCCATGGTCGCCCTGCGCACCACCGGCTTGCTGCCGGGCGGCGCGATCGACGCCGCCCAGACGGCACAGGAACTCCTGCTGGCCGCCGCCCTGTTCGGCCTCGGCAGCGCGGTGGACCTGCCGTCGCTGACCCGCACGGGCGGCCGGGTCGCGGTGCTGGGCCTCGTGGCGTGGGGCGTGATCGCGGGGGTGTCGTACGTGGGTGTGGTCCTGACGTACTGAACCGGTTACCCACCGCAAGTCTGGAAGCCTTGCAGCCCGGAAGCCCGGAAGCCCGGAAGCCCGGAAGCCCTTGAGGACACGACCTGTCCTCAAGGGCTCCTACTGCTCCCTCCATGGAGACCTTCGAGATCCACCCTTCCGAAATGGCCGAGGACGACCCCACGCTCACCGACCGCGAGCGGGCCGGGGTGCGGCGCATGAACGAGACGTTCCGGGACACGTCGCGCAGTTCACCGTCCAGGACATCGCGCTCCGGCCGACTACCGGTGAGGCCGACCACCGGTGAGCCGGGCCACCCGTGGTGGACTGGTGCGGTACGGGGCCTGTGCGGGCAGAAGGCACAGGCCAAGAAGGCCGAGCAGACTTCGAGGAGTACGAGACGTGGATCCCCTCTTCCCGACCCTGTCCGCCCCGCACGCACGGGCTTCCGGCGAGGCCCTGAGGTTCGGCGACCGCACGCTGAGCCATGCCGGGCTCGCGGTGGTGGCCGGAGCCTTGGCGGGCCGCCTGAGCGGGGCGGGCCGCGTCGCCGTCTGGGCCACGCCCTCTCTGGAAACCGCCGTGGGCGTGGTCGCCGCCCTGCTCGCCGGAGTCCCGGCCGTGCCGCTCAACCCGAAGTCGGGCGGGAGCGAGCTGGCGCACATCGTGGCGGACAGCGCGCCGTCGCTGGTACTGGCCGAGCCGGGCGCCGAACTGCCCGCCGCGCTGGCGGACTTGACGCGAATCGATGTCGATGTCGATGTCGATGTCGACGTGGATGACGTACGAGGGGCCGCGATCACGGACCCGCACGCCCCCGAGGACCCCGCCCTCATCGTCTACACCTCCGGCACCACCGGCCCGCCCAAGGGCGCCGTCCTGCCGCGCCGTGCGATCGCCACCACGCTGGACGCCCTGGCGGACGCCTGGCAGTGGACCGCCGACGACGTCCTCGTGCACGGTCTGCCGCTGTTCCACGTGCACGGCCTGATCCTCGGCACGCTGGGCCCGCTGCGGCGCGGCGGCTCGGTGCGCCACCTCGGCCGGTTCAGCACGGAGGGCGTGGCCCGCGAGCTGGGCTCGGGGGCGACCATGCTGTTCGGGGTGCCGACGATGTACCACCGGATCGCCGAAGCCCTCCCGGAGGACCCGGAGTTGGCGAAGGCGCTGGCCGGTGCGCGGCTCCTGGTGTCCGGCTCGGCCGCGCTCCCGGTCCACGACCACGAGCGCATCGCGGCCGCCACGGGCCGCAGGGTCATCGAGCGGTACGGCATGACGGAGACGCTCATGAACACCAGCGTCCGCGCGGACGGCGAGCCGCGCTCGGGCGCGGTCGGGGTGCCGCTGCCGGGCGTCGACCTGCGCCTGGTCGACGAGGCGGGCGAGCCGGTCGCGGCGGACGACCCGGAGGCGGTCGGCGAGATCCAGGTGCGCGGCCCGAACCTCTTCACCGAGTATCTGAACCGCCCGGACGCGACCGCCGCGGCCTTCGCCCCGGGTGGCTGGTTCCGGACCGGCGACATGGCGGTGCGGGACCCCGACGGGTACGTACGGATCGTCGGCCGCAAGGCCACCGACCTCATCAAGAGCGGCGGTTACAAGATCGGCGCGGGCGAGATCGAGAACGCGCTCCTCGAACACGCGGGGGTCCGGGAGGCCGCGGTCACCGGGGAGCCGGACCCCGACCTGGGCGAACGGATCGTGGCGTGGATCGTCCCCGCCGACCCGCAGCTCCCGCCGCCCGCGGAGGAGTTGGCGGACCATGTGGCGGACCGGCTGGCCCCGCACAAGCGGCCGCGGGTCGTGCGGTACCTGGAGTCGCTGCCCCGCAATGACATGGGCAAGATCATGAAGCGGGCGCTGCCGGAGACCGGAGAGCGGACCAGCCCCTGACACGGGGCTCCGCCCCGGACCCCGCTCCCAGACGCCGGAGGGGCTGATTCTGCCCCTCCGGCCGGGCCCTGAGGAGCTACCTCACCCCCACCGCCCGAATGATCTCCTGCGTCACGGACCCGCCCCGGTCATCGCTCGCCGAGGCCCGCAGCGAGATCGACTCCGCACCGCGTGGCACCTTCAACTCCCCTCCCCAAGCAGCCTTCCGGCCCACCCGGTCCAGCGCGACGTCCCGCCACGACTCGCCCTCGTCGTACGACACGGACAGCTTGCCGCCGCCGATGGTCCCGGTGTCCGCCGCTCCCACGACGTACGCGGAGAAGATCCCCACCGGGATCGTGCGCCCGCCCCGCACGTCGCCCGAGAGGGACGTGTCGACATCGAAGCCGAGGTTGAGCAGCGGCAGGTACGTCTTGCGCTCCGCCGGGGTCTGCCTCGACCTGAAGGTCCACTCGGAGTGGCCCTTCGTGGCGAGCCACCACCGCTCCGCGTCGAGGGTCGTGTCGGTGACGACCCTGTACGTGCGTTCAGCGGGGTCCGCGTCCCACACGTACACGCCGGAGCTCTTGCGCCGGTCGACGCTGACGCCGTCCACGAAGACCTCGCTGACCTGCGTCATCGACTCCTCGTTCCACACGTCGCCGAAGCCGGTGTGGTCGGGGCCGGAGTCGCCCCAGCCGGGCACATTGAACTCCAGGCTGTCGCCTCGGCGGGTCTGGCCCCAGCCGAGGCCGGTGCCGAGCCACGGGTGCAGGACCGGTTTGAACCAGTTCAGGCCGGTCCGCTCGCCGCCCTTGTAGGGGACGAGGCCGCCGCGCTCCTCCAGGGCGCCGGGCCCGGTGGACGCGGACTCGTGCCACAGCTGTCCCGCGCCTGTGGAGACGTACTCCGTCCGCCTGGCCGGGTAATCGACCTTCTCCTGGAAGCCGATGCCGACCGGGAAGGTGTCGGTGATCGAGTAGCGGAACTCGCCGCCCGGCGCGGGCTTCACCGCGTGGAACTTCGTGTCGAGTACCGCCAGTTCGCGCTTCTCCGGCCGGTACGTGAGGTCTTCAGGTACGGCGCCCTCGTGGCCCTCGGAGAGGTCGTAGACGTAAGGGGTGCGGACGGTGCCGGTGCTCTCGACCCTCTTGCCCGCCTTGGCCGCCGCGATGAGCCGGGCGCCGTCGGCGGCGTCGACGGTGGTGATCTGAAGCGGCCGGTCGGTGTTGTCGTCCGTGCCGAACCAGGCGTTGAGCCGCCCCGCCTTTCTGTCGGTCACGAACAGCGCGTCGGCCCCCGCGTCCTGCGCGGCCTGCCCGAGCAGCGCCGGGGTGACCGCGTCCGTGCGGCGTACGACGACGGCCTTGCCCCGCACGTCCTTACCCGCGTACGCGCCCGGGGTGCCGTCGCCCGCGTCCACCAGCGCCCACTTGTGCCGCCCCCCGGCGATCGTCCCGCCGGGCTGGGCGACGGCCTCGCCCAGGCCCTTCACGTCCACGAGCGGCTTGCCGAGCCGCCAGACCGTGCGGTACTCGAAGCTGCCCTCGGTGACCTCGGCGGTCGGGGCGGCGAAGACGCTGTCGTACTTGACGGGCACCTGGACGGCCCCCTGGAGCTCGGCGCCGCCGGCCTTCCTGTCGTACTCCATCAACAGCTGCCGCGTCTCGCTGCGCCGGTCGACCTCGGCTCTGACCTGACGCAACTTTTCTCCATCCAGGGTGACTTCGCGGTCCCGGTCGAGGCGGATCTGCGGGTCGGCGAGGAAGCCGAGGCCGAGCGAGTCCTCGCCCTTGGCACCGCGTACGTCGAGGAATGAGGTGAGGGCGTACGTGCCCGGCTTCAGGCGCAGCCTCAGGGTGCCGGAGTCACCGACGGCGGCCGGGAACGGGTCGACCCCCTTGGTGAGCCGCTGCACCACGAGGTCCGCCGGGGCGGCGGCTCCCTCACGGTCCTTGACGTGCACGGTGAGCGTGTACCGCTCCTCCTCCTTGACCAGCCCGAACGCGGTACGCGCGACCTCCTCGCCGCCGACGCTCGCGACGACACCGCCACTGGTGTTCCCGACGGGCGCCTTCGCCCCGTCGCCGGTGACGGTGGTCGAGGCGGTGCCGTGCGCCGGGACGGTGAGGGTGGTGTCGCGGAGCTCGACGACACCGTCGGCGACGCCGTGCACGCGGAGATCCAACTCCACGCGGGTGTCGGACGAGTTGGCATAGGTAATGGTCTTGCGGACCGGTTCGTTGTCGCCGTACGGCCATCCGTAGAAGCCGAGATCGACGCTGCCGCCGGCGGTGATGTCGGCGTCGATGGCATCGGGCACGCTGACGCGCCCGGCCCCCACCTCATACACACTCTCTTCGAGACGTCGGGAGGTGGACATCAGGGCGTCCTTGAGCCGGGCACCTGCCCAGTCAGGGTGCTTCTCGGCGAGGAGGGCGGCCACGCCCGCGATGTGCGGGGTCGCCATCGACGTACCGCTCATCTCGGTGTAGAAGCCGTCGCCGCCGGTGAGTCCGGAGCGGGCCGCGAGGATGCCGACGCCGGGGGCCGACAGGTCGGGCTTGAGCGCGTGGTCGCCGGCGCGGGGCCCCTGGCTGGTGAAGTGGGCGGCCTTGTCGCCGGAGTCGACCGCGCCGACGGTCAGCGCGGCGTCGGCGGCGCCGGGCGAGCCGATGGAGGAGGGCGCGCCGGTGTTCCCGGCGGCGATGACGAAGAGGGCGCCGGTGTCCTTGGAGAGCGAGTTCACGGCGGCGGCCATCGGGTCGGTGCCGTCGCTGGGCTCCTGCGAACCGAGGCTCATGGACACGATGTCGGCGTCGACGTCCTTGGCGGCCCACTCCATGCCGGCGATGATCTCCGACTCGCTCCCGAAGCCCTCGTCGCTGAGCACCTTCCCGATGGCGAGGGAGACGCCGGGCGCGACGCCCTTCTCCTTCTTCCCCTCCGAGGCGGCACCGCTGCCGCCGACGATGGAGGCCACGTGGGTGCCGTGCCCGTTGCGATCGGCGACCTCCTCACCCGGAACGAAACTCCTCCTCTCTCCGACACGCCCCGTGAGGTCCGGGTGCTCGCCGTCGACCCCGGTGTCGAGGACGGCGACCTTCACACCCTTCCCCGTGAGTCCGGCCTCCCAGGCCGTGGGGGTGCCTATCTGCTCATTGCTCCGCGCCATGTCGACCTCGACACGGCCGTCGAGCCAGACCTTCTCGATGCCGGACGCCTCGTCGCGTACGGAGGGCCAGAGGGCGCCGGGCTTCTCGGCGGTCACTGCGAGGCCCGCGACGCTCGGCAGGGACCGCACCTTTTCGGTGCCGCGGGGCAGACGGGGCGCTGCTCCGTTCCGGGCGCCCTTTCCGTACGTGACGATGAGCGGAAGCGAGGCGGCTCCGCCTCGCCGCCCGGCGACCCCCTGCCTGATCAGCTCGGTGACGTCGAACAGCCGCTCGTCCAGCGCGCCGGAGCGCAGATACGGCCGTGCCTCGTCCGGTACGACGGTGATGTGCCGCCCGCCCGAGATTCGGCTCCGCACGGCCCCGCTCGCCCCTGCGGGCCGCTTGACGGTGACGGTCTGTCTGCCGCCGGGGAGCGGGGTGACGGTGACTTCGTCACCGGTGATCAGGGTGACGGTGTGGGCGGGGGTGCGTGCGGTGCGTGCGGTGCGTGCGTCAGGGCTGGCGGGGGCTGGATCATCATCGGCGGCGGGGCTCTGCCCGGCGGGAAGCAGGGCGAGCACGAGACCAACGGCGACGGCGGGCCCGGCTCTTCGCGAAGCGGGGGCTCTGCTCATTGAGGCTGCCTCTCTTCGTCGGACCCGGGCGGGGGTGGTGCCCGAGTGCTGCGAAAAGTGTCAGGTGCCGTGTGTTGCGGGGGAGTTGACGCGACGTGGCGGAAAGCCGCCAGGGGGCTACCCGCCAGCCACACGGCCCCGCAGCCGCCGGTACGGGGATTCCCACCAGGACGCCGGGGAACGGCACGCGCAACCCTGCCGGGGGCGCGGGAAACGGCACGCGCAACCCCGCCGGGGGCGCGGGAAACGGCACGCGCAACCCCAACGAACCCGCGCAGACACACGCACGGGAAGCCCCACCAGGGGCGCGGGGAACTGCGCGCCCAGCCACAACGCCCCCGCAGAGACCCACCCCCCTGGCCTCCTCCAGGAACGCGGGGAACTGCGCACCCAACCACGACGAACCCGCACAGACACACACGCAGGCAGCCCCACCAGGGGCGCGGGGAACTGCGCGCTCAGCCACGACGAACCCGCGCAGAGACCCGCACCGCCAGCACCCCAGGGGCGCGAGGAACTGCGCGCCCAGCCCCAACAAACCCGCAGAGACCACGAACACCACCCATCCGGCCGCACCCCACCCGGCTCAGCCCAGCGCGCGCGCCCCCGCAACCCCCCCGCACGATGCGAAACAGGACCGCCGACCGACGGTCCGTACGGTCTGCGCTCTCGGGAGGACCTGCCATGACCGTCAGACTGGAGCAGTTGCGCCGCTGTCATATCGCCGTCGACCTCGGAGCCGCGAGGACCCGGGTGTTCGTGAAGGGCGCGGGACTCGTCGTGGACGAGCCGAGCGTCGCCGCGGTGAACACGCAGACAGGCGCGCTCATCGCGGTCGGCCACCTCGCCGAGCAGATGACGGGCCGTACTCCCGGATACATCCGCGTCGCCCGCCCCGTCTCCGGCGGCAGCGTCGTCGACATCGAGATGGCGCAACGGATGCTGCGCCAACTGCTCGGCGAGAAGCTCCGCCGCACCCTGCGCCGCAAGCCGAGGCTGCGCGCCGCCGCCTGCACCCCGCACGACGCGGACCCGCTCGCGCAGCGCGCGGCGGTCGAGACGATGGTCGGCCTCGGCGCCCGCCGGGTCGAACTGGTGGACACCCTCATCGCGGCGGCGGTCGGCTGCGGCCTCCCCGTGGAGCGTGCCGAGGCGACGATGATCCTCGTCTGCGGCGCCGCCACCACACAGGTCGCGGTCCTCTCCATGGGCTCGATCGTGACGGCCGAACGGATCCCGGTGGGCGGCGAGGCCATCGACAACGCGATCGTGCAGCACCTGCGCCACCAGCACGAACTGATGCTGCCCTCGCAGTCCGTACGCCCCCTCCAGCTCGCCCTGAGCGGCAACGGCCTGACCCCGCACGGCCCGGAGTCCACGGAAATCCACGGCAGGGACGTAGCGACGGGCCTGGCCCGCTCCGTCCACGTCGACACCGCCGCCGTTCGCGACGCGATCCACACGCCGCTCACGGCCGTGCTCGACGGCATCGGCAAGGTGCTGCGGGACTGCCCGCCGGATCTGGTGGCCGACCTCGCGGACCGCGGGATCATGATGGTCGGCGGCAGCGCGCGGCTACCGGGCCTGGACCAGATGCTGCGGGACGCGACGGGGATGCCCGTACAGATCGCGGAACGGCCTGATGTCTGCGCCGTACTGGGGCTCGGCGCGATGCTGGAGGGCAGGATCCAGCCACTGGTCATGGACCCACTGTCCGGCTGACCCGCTGACCGGCCCCGACACGGCGCTACGGCGTGCTACAGCGACAGCGACACGGAGTGCATAACGGATATGCCCGACGGAGCGGACGCACCGCTGCCCTCGATGCCGCTGCTGGAGGCGGTCCTCTGCGTCGGCACGGACCTCGAACTGAGCGCCACTCTCCAGCACATCGTGGAGAGCGCGGCGCGGCTGACGGGAGCGGGGTACGGCACGCTCGCCGTCACCGCGCCCTCCCAAGGGGGACAGCCCGAGACATTCGTGGCGGGCGGCGACGGCACACCGCCGCTCCGCGCCGAGACGGACGACGACGTCATCCACGTACCGATCCACGTCCACGACGAGGCGTTCGGCGACCTCCTGCTCGCGGACAAGACGGAGGGGCCGTTCACCGAAGAGGACCGGCAGCTCCTGAAGGTCCTGGCGAGCCAGGCGGGCATCGCGATCGGCAACGCCCGCCTGTTCGAGGCGGCCCGCCAACGGGAGCGCTGGATCGAGGGAGCCGCGGCGGTCACCACGGCCCTGCTCACGGGCGAGGCGGCGGCCGACGCCCTGATGACGGTCGCGCACCGGGCAAGAATCCTCGCGGACGCGGCAGCGGGCGTGGTCCTGCAGCCCACGAAGACAGGCGGCATGCGCATCGTCGCCGCCTCCACAGACGGCACTCCCCCTGGCCGGGACGCCCCCAGCACCGAGACCCCTACGGGAGGACGGCCGCCGGGGGCCACCGAGACCCCTACGGGAGGACGGCCGCCGGGGGTCACCGGGCCCCCTGGGCCGGCAGGGCCCGCCGGATCGGCCGGGTTCGACACCGCCAAAACCCCAGACTCGACCCCAGACCCGTCCCCGGACCCGACCCCAGTCCCACCCCCCACCCACAACGACCTCATCGGCACCACCATCGAACCCGGCAGCGCAGTCCTCACCCAACTGCTCGGCGGAGAGCCCGTGTTCATCGAGGACTCCGCGACCGACCCCCGGATGACGACCCACGTACGCGCCCGTTTCGGACCCAGCATGATGTTGCCGCTCCAGGCCGCCGGCCGGCTCATCGGGACGCTCGCGCTGCCCCGCAGACGCGGCGCGCCCGCCTACACCGCGGCCGAGCGGCAGCTCGCCACCCAGTTCGCCTCGCAGGCCGCCCTGGCCCTCGTACTCGCCGACGCCCAGCAGAGCCGGCAGCGCCTCGCGGTGTTCGAGGACCGCGACCGCATCGCCCGTGACCTGCACGACCTCGTCGTCCAGCGCCTCTTCGCGACCGGCATGATGCTGGAGTCGACCCGCCGCAAGGCCCGCTCCACGGAGGTGGAGTCCACGCTCGGCCAAGCCGTCGACGAGCTGGAGTCCACCATCCAGGAGGTCCGCACGGCCATCTTCGCCCTCCAGCAGCCGCCCGCCGACGCCCCGACCACCTTCCGCGGCAAGGTCCTGCGCGAGACGGCGGGCGCCGCCGCGCTCCTCGGCGTCCAGCCGTCCGTGCACTTCGCCGGCGCCGTCGACACCCGGATCACGGACCCGGCGGCGGGCCACCTCCTCGCCGCCCTGCGCCGCGCGCTGGCCGCCGTGTCACGCCGCACCGGCGTCACACGCGTCGACGTCGCGGTCGACGCGCGGGCGACGCTTCCCGACGGCCGGGAGGGCGTGCGCCTGACGGTGTACGACGACGGGACCACGGACGGCGTGGAGCCGGGCACGACGGTGACATGGCAGGCCCCTCTGCAGTAGTCCCCAAGTCTCCCGACCCACCACCGTCGGCCCGACGAGACGTCAGAGCTCCACCACCGATACCTCCGTCGCCTTCACGCTCGTCCACACCTCGGCCCCGTCCACGAGCCCCAGCTCCACCGCCGCCTGCGGAGTGATCTCGGCGACCAGGTCGGGCGCCTCTCCGAAAGCGATCAGTACGCGCAGCCTGCTCCCGGCGGTCGTGATCTCCCGCACCGTGCCCCGCCACACGTTGCGCGGGCTTCCCTCGGGCCTCTCGCGGTGCACGGACACCGCCTCCGGCGCGATGACGGCCAGCGCCCGCGTGCCCGCGGCCGGTGGGTCGGCGACGACCAGACGGCCCTGCCCGGCCAGGACGAGCGTGCCGTCCACGTCGGCCGTGCCCGGCCAGGCGTTGCGCCCGAGCATGCGCGCCACCCAGGGCGAACGCGGGTGACGGGTGACTTCGGCGGGCGACGCGTCCTGCAACGTACGTCCTTCGTCGAGTACGAGGACCCGGTCGGCCAGCGACACGGCCTCCACGGGATCGTGCGTGACGACGAGGCACACCCCGCCGAAGCCGTCGAGGTGGCGCCGCAGGGTGTGCCGGACGTGCGCGCGGGTGGTCTGGTCGAGGGCGGCGAGCGGCTCGTCCAGGAGCAGCAGCCGGGGCCGGGCCGCGAGCGCCCGGGCCAGGGCGACTCGCTGGGCCTGCCCGCCGGACAGCTGGGCGGGCCTGCGGTGCGCGAGGTGCCCGACGCCGAGCCGGTCGAGCCAGGCCTGCGCCTCACCGCGGGCCCGCGCACGCCGGACGCCCTGCGCGCGCAGCCCGTAAGCGGTGTTGCCGAGCGCGTTCACATGCGGGAAGAGCGCACCTTCCTGGGGCACCCAGGCGACCCCGCGCCGGTGCGGCGGCAGCGCGGTCACGTCGCGTTCACCGAGCCGCAGCCGCGCGTGAGCGCGCGGCGTCAGGCCGAGGAGGGCCCGCAGGAGGGTGGTCTTGCCCGCGCCGTTGGGCCCGACGACGGCGATGGTGGTGCCGGGCCCGGCGTCGAGGGTCAGCTCGTTGTAACCGGTGACGTCGGCGTGCAGCGCCCATTTCTCCTGCGGGGCAGGGTCTTTGTCGAGCGGCGGCGCGGACCCGTCGGCCGCCACCCCGGCACCCGCCACCACCCCGGCACTCGCCGCAACACCCCCGGAGCCCGCCACCACCCCGGCACTCGCCGCAACACCCCCGGAGCCCGCCCCCTCATCATCCGCCGACGGCGCACGCACCCGCACGGACGCCCCGGCCGACCACCGCCCCCGCAACCCCACCAGCACGGCCATGGCGATGGCGAGCAGCAGCAGCGACAGGGAGGTCGCGGCCTCCGGGGAGTCCTGGAGGAGCAGATAGACCTGGAGCGGCAGGGTCTGCGTGGTCCCGGGAAGGTTGCCCGCGAAGGTGATCGTCGCGCCGAACTCCCCCAACGCCCGCGCCCACGTCAGCGCGGCGCCCGCGACGAGCCCGGGGGCGACCATCGGCAGCGTGACGGTGAAGAACACCCGTACGGGAGAAGCCCCCAGCGACGCCGCGGTCTCCTCGAAGCCGGGCCGCAGCCCGCCGAGCGCGCCCTCCAGGCTGATCACGAGGAACGGCATCGACACGAACGTCGCCGCGACCACCGCGCCGGAGGTGTGGAAGGGCAGCACGATCCCGAAGGTGCCCTCCAGCCAGGGCCCGAGCACCCCGCGCCGCCCGAAGCCGAGCAGGAGCGCGACGCCGCCGACGGTCGGCGGCAGCACCATCGGCAGCAGCACGAGGGAACGTACGAACGCCTTCCCGGGAAAGTCCACGCGCGCCAGCAGCCACGCCAGCGGCACCCCGAGCAGCAGGGAGAGCCCGAGCGCCCAGAAGGACACGAGCATGGACAGTTTCAACGCCTGGGTGACACCGGGCGCGGACAGATGACCCGCCAACTCCCCCCACTCGGTGCGGGCGAGGATGCCGACCAGCGGCATCAACAGGAACGCGATCGCCAGCAGCGCGGGCAGCGCGAGCGCGACGGGCGTCCGGGGACGGCCCGTGAAACGGTCACGGGGACGGAGAAGGGAGCGGAGGCGGGGGCGGCTCATCGGCGGTCCTGGGGGGTCGGTGGTGGTGACGCGTACGACCGGGCGCCCGCTGCGGGGAGGCGTCGGGCGCCCGGAAGTCGATGGCCCGCGGGCGTACCCGCGTACTCCCGTACCCGCGTACCCGCGTACCCGCGTACTCGCTACGGCTTCTGGAAGCCCGCGTCCCGCAGAATCTTCTGCGCCTCCGGCGAGCCGAGCCACTTCACGAACGCGGCCGCCGCCTTCCCGTGCCCGGAACCCTTGAGGGTCGCCGCCGGGTAGGAGGCCACGGCATTCTGCGCGTCCGGGATCTCGACGGCGTCGACCTTGCCGGGCGCGGTCGCGGCGTCCGTCTTGTAGACGATGCCGGCGTCGGCCTCGCCGAGTTCGACCTTGCTCAGCACGGACCGGACGTTCGCCTCCTTGGAGACGGGCTCCACCGCGACGTGCTGCTTGTCGAGAACCTGCTTGCTGTACCGCCCGACCGGCACGGTGTCATCGGCGAGTACGACCTTCAGCCCGCCGTCGGCGAGATCCTTCAGCCCCTCGATCCCCTCCGGGTTCCCCTCACGGGTGACGATCACGAGCCGGTTCTTGGCGATCACGCGGGGAACCCCGGTCTCCGCCTTGAGGCCGTCCATGGTCTTGGTGTCGGCGGTGACCAGCACATCGGCGGGCGACCCCTGCTTGACCTGGGCGGCAAGCTCCTGGGACCCGGCCGCGGAGACCGTCAGCTCCGTGCCCGGGTGCTCCTTCTCGTACGCCTTCTCGGCGGTGGCGAAGACATCGGTGAGGGAGGAGGCGGCGAGGACGGTGAGGTCGACGTTCTCGCCGCCGCCCTTCTTGCCCGCGCTGTCGTCGTCGCCGCCACATGCGGCGGCGAGCGGCACGAGCAGCGCGGCGGTCACGACCGCGGCGGCGGCCCGGCGGACCGCGGGTACGGGGAACTGCCGGGACTGCCGGGACTGCGGGAACTGTGGGGACTTCGAGAACATGAGCGGGCTCCTGGCTCAGGCGCGGTCGATGTGCACGCTGGTGGACTTCACCCGGGCGGTGGCCTGCACACCGACCTCGAGGCCGAGCTCCTCCACCGCCTCACGGGTCAGCAGCGAGACCAGACGGTGCGGACCCGCCTGGATCTCCACCTGGGCGGCCACGTCACCGAGCTTCACGGCGGTGACGATGCCGGGAAAGGCATTGCGTGCGGAGGTGTACGAGACGTCCTCCTCGCCAGCGCCACCGCCCGCGCCCCCTCCCGCTCCCGCGCCACCGCCCGCGCTCTGCGCGACCTCGACGGAGAAGGCAGCCAGATCCCGGCCGTCGATGAGCCGCCGCCCGCCCTCGTCGCGGTGCGTGGCGACCCGCCCGGCGTCCGCCCAGCGGCGGGCGGTGTCGGGACTGACCCCGAGCAGACGCGCGGCCTGCCCAATTGTGTAGGACTGCATGTGCGACAAGATAACGCCGTCTGCCTAGCATCTGAAATATTTAAGAGGAATCTCCATGGCAGTTGCGCGACTGAATGGAGGAACCCCCAACCAGCGGGGCCAACACCCCCGCACGGGAGCAGGATTACGTCGGCGAAGTCGGCCAACTCGCCTCCCCATGGCACTCTTCGGCAAGCACAAGCGCGACGACGGCACAGACCCCGGTCCCGACCCCGGTCCCGGCGCCGACCCCGGCCCCGGCCCAGAGGTCGAGGAGGCCGCCCCCGACGAACCCACCCAGCTGCCCGCCCGCTCCTGGTGGTCGGTCCTGCGGCGCACCGGCAAGGAGTTCATGGACGACGACCTGCCCGACCGGGCCGCCGCGCTGACCTACTACGGCGTGCTGTCGCTCTTCCCCGCCCTGCTCGTCCTGGTGTCGGTCCTCGGGGTGATCGGGAAGAAGGCCACCGACTCGGTCCTGGACAACCTGGAGAAGCTGGCGCCGGGCCCGGTGCGCGACCTGCTGAGCAACGCCGTACGGCAGTTGGAGGACAGCGGGAGCACCAGCGGCGTGGTGGCGATCGCGGGCCTGCTCCTCGCGGTCTGGTCCGCCTCCGGCTACGTGGGCGCCTTCATCCGCGCCTCCAACGCCGTCTACGACCTTCCCGAGGGCCGCCCGGTGTGGAAGCTGACGCCGCTGCGGATCGCCCTGACCGTGGCCCTGATGATCCTGCTGGCCGTCAGCGCGCTGCTCGTGGTCTTCACGGGGCCGCTCGCGGAGCGCGCGGGCGACGCCATCGGCGTGGGCGACGCGGCGGTCACCGCCTGGTCCATCGCGAAGTGGCCGGTGCTGCTGCTCATCGTCGTCTCGATGATCGCCCTTCTCTTCTGGCGGGCCCCGAACGTCCACGGCCCTGGCTTCCGCTGGCTGAGCCCCGGCAGCGTGCTGGCGGTACTGCTGTGGCTGGTGGCCTCCGGCGGATTCGCGCTGTACGTCGCGGGCTTCGCCTCGTACAACAAGACGTACGGCACCCTGGCGGGCGTCGTCATCTTCCTGGTCTGGCTCTGGCTGTCGAACCTGGCGATCCTGCTCGGCCTGGAATTCGACGCGGAACTGGCCCGCCAGCGCGCGATAGCCGGCGGCATGCCCGCGGAGGAGGAGCCGTACGTAGAGCCGCGGGACACCCGCAAATGGCCCCGCCGCCGCGGTTCCCAGCCGGGCCCGGCGTCCTGATCCCCGACCCCGCTCGATCGGGATCGGTCAGGCGTCGCTCGCCATGTGTCCGGAGACGGTGACGCGAAGATCGAGGAGTTGCTGCGCGTGAACGGGTACGTGGTCTTCGGCGAGGCCGTCGATGAGGCTCGCCAGCGAGATCGGCCGGTCCAGGACGAGTACGTCATTGGACAGCAGGAGCGACGGCACCAGTACCGAGGCGGCCTTCTCATTGAGCTGATCGGCGATGTCACCCAGGATGGCGGCCTGGCTCCGGACGTGGTCAATCAGCTCCGTCCGGCCCGAGTGCTCGGCGATGATCCGGTCGAGATTCCAGGTGTCGAGGGAGATCCGGTTGTCGAAGGCGGGCCGGGAGCCGGCCATGACACCCAGGGCGACCGCTGAGATCGAGGCGTCGACGCTGAGGACGTGAGCCAAGATCTGATCGGCGTTCCACCCTCCGTCGTCGGCATCGGCGTCGCCGAGGTCGGCGGCGACCGCCACATCGAACAACCGGTCGTAGGCGCTGCGAAGTGCCGTCGTATCCATCGTGTGCTTCCTTCACTCGGGCGCGCCGGTCAGTCGGGGCGTGCCGGTCAGCCGGATGTGCCGGTCAGTCGGGGCGCGCCAGCTAGTCGGGGCGCGCTGGTCAGTCGCGGCGTACCAGTCAGTCGGGGCGCACCAGCTAGTCGGGCGTGCCGGCCAGTCGGGACGTGGCGACCAGCCAGGGCGCACCAGCCAGCCAGGCGTGCCGGCCAGTCGGGACGCGCCGACCAGCCGGGGGCACACCAGCCAGGCGGGCGTACCAGCCAGTCGGGGCACACCAGCCAGCCGGGACGTACCGGTCAATCAGGGCGTGCCGGACGAATCTCGCTCCGCCGCCTCAGCGACGCGTTTGATGTTCGCCAAACGCCGGTCCCAGTCGGCCGCCAGCGAGGCCATCCACTGCGCCGTGGCGTCCAGCGACGCGGGCCGCACCGCGTACCGCACCTCGCGTCCGACCCGGTCGCCGGAGACCAGCCCGGCGGCGTCCAGGACGGCGAGGTGCTTGACCACCGCCTGCCGCGAGACGGGAAGTCCCGCGGCGAGCGTCGTGGCAGTGGCCTCACCCTGGGCGGCGAGCAGGTCGAGCAGCTGACGTCTCGTCGGGTCGGCCAGCGCGCTCAGGACGCTGTCGACGGCCTCACCGGCGCCGGGGCGCACTTCTCTCACGTGGAGGGCTGTTCGGCGCGCGACTTGAGCGCGTCGAGCTCCATGGGCCAGCCCTGGCTGTGGTCCTTGAGGTTCTGACCGCGCAGTTCCTCGGATCCGGCCAGCTCCGCGAATCCGCTCTCGACGACGCGGAGCCGCGTCTTGTCGCCTTCCTGGGTCAACGTGAACTCCACGAGGGTGCTGTTGTTCTCGCGCAGTTCCTCTCCAGGGAACGCGCTGGTCCAGCGGTATGCCAGGTAGGTCGGCGGCTCGACCTTCTCCACGCGCACCGGGAAGTCACCGTGCTCGGCGTGCTTCGCCACCATCGACTCACCCTCCTTGGCCACGGTGCCGGGCAGACTCGCCTTGTCGGCCACCCAGAACCCGGGCTGGGCCACCAGTGACCACACTCGCTCCAGGGGCGCGGCGATCAGGGTTTCGCGTTCGATCCGGTCGTCGTTCATGGGGGACTCCGTAAGTTGCCACCATTAGATGCAACCTCAGGGTTGCACATAAACCTCCACAGGCGCAACCCCCTGGTTGCACCTGTGGAGGGGCGAGGCGACGCCTCCGCGCAACGATGGTGACGCGCTCGCCGGGCCCCGCGTGGGCCCGTTCAGGCAGGTCACTTCCCGGGCTTCACCCATTCGCAGCACACCGTTCGCCTCCCCCATCCCTCCGGCAAAGACTGGCCAGGGCGGGAAGGAGACGAGTGTGGAGCAGTCAGCCCCCCACCGGTACTCGTCGGTGGTACGTGACAGCCGCGGAGAGATATCGGTGAGCCTCGCCCCCGGCCACCCCGGACACGGCGACGTGCCCTACCAGCGCCGCCGCTCGGCCATCGCGCGGGCGGCCGTCACCCATACACCGGGTCGCCGTGCGGCCGACGTCCACTACACCCCCGAAGAAGAGGACCTCTGGCGGTCACTCTTCGCGGACCTTTCCGACCTGCACCGCAAGCACGCCTGCCAGGAGTTCCTGCAAGGCGCCGAGCGACTGGCCCTGCCCACCGGCGGGCTGCCGCAACTCGGAGAGGTCTCGGACCGACTGGGGCAGCTCACGCACTTCGGCCTGGACCCCGCACCGGGACTGCTGCCGCCGCTGGACTTCCACGGCCCGCTGGCCGAGCGCCGCTTCCAGGCCACCCAGTACATACGCCACAGTTCGACGCCCGGCTTCTCCCCGGAACCCGACATGGTCCACGAGATAGTGGGGCACGGAGCCGCCCTGGCCCACGGGCGCTGGGCAGACCTCTATCAGCACTTCGGCCGGACCATCCGCCGCCTGCGCACACTCCGGGCCATGGAATCCGTCTCCAAGGTCTTCTGGTTCACCATGGAATCCGGTCTCCTCCGCGAGAACGGCGAGACGAAGGCGTACGGGGCGAGCCTGCTGTCCTCCACCGGAGAACTGGCGGCCTACGCAGGGGCGGAGATCCGCCCGCTGGACGCGCGAGCCATCCTCGCCCAGGAATACGCCGTGGACGGCTACCAACCGGTGTACTACTGCGCCGCGTCATTCGAGCATCTCGACGACTTCCTCACCGATTTCCTCACCCGTACCGACGACACCACTTGGACGGGATGACATGGCCCTGCACCCGGACGCCGTGGCCGCCCACTACGAGCGGCCGGCCGACAGCTCCGAGGAGAACTGGGGCTACAGCCCCGAGTCCGTCAGCTGGATGAGCCGGCACGTCATCGAGCAACTCCGCCCGCGGGACGGGGCACTGGCCGCGGATATCGGATGCGGGACCGGGCTGTACGCACGAGCTCTGCCACGAAGCGGTGCTCGCCAAGGACGTGGTGCACCACACCCGCGACTGGCCAGCAGCGGTGCAGGCGCCGGCCTCCCTGGTTCGACGCGGTCCTGGAACGGCACGCACGCACGTCGACCGACCCGGCCGACATGACCGCCGTGCTCGACGCCGCCAGTCTGTGGACCAAGGTCACCCATGCGAGACACCCACGTCGGCCTGGCCGAGATCGACACACGCCATGCCGGACCCGTCCTCACCTTCGAAGGCCGGTTCGTCTTCATCCGCGCACAGGCGTGACCGAGGTGCCATGCCGCGGGGCACGGACGGCGTGCCGGAGAGGGGACATCTGTGGAGCCCACGACGACGACGGGCGCACTGGATTCCGCGCTCCGTCTGCGGGACGTGGCGCGGGTGGCCGAAGCGGTGACCTCGCCGCCTGTCCGGGACTACATCGAGGGCGGCAGCGACGATGAGGTCACCCAGCGTCCTGGCGCCGCAGGACGCCGCGCAGGCGGCCGGCCTGGGCGAATCTGCGAGGTCCTGCTGGACGGTGTCATCAGGCCCGGCACGGACGTACTGAAGGCCCTGGCCCGGGATGCCACCGGGGTCCTCGTAGGCCGTCCCGCGCAGCATGGCCTGGCACGCGCTGTCTCTGTTGAGCGCCGAGATCGACGAGGCACTGGCACTCGACACCGGCTCGCCCGGGAGAAAACGTACGAGGCCACGGTGTGGCGCTCACGGGGCGAACACCTCGCCGGTGCTAGCGTGAAAACGGCGTTTCCGCAGGTCGCGACGATTCTGCTGGAGTGGGGCGGGTGGGACTCGAACCCACGGCCGACGGATTATGAGTCCGCTGCTCTAACCGGCTGAGCTACCGCCCCTAACGGCGCGTCGCGCACATTTGTGCGCGCCGTCTGCCGCAGCATAGCCGCTCATACGATCTCTTGCTTCGGATGGTCGGCATCGCTGTCGCATCGCTCGACCATGAGGACCGCAGGGCTGCCCGCGTGGTTCCACCGGGCACGGAAAAGGACCCCGGAGACGTGTCTCAGGGGTCCTTCCGCACAGCTCTCCCGACTGGACTCGAACCAGTAACCTGCCGGTTAACAGCCGGCTGCTCTGCCAATTGAGCTACAGGAGACCGAGCTCCCCCGACTGGACTCGAACCAGTAACCTGCCGGTTAACAGCCGGCTGCTCTGCCAATTGAGCTACAGGGGATCGTCTCGTTGCATCGAACGCACCTGGCTGGGAACTCTCCGGGCGGCGGGCGGTCGCTGCGACACATACATTAGCGCAAGCAGGGGGGTGCTCCGCCAATCGGTGTCTCTCAGCCGATCAGTAGACGAGTGACAGACGAGCGAACAGACGTGCGATGCCGACGCAAGGGAAGGGTGGCAGCCATGCGGTACCGGCTCACATTCGTGGCGGGACTGGCCCTCGGGTACGTACTCGGTACCCGGGCCGGACGCGAGCGCTACGAGAAGCTGAAGAAGTCCGCCCGCGAGATCGCGCAGAACCCGGCCGTGCGCAACACCGTCGAGTCCGCGAGCCAGCAGGGGCGCGAGGTGGCGGGCAAGGCCTTCCACACGGTCTCCGAGAAGGTCGGGGACCGGATGCCCGACTCGGTGGCCGACCGGGTGCGGTCGGTGCGCGAGCGCGGCCAGGGCTCCGGGGAGGACGACTGGGGCACGACCAACACCTAGTCCGATTCCCGCCGCAGTACGGGAGACGTTCAGCGGTGCGGCAGAATTCCAGGCATGGGGATAGTCGCAGGGTTGGACAGTTCGCCCGATTTCACGCGCATTGTGGTCTGTGACACGGACACGGGCGCCGTACTCAAGCAGGGGTATGCCCCGCATCCGCTGGAGAGCGCCGAGGGCGGCGGGCGGCCGGTCGATGTCGATCCGCAGGCCTGGCTGCTCTCCCTCGGCGAGGCCGCGGGCGGGGGGCTGCTCGAAGGCGTGCAGGCCATCGGCGTCTCCGCGCAGCAGAACGCGCTCGTGCCACTGGACCAGCACGGCAACACGGTGCGGCCCGCGCTCGTCGGCAACGACCGGCGGGCGCAGGTGGCCGCCGTCGACCTGATCGACGCTCTCGGCGGCCGCGAGGCCTGGGCGCACGCCGTGGGGTGTGTGCCGCAGTCCGCGCAGCCCGTGACGAAGCTGCGCTGGCTGGCCAGGACCGAGCCGGAGGCGGCGCGGCACGTGGCCGCCCTCATGCAGGCCCCCGACTGGCTGGTGTGGCAGCTCCTCGGCCGCCCGGCGCGGCGTACCACGGACCGCGGCGGGGCGTCCGGCACCGGCTACTGGTCGGCGGCGACCGGGGCGTACCGCCCGGACCTGGTCGAACTGGCCCTGGGGCACCAGGTGATGCTGCCCGAGGTGATCGGGCCCGCCGAGCCCTCGGGGACGACGCCCGAGGGGCTGCTGATCTCTGCCGGGACCGGCGAGACGATGGCGGCCGCCTTCGGGCTCGGCGTGCAGCAGGGCGACGCCGTGGTGTCGCTCGGGGCGTCGGGGTCGGTGATGGCGGTGCACCACGAGGCGCTGGTCGACGCGGGCGGGATGATCACCTCGCTCGCGGACGCCACGGGACTGCATCTGCCGGTGGTCCACACGATGAACGCCGTGCGCGTGCTGCGCGGCACCGCCGAGATGCTGGGCGTCGCGGATCTGGAGGAGCTGTCCGCGCTCGCCGTGAAGTCGACGCCGGGGGCGCACGGCCTCGTACTCCTCCCCTATCTGGAGGGCGAGAAGACGCCCAACCTGCCGCATGCCGCGGGGACGTTGACCGGTCTTCGGCGGGAGTCGATGAAGCCCGAGCATCTGGCGCGGGCCGCGTTCGAGGGCATGCTGTGCGGGCTCGGGGACGCGCTCGACGTGCTGCGCGGGCGGGGGGTGGAGGTGCGGCGGGTGTTCCTGCTGGGCGCCGCCGCCGAGCTGCCCGCCGTACAGGCGGTGGCTCCCATGCTCTTCGGTACGCAGGTCGTGGTGCCGCAGCCCGCGGACTACGCCGCGATCGGTGCCGCGCGCCAGGCCGCGTGGGCGCTGACCGGTCAACTGCCGTACTGGCAGGGGGCCGCGGCCCAGGTATTTGAGCCGGGCGAGGAGCTGGCGGTGGGTCAGGCGGTGCGGCAGCAGTACGCGACGGTGCGGGAGCAGTCGCACCCCGGGGCGTTCTCCTGATCACCCGGGGGCGTTCTCCTGACCTTTGCCTCGACCGGGCTCACACGCTCACACGACCCTTGAGTGAGCCCACTTCTTTACCCGGGCTGATTTTTGACCCGGTCATGGGTTAATCGGTTGCATCCCGAGGGGTCGGGTGCCGCAGGATAGGGGCGACCTCGCCAACTTGCCGACACCCGACTCCTCGAGAGACCGAGCGTGCTCATACGACTCCTGCGGACGTACCTGCGTCCGTACAAGAAACCGATCGCCCTGCTGGTGCTCCTGCAGTTCCTGCAGACCTGCGCCTCGCTCTATCTGCCCACCTTGAACGCGGACATCATCGACAACGGTGTCGTCGAGGGGGACACGGGCCACATCCTCACCTTCGGCGGCATCATGATCGCCGTCACCATCGTGCAGATGGTCTGCAACATCGGCGCCGTCTTCTACGGCGCGCGGACCGCTTCCGCGCTCGGGCGCGACGTCCGCGCCGCCGTCTTCGACCGCGTGCAGTCCTTCTCCGCGCGCGAGGTCGGGCAGTTCGGCGCGCCCTCGCTGATCACGCGGACCACCAATGACGTCCAGCAGGTGCAGATGCTGGTCCTGATGTCGTTCACGCTGATGGTGTCCGCGCCCATCATGTGCGTCGGCGGCATCGTGATGGCGCTTGGTCTGGACGTACCGCTCTCCGGTGTCCTGATCGCCGTCGTGCCCGTCCTCGGTATCAGCGTCAGCGTGATCGTGCGGCGTCTGCGGCCGCTGTTCCGCACCATGCAGGTGCGGCTCGACACGGTCAACCGCGTGCTGCGCGAGCAGATCACCGGCAACCGCGTCATCCGCGCCTTCGTCCGTGACGCGTACGAGAAGGAGCGCTTCCGGGAGGCCAATGCCGACCTGACCGACGTGTCGCTCGGCACCGGCAAGCTGCTCGCGCTGATGTTCCCGATCGTCATGACCGTCGTGAACATCTCCTCGATCGCGGTGGTGTGGTTCGGCGCGCACCGCATCGACGACGGCGGCATGGAGATCGGCGCGCTCACCGCGTTCCTCGCCTATCTGATGCAGATCGTGATGTCCGTGATGATGGCCACCTTCATGTTCATGATGGTGCCGCGCGCGGAGGTCTGTGCCGAGCGGATCGAGGAGGTTCTCGACACCGAGAGCAGCGTGGTGCCCCCGGCCGCCCCCGTGCGCGAACTGCGCAGCCACGGGCACCTGGAGATCCGGGCGGCGGGCTTCCGCTACCCCGGCGCCGAGGAGCCCGTCCTGAAGGCCATCGACCTGGTCGCCCGGCCCGGCGAGACGACCGCCGTGATCGGCTCGACCGGCAGCGGCAAGTCGACGCTGCTCGGCCTCGTGCCGCGGCTCATCGACGCGACCGAGGGGCAGGTGCTCGTCGGCGGCGTGGACGTGGGGACCGTCGAGCCGGCGCTGCTCGCCAAGACGGTGAGCCTCGTCCCGCAGAAGCCGTACCTCTTCGCCGGCACGGTCGCGACGAATCTGCGCTACGGCAATCCGGACGCGACGGACGAGGAGCTCTGGCACGCCCTTGAGGTGGCCCAGGCCAAGGGGTTCGTCGAGGGCCTGGAGGAGGGCCTCGACGCGCCCATCTCCCAGGGCGGCACGAACGTATCCGGTGGTCAGCGCCAGCGTCTGTCCATCGCGCGCACCCTCGTACAGCGCCCGGAGATCTATCTCTTCGACGACTCGTTCTCCGCGCTCGACTACGCCACCGACGCGGCGCTGCGCAGAGCCCTGTCCCAGGAGACCGCGGAGGCGACCGTCGTCATCGTCGCCCAGCGCGTCTCCACCATCCGGGACGCCGACCGCATCGTGGTCCTCGACGAGGGCCGGGTCGTGGGCACCGGGCGCCATCACGAGCTGATGGAGAGCAATGAGACCTACCGGGAGATCGTCCTCTCCCAGCTGACGGAAGCGGAGGCCGCGTAATGGCTGGTCCTGGCGGACCGATGATGGGCCCCGACTCCCGGTCGATGGACTTCAAGGGCTCCGGCAAGCGGCTGCTCGCGCAGTTCAAGCCGGAGCGCGCCACGATGTACGGGATGATCGCGGCCGGAATCCTGAGCGTCGCGCTCTCCGTGCTCGGCCCGAAGATCCTCGGCAAGGCGACCGATCTGCTCTTCGCGGGCATCGTCGGGCGTGACATGCCCGACGACCTGTCGAAGGAACAGGTCATCGAGGGCATGCGCGACAAGGGCGACGGCGGCACGGCGGACATGCTCACCGGCGTCGACTTCACGCCCGGCGAGGGCATCGACTTCGGCGCGATGGGCGAGGTCCTGCTGCTCGCGCTCGGCACGTTCGTGGTCGCCGGTCTGCTGATGGCCGTGGCGACCCGGCTCTCCAACCGCGCCATCAACAGGACCGTCTTCCGGATCCGTGGCGACGTACAGGAGAAGCTGTCGCGGCTTCCGCTGGCGTACTTCGACAAGCGGCAGCGCGGCGAGGTCCTGAGCCGCGCCACGAACGACATCGACAACATCAACCAGACGCTCCAGCAGACGATGGGCCAGCTCATCAACTCGCTGCTGACGATCGTCGGCGTCCTGGTGATGATGTTCTGGGTGTCACCGCTGCTCGCGCTGGTGGCGCTGGTCACCGTGCCGCTGTCGTTCTTCGTGGCGACGAAGGTCGGCAAGCGGTCGCAGCCGCAGTTCGTGCAGCAGTGGAAGACCACCGGCAAGCTGAACGCGCACATCGAGGAGATGTACACCGGGCACGCCCTGGTGAAGGTGTTCGGCCGGCAGGAGGAGTCGGCGAAGGCGTTCGCCGAGCAGAACGAGCAGCTGTACGAGGCCGGGTTCAAGGCGCAGTTCAACAGCGGTGTCATGCAGCCGCTGATGTTCTTCATCTCGAACCTCAACTACGTGCTCGTCGCCGTGGTCGGTGGCCTTCGGGTCGCGTCCGGGTCGCTGTCCATCGGTGACGTGCAGGCCTTCATCCAGTACTCGCGGCAGTTCTCCATGCCGCTCACGCAGGTCGCCTCAATGGCCAACCTCGTGCAGTCGGGCGTCGCCTCCGCCGAGCGGATCTTCGAAATCCTCGACGCGGAGGAGCAGGAGGCCGACCCGGTCCCCGGCGAGCGGCCGGAGAAGCTGCGCGGGCGGGTCGAGATGGAGCACGTGTCCTTCCGCTACGCCAAGGACAAGCCGCTCATCGAGGACCTCTCCCTGGTCGTGGACCCGGGCCACACGGTCGCCATCGTCGGGCCGACCGGCGCGGGCAAGACGACGCTCGTCAACCTGCTCATGCGGTTCTACGAGGTGACGGGCGGCCGCATCGCCCTGGACGGGGTCGACATCGCGAAGATGTCACGGGACGAGCTGCGGGCCGGGATCGGCATGGTCCTCCAGGACACCTGGCTGTTCGGCGGCACCATCGCGGAGAACATCGCGTACGGCGCGACGAAGGACGTCACGCGCGAGGAGATCGAGGAGGCGGCGCGCGCCGCCCACGCCGACCGCTTCGTGCGCACGCTCCCCGACGGGTACGACACGGTGATCGACGACGACGGCACGGGGGTGAGCGCGGGCGAGAAGCAGCTCATCACCATCGCGCGGGCGTTCCTGTCCGACCCGGTGATCCTGGTGCTCGACGAGGCGACCAGCTCCGTCGACACACGGACCGAGGTGCTCATCCAGAAGGCGATGGCTCGCCTCGCGCACGGGCGCACTTCTTTCGTCATCGCGCACCGGCTCTCCACGATTCGGGACGCCGACACGATTCTGGTCATGGAGGACGGGGCGATCGTGGAGCAGGGTACACATGACGCCCTGCTGGCGGCGGACGGGGCGTATGCGCGGTTGTACGCGGCCCAGTTCGCTGAGGCGGTGGCTGAGGTCGACTAGCGCCGTCGGTCAGTCCAGGTAACCCCTCAGCTGGTCCGCGAACGCGTGGTCGCGGAGTTTGTTGAGGGTCTTGGACTCGATCTGGCGGATGCGTTCGCGCGTCACGCCGAAGATGCGGCCGATCTCCTCCAGGGTGCGGGGCCTGCCGTCCGCGAGGCCGTAGCGCAGTTGTACGACCTTGCGTTCGCGCTCGCCGAGCGTGGAGAGGACCGCCTCCAGGTGCTCGCGGAGCAGCAGGAACGCGGCCGATTCCACGGGGGAGGTCGCGTCGCCGTCCTCGATGAGGTCGCCGAGCGCCACGTCGTCCTCCTCGCCGACGGGGGCGTGCAGCGAGACCGGCTCCTGCGCCAGGCGCAGCACCTCGCTGACCCGCTCGTGGGGCAGGTCGAGCTGGGCGGCCACTTCCTGGGGCGTGGGCTCGTACCCGCGCTCCTGGAGCATGCGGCGCTGGACGCGCACGACGCGGTTGATGAGCTCCACGACGTGCACGGGCACGCGGATCGTACGGGCCTGGTCCGCGAGGGCGCGGGACATGGCCTGCCTGATCCACCAGGTCGCGTACGTCGAGAACTTGTAGCCCCGGGCGTAGTCGAACTTCTCGACGGCCCTGATCAGGCCGAGGTTTCCCTCCTGGACGAGGTCGAGCATGGTGAGCCCGCGGCCCACGTAGCGCTTGGCGACGGAGACGACCAGGCGGAGGTTCGCCTCGATGAGGCGGCGCTTGGCCATCCGGCCCATGACGACCAGTTTGTCGAGGTCCAGGGCGAGTTGGGAGTCCAGGTCGGGGGTGTTGCTCAGCTTCTCCTCGGCGAAGAGGCCGGCCTCCACGCCGCGGGCGAGTTCGACCTCCTCCGCCGCGGTGAGCAGGGGGATCCGCCCGATCTCGCGCAGGTACTGGCGGAACAGGTCGGAGGACGGGCCGCCGGTGTCGGCGCGGCTGCGGGGGGCGGGCAGCTCGCTCGTCTCCGGTTCCAGGGTCAGGACCTCGGGGGCTTCGGCGGCCTCAGGGGCTTCAGGGGTTGCGGGGGCCTCGGGGGTGGGCCGTGCGCCCGGTGCTCCGGGGGCCTCGACCACCTCCTGCGTGGCCAGTGTCTCCGGGTGGCGGGGGGCGCGGCTCTGCTGAGGGACCGCTTCCAGGACGTCCGTATCCGTTTCCGTATCCGTATCCGCTTCGGCGCGCACGGCGGTTTCGGTCTGGGTGAGGGTCTGGGTCTGCACGGGGGCGACCTCCAGGGTGATCGCTGCTGAGGCGTGCGGCAACGGGAGAGGGACCACGGCCTCGCCGCTGTCCGTCCCGGACACGATGGGTGGAACCGCGGGGGTGTCGGGCCCGCTGTCTGCGGGCCGGCCGCGCTCCGAGGACTCAGGCACCGGAACCCAGTGTGGGGTACGACACACGGCCGCCACGAGGGGCGTGCGGTGACTTTTTGCGTCCAGTCCGTAACCGCCTGGTTACCCGCCGGGTAACCCTTGGCCCCAGGGCCACGCCTCTGGATGGCCTCCAGAAGGCGCGTAGAGCCCGCCTAGAGGGCGTCGACTCCGCGGTCGCGGAGCGCTTGGCCGTACTGCTGGAGGACCCACAACTCATTCTGCACGGCGGTCAGTTGCTGAGGGTCACCGCCCGCGCCCAGCCGGGCGAGGCTGCCCTGGACGTCGCGGATGCGGCGGTCGACGGCGCGCAGCCGGACCTGGACGAGTTGCACGCCCGCGTACACCTCGTCGACGGTCTTGCGCAGGATCGCCTCGACGGCCAGCTCGGTGACCATGCGCCGCACCGTGTCGTCGGGCGCCGCGTCGAGCACGCGCGCGAGGTAGGCCTGCGGCTCGGCGATGCCCGCGTCGGCGCCGCCCGCCTCCTCGATGCACTGGCGCACGGCGGCGTAGGGCGGGGCGGTGAACTCGTCCGCCCCATAGGCGTCGAAGGCCGGGGAGACCAACTGGGGGTACTGCAGGGCCAGTTTGAGCAGCTCGCGCTCCGTGCGGTGGGCGGGGCTGCGCAGGGTGAGCGCGGGGCCGCTGGGCGCGGGCGGTCCCTGCGCGTATGTCTGCTGGGGTCTGCCCTGCGGCTGCGCGGGGCCCCTGCCGCCGCGGTCGCGGGCCCAGCGGGCCAGCTGCGACACGCGCTTGACGACGAACTGGGTGTCCAGGATGCCGAGCATGCCGGCGAGCTGGACGGCCACTTCGTGCTGCGCGCCGCTGTTCTTGATGCGGGCCACGACGGGCGCCGCCTCGTCCAGGGCCGCGGCGCGCCCGGCGGGGGTCTCCAGGTCGTACCGGCCGACGATCTGGCGCAGCGCGAACTCGAAGAGCGGGGTGCGGGGCTGGACGAGGTCGGCGACCGCCTCGTCGCCCTTGGCGAGGCGCAGCTCGCAGGGGTCCATGCCTTCGGGGGCGATGGCGATGTACGTCTCGGCGGCGAACTTCTGATCGTCCTCGAAGGCGCGCAGGGCGGCCTTCTGGCCCGCCGCGTCACCGTCGAAGGTGAAGATCACCCGGGCGCTTCCGTTGTCCATGAGAAGGCGGCGGAGGATCTTGATGTGGTCGCCGCCGAAGGCCGTGCCGCAGGTCGCGATGGCGGTGGTGACGCCGGCGAGGTGGCAGGCCATGACGTCCGTGTACCCCTCGACGACGACCGCGCGGGAGGCCTTGGCGATCTCCTTCTTGGCCAGGTCGACGCCGTACAGCACCTGGCCCTTCTTGTAGATCGGGGTCTCGGGGGTGTTCAGGTACTTCGGGCCGTTGTCGTCGTCGCGCAGCTTGCGGGCGCCGAAGCCGACGACCTCGCCGCCGATGTCGCGGATGGGCCACATCAGGCGGCCGCGGAAGCGGTCGATGGGGCCGCGGCGGCCTTCCTGGGAGATGCCGGAGAGGGTCAGCTCCTTGTCGGTGAAGCCCTTGCCGCGCAGATAGCGCGTGAGGTGGTCCCAGCCCGCGGGGCTGTAGCCCACGCCGAAGTGCGCGGCGGCGGCCTGGTCGAAGCCGCGCTCGGCGAGGAACTTGCGGCCGATCCCGGCCTCGGGGCTCTCCAGCTGTTCCATGTAGAACCGGGCGGCGGCCTGGTGGGCCTCGACCAGGCGGATGCGCTCGCCGCGCTGGTGGCTGGGGTTGTACCCGCCCTCCTCGTACCGCAGCGTGATGCCCGCCTTGGCGGCGAGGCGCTCGACCGTCTCCGAGAACGTGAGGTGGTCGATCTTCATCACGAAGGCGATCGTGTCGCCGCCTTCCTGGCAGCCGAAGCAGTGGAAGAGACCCTTACTCGGGCTGACCTGGAAGGACGGGGACTTCTCGTCGTGGAAGGGGCACAGGCCCTTGAGGTTTCCACCCCCGGCGCTGCGCAGCTGGAGGTAGTCGGAGACCACGGCGTCGATCGGGACCGCGTCCCGAACCGCCTTCACGTCCTCGTCATTGATCCTGCCTGCCACGTAGGAATACTACGGCTCGCCTGTGACACTCCCTCCCGACCACCGCCCGGACCACCGTCCGGCCCGTCACACCAGGAGCGACTCCAGGGGGACGGACGGGTCCGCGAGGCGCTCGACGTCCGGCCGCGCGCCCGTGCGGATCAGCTCCTGGAGGGTCTCCGTGACGTCCCACACATTCACGTTCATCCCGGCGAGCACCCGCCCCTCGCGCAGCCAGAACGCGATGAACTCCCGCTTCCCCACGTCGCCGCGGGCCACCACCTGGTCGTACGTCCCCGGGGGCGCCCAGCCCGAGTACTCCAGGCCCACGTCGTACTGGTCGGAGAAGAAGTAGGGCACCCGGTCGTAGCGGACGTCCTGGCCGAGCATGGCGCGGGCCGCCGCCGGGCCGCCGTTCAGGGCGTTCGCCCAGTGCTCGACGCGCAGCCTGGTGTCGAAGAGCGGGTGGTGCAGGGCGGCCACGTCGCCGGCGGCGTAGATGTCTGGGTCCGAGGTCCGCAGGGAGGCGTCGACCACGATGCCGCCGCCGTGCGCGCGCTCGACGAGGTCGAGGCCCGCGGCCTCGGCGAGCGCCGTGCGCGGGGCCGCTCCGATCGCGGCGAGCACGTCGTGCGCGGGGTGCTCCTCGCCGTCGTCCGTGTGGACGGCGAGGACCATGCCGTCCTGGCCGATGATCTCGGTCAGTGACGCCCCGAAGTGGAAGCGCACCCCGTGCTCGGCGTGCAGGTCGGTGAAGACCTGGCCGAACTCGGGGCCGAGGACGGCGTGCAGCGGGGTCGGCTCGCGCTCGACGACGGTGACCTCCGCGCCGTACTCCCTGGCGGCCGCCGCGATCTCCAGGCCGATCCAGCCCGCGCCCGCGATCACCAGGTGGCCGTTGTCCCTGCCGAGTGCCGTGAGGACCTGCCGGAGGCGGTCGGCGTGGGCGAGGCGGCGCAGATGGTGCACGCCCGCGAGGCCCGTGCCCGGGATGTCGAGGCGGCGCGGCTCGGCGCCGGTGGCGAGCAGCAGCTTGTCGTAGTGGACGACCGTGCCGTCGCCCAGGCGCACGCTCCTGGCCTCGCGGTCGATGGCGACGACGGGCTGGCCCAGGTGCAGTTCCACGTCCGCCTGCGCGTACCACCCCGGTTCGTGGACGAAGACGCTGTCGCGCTCCTCCTTGCCGAGGAGGTAGCCCTTGGACAGGGGAGGGCGCTCGTAGGGGTGGTCACGCTCGTCACCGACGAGGATCACCCGGCCGGTGAAGCCCTCGGAGCGGAGGGTCTCGGCCGCCTTGGCGCCGGCCAGACCTCCTCCCACAATGACGAACGTCTGATGCGCGTCGACCACTTGTTGCCTCCTTGTCGCCTTGCCAACACAGGGAGCGTCCCGCACGGAGCGTGATGGCGGAAGGGGTCATGGCTCAATCCGGCCACTTTCCGTCACCCCCTGTGGTCACTTATCGGTCACTCACCGTCGCGCGCCGGGTGTCTGGCGTGCCGTGAGCCGCGCGTGCAGGGCGCGGGCCGCCGCGTCCGTGAGCGACGCGATCTGGTCGACCACGACGCGCTGCGCGGCCCGGTCGTCGGGCGCCGTGTCGTACAGCGCGCGGAACTGCGGGTCGAGCCCGTCGGGGGCGCGCGTGGTGAGCGCCTCGGCGAGCTCGGCGACCACGATGCGCTGGTCCGCGCGGATCCGCTCCTGTGCGGGGCGCTGCATCACATAGCGGTCGGCGACGGCCTTGAGCACCGCGCACTCGTGCCGTGCCTCGCGGGGCACGACGAGCTCGGCGGCGTACCGCGTGAGGGGGCCGTCGCCGTGGCGCACGCGCGTGGCGGTCTCCGCGGCCAGACAGAAGCGGCCGATGAGCTGGCTGGCGGCGTCCTTCAGCCGGGCCTGGGCGACGGCCGACCCGTCGTATCCATTCGGCCACCACTCCTGCTCCAGGAGGCGGTCGAGGGCTTGGGCGAGCTCTTCGGGGTCGGTGTCCTTGGGTACGTAGCGTCCGAGGGCCACGGCGTAGATGTCCTGCCGCTCGGGCTCGGCGTGCAGTGCGTTCGGGTCGATGTGCCCGGCGTGCAGGCCGTCCTCGAAGTCGTGGACCGAGTACGCGACGTCGTCCGACCAGTCCATGACCTGTGCCTCGAAACAGATGCGCTGCCCCGGGGCCTCCTTGCGGACCCAGTCGAAGACCGGCCGGTCGTCCTCGTAGACACCGAACTTCATGGACTCCGGGTCGGTGGGGTGGGCGCCGCGGGGCCAGGGGTACTTGGTGGCGGCGTCCAGGGCGGCGCGGGTGAGGTTGAGGCCGACGCTGACCAGGTCGCCGGTGGCCTCGGAGCGGACGAAGCGCTTCGGCTCGATGCGGGTGAGCAGGCGCAGCGACTGGGCGTTGCCCTCGAAGCCGCCGCAGTCCGCCGCCACCTCGTTCAGCGCCTGCTCGCCGTTGTGGCCGAAGGGCGGGTGGCCGAGGTCGTGGGAGAGGCAGGCGGTCTCCACCAGGTCGGGGTCGCAGCCGAGGGCGGCGCCCAGCTCGCGGCCCACCTGGGCGCACTCCAGGGAGTGCGTCAGCCGCGTACGGGCGCTGGCGTCCCAGGCCTGGCTCCTGGTGCCGGGCGTGACGACCTGGGTCTTCCCGGCGAGGCGGCGCAGCGCGGCGGAGTGCAGCACGCGCGCGCGGTCGCGCTGGAAGGCCGTACGCCCCGGCCTCTTGTCGGGCTCGGCGGCCCACCGCTCGACGGCGGCGTCGTCGTAGGCCTCGTGAGCCTCGTATCGAGCGTTCGGTGCGGTGCCGTTCGGTGCTGCGCCGTTCGGTGCTGTGCCTTCCATGCACCGACAGTAGACGCAAGCAGTGACAGAAAGGGACCTGGCTTTTCGTCAGACCGCGGTCAGCCGACGGGGTTCGGCCACGGGCGGGGCGGTGCGGGCCTGGTCGTAGCGGTGCAGGACGAGGCGGGCGAGCGCCGGGTGGGCGCCGAGCGGGGCCGCGGCGATCCAGGGCGCGGCGGCCGCGCTCTGGCCGGCGAAGCGGCCCGGGGCGGTGAAGTACGCGGCGACGGCGGCCCGGGTCCGGCCCTCGGCGGCCAGCGCTTCGAGCGCCTCGGGCACGGTACGGGTGCACGCCGCGGTGGGCGCGGCGTAGGCGGGAACGACGGGGACACCCAGCCGGTCGGCGAGCAGAGCGGCGGCGGTCTCGGTGTCGGCGGCCGACTCCGGGTCCCGGGAGCCGGCGGCGGCGAGGACGACCGCGTGGCGGCGGCGTGCGGCGGCGCCCAGGGGCCGCGCGGGCCAGCCCGCCTGGACGAGCCGGGTGTGCAGGGCCTCGGCGAGCAGCGGGTGCGGGCCGAGCGGGGCGGCCACGCGGGTATCGAGGTGGGGCGCGTCGGCGGCGGCCGCCGGGATGTCACGCTTCACATGCTGGCCGCGGCTCAGAAGCAGGGGCACGAGAACGGCCCGGCCCCCTCGCTGCGCGGCGAGGGTGTCGCCGAGCAGCGGCTCGTTCAGCTCGATGTGCCCGAGGCGGACGACGAGCCCGGGACGCTGCTCGCGTATCCGCTCGGCGAGGGTCGTGACAGTGGCGAGGGCGCGGGGGTCGCGGCTGCCGTGGCCGACGAGGACGAGCGCGGGGCGGCGGGCGGCGGGGCGGAGGCCGGGGCGGCGCGGGCCGGGGCGGCGTCTGCCGTCGGGTGAGACGAGGCCGAGCTGGCTGCCGAGCTGGCTGGTGATGCGGTCCATGAGTTGCGCCGTACTGTCGAGGTGAGTGCTGCCGGACTCGTCGCGGAGAGGGTTCGACGGCGTCATGGACCGAGGATGACCGGGCCAGATTGCGTAGGCGTTGCGCGGCCGTGACGAGTGTTTTCGCGGGGCTCACGGAGGGGGGTGGGGCGTGGTCAGGGGGCGGGCGTGAGGGGTGCGTGTAGGGGATGGGGTCAGGGGGGTTTCAGGGTTGCTTCCGGGGTGCGGGGCACGTTCGGCGGCGGCGGGGGCGTTTACCGTTGTGGCAGTGATCGGATCGGGGGAGATCCGGGGGCACGGGGGGCGGAACGCATATGGACCGGATGCACCAGACGGGTCGGATGGATCGGACGGGGTGGAGGGGGTGGGCACGGCTGCGAGGCCGGGGGGCGACGTGGCTGCGGCGGCCCGCTTGGCTGCGGCTTCCGCGTACACGCAAGGGACAGCGGCGGACCGTCCAGGCAGCGATGGCGCTCTGCGTGCTCGCGCTGCTGCCCGCGACCTGGCTGTTCGTCACGACGGACCGTGAGATCGGCACGGTCGCGGACGCGCCGCGCGCACCGGTCGCGGTGGTCTTCGGCGCCGGACTGTGGGAGGGCGAGCCCTCGCCGTATCTCGCGCACCGGCTGGACGCGGCGGCAGAGTTGTACCGGGCGGGTCGGATAGAGGTCGTGCTCGTCACGGGGGACAACAGCCGCGAGGAGTACGACGAACCGGACGCGATGCGCGCCTATCTGAACAAGCACGGCGTGCCGGACCGGCGGATCGTGAGCGACTACGCCGGGTTCGACACGTGGGACTCCTGCGTCCGCGCCAAGAAGATCTTCGGCGTGGACCGAGCGGTGCTGATCAGCCAGGGCTTCCATATACGCAGAGCGGTCGCGCTGTGCGATGCGGCGGGCGTCTCGTCGTACGGCGTCGGCGTGGACGCCGTGCACGACTCGACCTGGTACTACGGCGGCGCGCGGGAGGTGTTCGCGGCGGGCAAGGCGGCGCTGGACGCGGTGTTCCGGCCCGATCCAAGGTTCCTCGGCCAGCGGGAGCCGGGCGTGGAGCGGGCGCTGGCGTCACGGCGCTGAGCCCTGGGTGGCTCGGCCCCGGACCTCACAGCGAGGCGCGGCCATGGCTGAGATCGGCTTACCGCGTGCGTAACGCGAGCACGTCGGGGCACGTAACAAGCACGGCGGACGCTGGGCGGCATGCACTCCACGGCGACACCCGCGACACCGGCGACCTCCGCGACACCCGCGGCCACGGCGGTGACAGCGGCCACGGCGGTGACGGCGACCCACTGCCCGTACTGCGCGCTGCAGTGCGGGATGGGACTGACGACGGGCACCGGTGGCGGTGTGGAGGTCGTGGAGCGCGCGGCGTTCCCCGTGAACAAGGGCGCCCTGTGCGGAAAGGGACGTACGGCGCCCGCTCTGCTCTCCTCCCGGGTGCGCCTGACCGAGCCCCTCGTCCGATCCCACGCCACGGGCAAGCTCGCGCCGGCCACCTGGGAGGAGGCTCTCGACCGGATCGCCGGCGCGCTGTCCCGCGCGCGTACGGAACATGGCGCGGACGCGTGCGGGGTGTTCGGCGGTGGTGGGCTGACCAACGAGAAGGCGTATGCGCTGGGCAAGTTCGCGCGGGTGGTGCTCGGCACGTCGCAGATCGACTACAACGGACGGTTCTGCATGTCGTCGGCGGCGGCGGCCGGGCAGCGGGCGTTCGGGCTCGACCGGGGGCTGCCGTTCCCGCTGGAGGACATCCCGCGCACGGGCTGCGTGATCCTCGTCGGGTCGAACCTCGCCGAGACGATGCCGCCCGCCCTGCGGTACCTCACGGAGCTGAGGGAGAACGGCGGCACGCTGATCGTCGTGGACCCGCGGCGGACGCGGACCGCCGAGCAGGCCGACCTGCATCTGGCGCCGCGCCCCGGCACGGACCTCGCCCTGGCGCTCGGTCTGCTGCACCTGGTCGTGGCGGAGGGCCGCACGGACGAGGCGTTCATCGAGGAACGGACGAGCGGATGGAAGGAGGCACGGGCGGCGGCGATGGCGCACTGGCCCGAGCATGTCGAGCGGATCACCGGCGTGCCCGTGCCCCAACTGCGCGAAACCGTCCGTATGTTCTGCGACGCGGAGACCTCGATGGTGCTCACCGCGCGGGGGCCCGAGCAGCAGTCCAAGGGCACGGACACCGTCGGGGCGTGGATCAATCTGTGCCTCGCCACGGGCCGGGCCGGGCGGCCGCTGTCCGGGTACGGCTGCCTGACCGGGCAGGGCAATGGGCAGGGCGGGCGCGAACACGGGCAGAAGGCGGACCAGTTGCCCGGGTACCGCAAGCTGACGGACCCGGCGGCGCGGGCGCATGTGGCGGCGGTCTGGGGTGTGGACCCGGATGCGCTGCCGGGGCCCGGCAGGTCGGCGTACGAGCTGCTCGACGCGCTCGGCGGGGACGTCAAGACGCTGCTCCTGATGGGTTCCAACCCGGTGGTGTCGGCGCCGCGGGCCGCGCATGTGGAGGAGCGGCTGCGTTCGCTGGACTTCCTGGCGGTGGCGGACGTGGTGCTGTCGGAGACGGCCGAGTTGGCGGACGTGGTGCTGCCGGTGACGCAGTGGGCCGAGGAGACCGGGACGGTGACGAACCTGGAGGGGCGGGTGCTGCTGCGCCGCCAGGCGGTGTCCGCGCCCGCAGGGGTCAGAAGCGACCTGGAGGTGCTGCACGGACTCGCGGCGCGGCTCGGCCACGGTAAGGGTTTCCCCGTCGATCCGGAGGAGGTCTTCGAGGAACTACGACGAGCGAGCGCGGGCGGACCAGCGGACTACTCGGGGATCTCGTACGAGCGGCTGAGGGAGGGCGAGGGAGAGGGCGTGTTCTGGCCGTGCCCCGGCGGGGACGCCGATACGGGCACCGGTGCTGAGTCCGGGGAAGACGCCGGTAAGGGCGGCGCAACTGCGTCTCCGCATCCCGGGACGCCGCGGCTGTTCCTGGAGCGGTTCGCGACGCGGGACGGGCGGGCGCGGTTCGTGCCGGTTGTGCATCGGGCCGCCGCCGAGGAGCCGGACGAGGAGTATCCCGTGCTGCTCACCACCGGGCGGGTGCTCGCGCAGTATCAGTCGGGGGCGCAGACGCGGCGGGTCGAGGAGCTCAATTCCGCGGCGCCCGGCCCCTTCGTGGAGCTGCATCCGCGGCTCGCGGCGCGGCTCGGGATAACCGAGGGCGAGGCGGTCGCCGTGGTGTCGCGGCGTGGCCGGGCGGTGGCTCCGGCGCGGGTCACGTCGTCGATCCGTTCCGACACGGTGTTCATGCCGTTCCACTGGCCGGGCGAGGGGCGGGCCAATTCGCTGACGCATCCGGCGCTGGACCCCGTGTCGCGGATGCCGGAGTTCAAGGTGTGCGCGGTGCGGCTCGAACACGCGGACAGGGCCCGGGACGCGGTGCGCCCGGGCCCGTCAGGACAGGACTAGGAGGGGATCAGCAGGTGCGCCCGATGTACCAGGCGCCGTCCACGTTTCCGGCTTCGTCGAGCCAGGTGACGCCGGGGCCGACACACTTGATCGTGTTGGGACCCCAGTCGTCGATCTCGATCAGGACCTTCGAGCCGTCGCTCGTGCAGTGGTTGTAGTAGGCGTCGCTGTGGGTCTCGTAGAACCCGCAGGGGTTCTGGATGGCCGGCGAGGCGGCGGTGGCGGAGGCGCCGGCCGCCATCGACATGCCGAGGGCGAGCGTGACGGCTCCGACGAAAGCCGGCAGAGAACGACGGACTCGCATGAAGCGGCTCCTTCTTGGGGACAAGGTGCGCACGCACCGGTCGTGTGCTCCGTGCGGGGCACACGCAGAGCTTCGCGTTCGTGACTCCGGGTGGTCGCGCGATGTAGTCCGTATGAGTGATGGAGTACGTCAGATCGAGTGCGTCGGCGTTTGAGCTGCGGTTTTCGTCTTCTGGGCCGGGGGCCGGGTGTTGAAGGGGCGGACTCAACTTCCGTACGGGCGCGTCGCCTTGGCGCTGCGCAGGGCCCAGCCCCACCACGCCAGCTGGTCGAGCATGGCCTTCGCGGCGGCGTCGGCGCCCGCCGGGTCGCGGTGGTTGCCGTCGTCGTCGAAGAGGGCGCCGGCGTTGTGGAAGGAGACGGTGTCGCGGATGGTCACGGTGTGCAGCTCGGCGAAGACCGGGCGCAGGTGCTCGACGGCGCGCAGGCCGCCGGAGAGCCCGCCGTACGAGACGAAGGCCAGGGGCTTGGCCTCCCACTCGGCCTTGTGCCAGTCGATGAGGCCCTTCAGGGACGCCGGGTAGGAGTGGTTGTACTCGGGAGTGAGCACGATGAACGCGTCGGCGGCGGCCAGCTTCGGGGTCACCTTGGCGAGTTCGGCGGCGACGGCGGAGGACGGGTTGAAGGAGAGGGAGGTCGGCAGGTCGGACTCGGCCAGGTCGACGACGTCGACGGTGAGGTCGGAGCGTTCGCGGACCCGGGCGAGCAGCCACTCGGCGACGATCGGCCCGAAGCGGCCCTCGCGGTTGCTGCCCACGATGACGGCGACGCGCAGCGGCGCGTCACCCTCGACACCGCCACCAAAGGCAGCGGAGGTGGCGGAAGGGGTGGGCAGGGAGGGCGTGGTCTCAGTCATGGGGCAAGCCTCTTAGTTAAACCTTGGTTCAGGTCAAGCCCGTTCCGTGGCTAACCTGACCGCATGACCGCCCATCTCGCACCGGACGCCAAGGAAGCCACCGTCGGAGAGCTCGCCGCGCGCAGCGGAGTCTCCGCCTCCGCCCTGCGGTTCTACGAGCGCGAGGGGCTCATCAAGTCCCGCCGCACGACGGGCAACCAGCGCCGCTACAGCCGCGACACCCTGCGCAGGGTCGCCTTCATCCGCACCTCGCAGCGGCTCGGCATCCCGCTGGCCACCATCCGTGAGGTGCTCGGCCTGCTCCCCGAGGACCGCACGCCGACCCGCGAGGACTGGGCGAGGATCTCCGAGTGCTGGCGCGCGGACCTCGACACCCGTATCCGCATCCTCCAGCGGCTGCGCGACAACCTCACCGACTGCATCGGCTGCGGTTGCCTCTCGCTCGCCAAGTGCGCGCTGGCCAACCCGTGGGACGAGCTGGGCGAGCGCGGACCGGGGCCGCGCCGTCTGCTGGAGGAAGAGGACCCGTGCGCCACCGGGAGCCCGCCGGAACCTGAAGCCGTCTCGTAGCGTGTCCGCATGACAAAACCGGCGCTGGTGCAGCGTATTGAGATCGACGGACGTCCGGCCACCGCGGAGAGCCTGCTCTGGCCGGCCCTCGTCACCACCGGGCACTTCACCGCGATGCAGGTCAGGGGCGGCAAGGTGCGCGGCATCGACCGGCATCTGGCGCGGCTCGACGCGGCCACGCGCGAGCTGTTCGGGCGGGAGCTCGACGGGGAGCGGGTGCGCGGCGCGGTCCGGCACATTTTGCGCGGCGGCAGCGGCGGCAGCGACGGCCTCGGGGTCCTCGATGACGCGTCCGTACGTGTTTACGTCCACGCCCCCGACGGGGAGCCGTCCCTCATGGTCACCGTGCGGCCGCCCATCGAGCTGCCCGTCGGCATGGAGGGCCGGGCGCAGTCGCTGATGTCCGTGCCGTACCAGCGGCCGTTCGCCCACATCAAGCATCTGGGCGGCTTCGGGCAGGCCCGCCACGGCGAGCTGGCGCGGGGCGCCGGGTTCGACGACGCGCTGCTCACCGGCCCCGGCGGGGAGATCAGCGAGGGCGCCGTCACCAACGTCGCCTTCTTCGACGGCGCGCGGATCGTGTGGCCGGACGCGCCTCATCTGTCCGGCATCACGATGCAGCTGATCGAGGCGCGTCTGCCGGGCGCCGGGCTGCCCTCCCGGCACGCGCCCGTCACCCTCGCGGACCTGCCGTCGTACACGGCGGCCTTCGTCACGAACGCGTGGGGGGTCAGCCCGGTGCGGCGCGTGGACGACATCGCGTACGGCGTCGACGAGAAGCTGATGGCGACGGTGGCGGACATCTACGAGCAGGTGCCCTGGTCCACGATCTGAGCGCGCCACCGAGCGGCCCCCCGCCCACAGCCGCCACGCGGGGTCACGTACTCGCAGGCGCCGCGCGGGGTCACCCCTTCACAGCCGCCACGCGGGGTCACCCGCTCGCAGCCCCTGAGCGGGGTCGGCCGCTTACAGCCGCCGCACAGGATCACCTTTCACGGCTGCCGCATGGGGGCGCCCCTTCACAGCCGCCACGCGTGGCCGCCCACTCGCAGCCACCGCCCGGGGCCGCCCACTTACGCCCGCCGCGCCAAGGCACCCCCTTCACAGCCGCCACGCAGGGTCACCCACTCGCAGCCACCGCCCGGGGCCGCCCACTCGCAGCCGCCGCGCGGGGTCACCCATTCACAGCCGCCGTGCCCGCTCTTCGGATTCTTGCCGTCGGAAGCCGGTGACCTGCTGGAACGTAAGGCTCGCCGGGTTGAAAGGCGGCCATTCGGCAGCATTCTGGCGCTTCATCAGGAGGCGTGCGCCGTCGAGTGCCACTTACCTCGGTAAAGCGGGGTTCGACCGACGCAGCGGCACTTGGGGGTGTCGCGGGCCGTGTCCCGCGAAGGCCTCGGAGGAACAAGCACCATGCGCAACGCCCGCCTGCTGTCCGGTACCGCGCTCGCCGTAGCGGTGACGGGCGCCCTGGCCGCCCCCGCCACCGCCGCGCCGGCCGCACCAACCGTGCCCGCCGCGCCCGTCGGGGGCCTGGAGATCCAGCCGTCCACCGTCACCCCCGGCTCCGCCGTCACCGTGAACACCACCGCCTGCGGCCCCGGAGGGACCGCGACGGGCGACGCGAGCGCGGTCGGGGCGGGGACGTTCACCCTGGCGCCGGGCGCGCGCCCCGAGGACGCGGCGGGGCGGTTCGAGGTGCCGCCCTCCGCGCAGCCGGGGACGTACGAGATCGTCGTGAAGTGCTCCGGGGCCGGTGGCGCCGCCGTGAAGGACAAGCAGGTCGCGGGCGATCTGGTGGTGACGATCACCTCCACCGCGGCCGCCGGGGAGCGACCGCAGCCGCATCCCAAGGGACATGTGAAGACGGGGGTCGGCGGCGCGCTCGGTCCCGACCCCGTGCAGACCGCGGCGGGAGTGGCGGCCCTGGCCGTCGCCGCCGCGGGCGGTACCTGGCTCCTGCATCGCCGGGCGAGAGGCGACAGGATCTGACGGACACCCTCCGCTGTCCACCGGTACCGCCGCCCCTGCCCCCTCCCGGCCCGTGTCCCCTCGTGGGCGGGGAGGGGGACGAGGGACCCGGCCCGACCGACCCCGAGGGGGACATATGCGCGAGTCCGGTACGAGCAAGAGGACCGGCAACGCCGTCATAGCGACCGTCACCGTCGTGGCGCTCTGCTCCGGCGCGTGGCTCCTGAGCAGCGGCACCGCGTCGCACCCGCCGCCGCAGCCCTCCTCGGCGCAGGCCGCGCGGACCGGGCAGGAGGAGCAGGCCGGGCGGGAGGAGCAGGCCGGGCAGGAGGAGCAGGCCGCCCCTACTCGGCCCGGTGCCCAGCGCCCCGACCCGGGCACCGCGCCGCTCCCGCCGTCCCCGCCCGACCGGGTGCGGATCCCCGCGATCGGCGTCGACGCGCCCCTGATGGGGCTCGGCCTGACCCGGCAGGGCAGCCTCGACGTGCCGCCGCCCGAGCGGAAGAACCTCGCGGGCTGGTACGAGGCGGGCACCACGCCCGGCGAGCGGGGCACCGCGATCCTGGCGGGCCACGTCGACAACCAGGAGGGCCCCGCCGTCTTCTACGAGCTGGGCGCGCTGCGCAAGGGCCGCACGATCGAGGTCGAACGCAGGGACGGCAGCGTGGCCGTCTTCACGGTCGACGCGAACGAGGTGTACGACGCCAAGGACTTCCCCGACGAGAAGGTGTACGGCGCCGCTCCCCGGCCCGAGCTGCGGGTGATCACCTGCGGCGGGAAGTACTCGAAGCGGACCGGCTACCAGGGCAACGTGGTGGTCTTCGCGCATCTGACGGCGGTGCGCTGAAAAAGCTGCTCACTCACGCCACCCACTGCTCGTACGCCATCTTCACCACGAGCCCGAAGACGGTGGTCAGGAGCACGACCCGGACGAAACCGCTGCCCTTCTTCAGCGCGGTGCGCGCGCCGAACATGCCGCCCGCGAGGTTGAAGACGGCCATCAGTGCGGCCAGTCGCCACAGGATCGCGCCCTGCCAGGCGAACATCGCGAGGGCACCGGCGTTGGTGCAGCAGTTGACGATCTTGGCGGTGGCCGAGGCGGAGACCATGTCGAGATGGAGCACGGCGGTCAGGGCGAGCACGAGGAACGTGCCCGTGCCGGGTCCGATCAGACCGTCGTAGAAGCCGATGCCGAGCCCCGCGAGGCCGATCGCGGCGAGGATCCGCTTCGGCGAGGCCGGTTCGGCGGAGGGCGCGGTGCCGAAGGCGGGCCGCAGGATGACGAAGGCGCCGACGGAGACCAGCACCACCATGATCACGGGCTTCAGTACGTCGGTGCTCATCCCCGCCGCGAAGAAGGCGCCGACCATCGACCCGGCGAGCGCGGCGAGACCGATTCGTACGGCGATGGCCACGTCGACCGGGGTCTTCCTGACGTACGTCACGGCGGCGCCCGCCGTCCCGACGATCGCCACGGCCTTGTTGGTGCCGAGGGCGTGCGCGGCCGGGGTGCCGCCCGGCAGCCCGAGCAGCAGAGCGGGAAGCAGCAGCAGTCCGCCACCGCCGACCACGGCGTCGATCCAGCCGGCCGCGAGGGCGGCGAGGCAGAGGACGACGACCGTGGTCAGGGATATGTCAGGCATGATCGCGACCTTATGGAGGCGGAGAGCGCGCCGTCCACGAAAGCCCGGAGAGTTGAGGATCTCCTGAGACTTCCGAACGGGCGGGTGGGAGAGCATCCGCCCACGAAGCGGCGGCACAGGCACAGGCCAGGCCCAGGCCCAGCCCCCTCACACCACCACCCGGCGGACGCTGAGCGCTCCGTTCCAGCAGAGAAACAACCCGGCCCCGACCGGGAAACACCCACCCCGCAGGCTGCTGAACATGACAGACACGGCAGTGGTGATCGGCGCGGGCCTGGCCGGCACCCGCGTAGCGGAACGCCTCGTCGCCGACGGTGGTGCCGACGGTGCCAAGGGCACCGACACCGTACTCATCGGCGAGGAGGACCACGCCCCGTACAACCGCGTCCTGCTCGCGGAGGTCCTCGCGGGCCGCTACGGCGCGGACGTGATCACCCTGCCGAGCCCCCGGGCCACCACCCTCCGCACCCGAGTGGTCCGCGTCGACCGCGCGGAGCGCCGCGTGCACTGCGAGGACGGCACCGTCGTCCCGTACGGCACCCTGATCCTCGCGACCGGCTCCAACCCCGTCCTGCCGCCCCTGCGCGGCCTCTTCGCGCCCGGCGCCCGCGAGCTGCCGGGCGGGGTGCACGCCTTCCGGACGATGGACGACTGCCTGGCCCTGTCCGCCGCCGTGACGCCGGGCACCCGCGTCGTCGTCATCGGCGGCGGGCTCCTCGGTGTCTCGGCGGCCCGCGCCCTGGCCCGGCGGGGCGCGCAGGTCGTCCTCACCCAGCAGGCCGAGCGGCTCATGGAGCGCCAGCTCGACCCGGCCTCCTCGGAGCTGGTGCGGGCGCACCTCACCGGCCTGGGCGTCGAGGTGCACACCGAGTGCCGGGTGCGCGGCGTCGGCGTCACGGACGGCGCCGTACGCCACGTGGAGCTGGCCGACGGCTACGCGCTGGACACCGACGTGACCGTCCTGGCCTGCGGCGTACGCCCCCGCACCGGTCTGGCGCTGGCCGCCGGTCTCGACGTACGCAAGGGCATCGTCGTGGACGACCGGCTGTGTACGTCGGATCCGCACATCAGGGCGATCGGCGACTGCGCGGAGCACGCGGGCCGCGTCTACGGCCTGGCGACCCCGGCGCTCGAACAGGCCGACGCGCTCGCCGACGCCCTCACCGACAAGAGCACCAACAAGAGCACCAACAAGAGCACCGACGGGACCACGGGCACGAGCACCGGCAAGAGCACGGGCACGAGCACCGGCAAGAGCGCCGCCCCCTACACCGGCAGCCGCATGCTCACCCGTCTCACCCTGGCGGGGCCAGGACCCCTGGACCTCGCCGCGTTCGGCGACCCCGAGCCGCAACCCGACGACGACGTCATCCAGCTCGCCGACGCCACCCGCGGCACCTACCGCAAGGTCGTCGTCCGCGGCGACCGCCTCGTCGGCGGCGTCCTGCTGGGCGACCTCGCCTCGGTGGGCGCGCTGGCCCGCGCCTGGGAGGCCGACGACCCGCTGCCCGACGACGACAGTCCCCTGCTCCACCTGCTCACCCATCCCCAAGCTCTCGACTCCGTTCGAGCAGGGCAGACCCCCATCGGAGGCCGCTGACATGCCGACACCCCAGCCGAACACCGCACAGACCCAGCACCGCCCCACGATCGTGCTCGTCGGCCACGGCATGGTCGGCCAGCGCTTCCTGGAGGCCGCCGTCGAGCGCGGCCTCGCGGCGAGCCACCGGATCGTGGTGCTGTGCGAGGAGCCCCGCCCCGCCTACGACCGCGTCCAGCTGACCTCGTACTTCTCGGGCCGCACCCCCGACGAACTCTCCCTCACCGACCATGACTTCCTCGATCTGCACGGCATCGAGCTGTACGTCGACGAGCCCGCCGAGAGCTTCGACCGCGAGGCGAAGACGGTCACGGCCCGCTCCGGCCGCACACTCACGTACGACACGCTCGTGCTGGCCACCGGCTCCTACCCGTTCGTGCCGCCCGTGCCGGGCAAGGACGCGACGGGCTGCTTCGTGTACCGCACCATCGAGGACCTGCTGGCGATCGAGGAGTACGCGAAGCAGCGCGCCACGACCGGCGCGGTGGTCGGCGGCGGTCTGCTGGGCCTGGAGGCGGCGGGCGCGCTGCGCGGTCTCGGCCTCGCCACGCACGTCGTGGAGTTCGCGCCGCGGCTGATGCCGGTCCAGGTCGACGAGGGCGGCGGCGCGGCGCTCCTCCGCACCATCACCGGCATGGGCCTGACCGTGCACACGGGCACCGGCACGCAGGAGATCGTGACGGGCGAGGACGGCGCGGTCAGCGCCATGAAGCTGTCCGACGGCAACGAACTCGCCACCGACCTCGTGGTGTTCTCCGCGGGTGTCCGCCCGCGCGACCAGCTCGCCCGCGAGCACGGCCTCACGGTCGGCGAGCGCGGCGGCATCACCGTCGACGAGCGGTGCCGCACCAGCGACCCGGACGTGTACGCGATCGGCGAGTGCGCGCAGGCGGCGGACGGCCGCGTGTACGGCCTGGTCGCACCCGGATACGAGATGGCGCAGACAGCGGCCGCCGCCATCGCCGCCGAGGAGGGCAGCTTCACCGGCGCCGACCTGTCCACCAAGCTGAAGCTGCTCGGTGTCGACGTCGCGTCCTTCGGCGACGCGCACGGCACGGCGGACGGCTGCCTCGACGTCGTCTACTCCGACTCGCGCTCGGGAACGTACAAGAAGCTGGTGATGGGCGCGGGCGGTGAGCTGCTCGGCGGCATCCTGGTCGGTGACGCGGATTCGTACGGTCTGCTGCGCCCCCTCACCGGGACCGTGCCGCCGCTGCCCGCCGAGCAGTTGGTGCTGCCCGAGGGCGCGGGTGCCCCCGTCGCGCTCGGCCCGGAGTCGCTGCCCGGTTCGGCGGTGATCTGCAGCTGCCACAACGTCACCAAGGACGCCATCCAGGCGTGCGCCACGCTGCCCGAGGTGAAGAAGTGCACCAAGGCGGGTACGGGGTGCGGAAGTTGCGTGAAGGTCATCGGGCAGCTGCTTCCCCAGTCCGGCGACAAGGGGCTGTGCGGCTGCTTCGCCCAGACCCGCCAGGAGCTGTACGAGATCGTGCGCGCCCTGCGGATCACGTCGTTCCGCGCGCTGCTCGACGGGCACGGCCGTGAGGCGGCGCGCGGCGGCGAGGGCTGTGAGGTGTGCAAGCCGACGGTCGGCTCGATCATCGCCTCGCTGGCCCCGACGATCGGCGCCGAGGGATACGTCCTCGACGGTGAACAGGCGGCCCTCCAGGACACCAACGACCACTTCCTCGCCAACCTCCAGAAGAACGGCTCGTACTCGGTGGTGCCCCGCATCCCCGGCGGCGAGATCACCCCCGAGAAGCTCATCGTCATCGGCGAGGTGGCGCGCGACTTCGGCCTCTACACGAAGATCACCGGCGGTCAGCGCATCGACCTCTTCGGAGCCCGGGTCGAGCAACTCCCGATGATCTGGACGCGGTTGGTGGACGCGGGCTTCGAGTCCGGACACGCGTACGGCAAGGCGCTGCGCACGGTGAAGTCGTGCGTCGGCCAGACCTGGTGCCGCTACGGCGTGCAGGACTCCGTGCGCATGGCCATCGACCTGGAGCTGCGCTACCGGGGACTCAGGGCACCCCACAAGCTGAAGTCGGCGGTCTCCGGCTGCGCCCGCGAGTGCGCCGAGGCGCAGTCCAAGGACTTCGGGGTGATCGCCACGGCGAGCGGCTGGAACCTGTACGTCGGCGGCAACGGCGGCGCCACGCCGCGCCACGCCGATCTGCTCGCGCAGGACCTGAGCGACGCCGAACTGGTCCGCCTCATCGACCGGTTCCTGATGTTCTACATCCGCACCGCCGACCGCCTGGAGCGCACCGCCGCCTGGTTGGAGCGGATCGACGGCGGCCTCGACCACGTACGCGACGTGGTCGTCCACGACTCGCTCGGCATCTGCGCCGAATTGGAGGCGCTGATGGCCGACCACGTCACGCACTACCGCGACGAGTGGGCCGAGACCCTCGACGACCCGGAGCGCCTCGCCCGCTTCGTCTCCTTCGTGAACGCGCCGGGCGTGCCGGACCCGACGGTCGGCTTCGTCCCGGAGCGGGACCAGATCAAGCCGGACCTGCCCCTGCTCTCCATCAGCCCGCGGCCCCTGGAAGGAGCCTCCCGATGAGCGCCATGCCCTCCACCCCCGACACCCGTGTGCAACTCCGTGTGTCCGACGACTGGTTCGAGGTCTGCGAGCGCGCCCGGCTGACGCCCGGCCGGGGCCTCGCGGCCCTGCTGCCCGACGGCAGCCAGGCCGCGCTCTTCCTCGACCGGGAGGGGCGCGCGTACGCGATCGACAACCGCGACCCGTTCACGGGCGCCGCGGTGCTCTCCCGGGGCCTGCTCGGCTCCCAGGGCGGCCGGCCGTTCGTCGCCTCGCCGCTTCTCAAGCAGCGGTTCGACCTGGAGACGGGGCGGTGCCTGGACGACGACGAGGTGGCGGTCACCGTCCATCCCGTACGCATCGCTTGACCCGTACGCATCGCTTGACCCGTACGCATTACTTGATCGTACGTATTACTTGACCCGTACGCATTGCTTGACCGATCGTTCCAGAAAACCGTAGAGTCTCGTTCGTGGCCAGGACCAAGGAATTCGACCCGGACGCCGCGCTGCAGTCAGCCCTGGAGCTGTTCTGGCGGCGCGGCTACGAGGCGACGTCGATGGCGGACCTCGTCGAGGCGCTCGGCATCGGGCGCGCCAGCATCTACGCGACCTTCGGCAACAAGCACGAGCTGTATCTGAAGGCCCTTGAGCGGTACGCCGAGATCCAGAATCCCCGCCTGCTGGCCGCGCTGTCCCAGCCGGGCCCCGCACTGCCCGCGGTGCGCGAGGTCGTGCGCCGCTTCGGCGGCGAGGCATCCTCGGAGGAGGACCGCCGCTGCGGCTGCTTCATCACCAACACCGCGGCCGAACTCGGCCCCCACGACGACGCGGCCCTGCGCCGCGTCGAGCGGAACTGGGAGCACATCGAGACCCTGCTGCACTCCGCGCTGGTCCGGGCGCGGGCCCAGGGCGAGCTGCCCGAGGACCGCGATCCGCTGACGCTCGCCCGCATGCTGCTCGTCCTGATGCAGGGGCTGCGCGTGGTCGGCAAGGTGTCCGGGGATCCGGCGCGGGTGCGGGACGCGGTGGAGCAGGCGCTGAAGCTCCTTGAGTAGAGGAGCGGTTCCACCCCCTTCTCCTCCATGCCCGGCTTCCTTCCCTCTCCATGCCCTACTGCCCAATTTTCCATGGCCTGATAATTGACCGACCGGTCAAGAAAAGAGCGCTCTGTCATGACTGAAGCAACCCGTATCCGCTTCACCGGCCGCACCGCCCTCGTCACCGGCGGCGGCTCCGGCCTGGGCCGTGCCACCGCCCTCGCGTTCGCCGCCGAGGGGGCGAACGTGGTCGTGGCCGGGCGCACCGAAGCCTCCCTGAAGGAGACCGTCGCGCTCATCGAGGGCGCCGGCGGCACCGCCCTCGCCGTCACCGCCGACGTCTCGCGCTCGGCGGACCTCGCCGGCCTGGTCGCCGCGGCCGTGGACCGCTTCGGCTCCCTGGACGTGGCCGTCAACAACGCGGGCGTCCTGCGTGCCGGGCAGCCGGTCGCCGAGCTGCCCGAGGAGGACTGGCGCACGATGCTCGACATCAACGTCACCGGCGTCCTGCTGGCCCTCCAGGCCGAGGTCCGGCAGATGCGCACGCAGGCCGCGGGCGGCGCGATCGTCAACATCGGCTCGACCCTGGGCGCCCACACGAGCGTCCCCGGCACGGCCGCCTACGGGGCGACCAAGGCGGCCGTCTCCGCGCTGAGCCGCGCGGCCGCCGCGGAGCACATCCGGGACGGGGTCCGCATCAACACCGTCAGCCCGGGCTCCTCCGACACCTCCATGTCGTTCCGCCCCGGCGAGACCGAGGCCGACCGGGCGGCGCGTATGAAGGAGCAGACGCCGCTGGGCCGGGTCTCGACGACCGAGGAGGTCGCCGCGGCCGTGCTGTACCTGGCGTCGGACGAATCCGGCTCCGTGGTCGGCGCGGACCTGGTCATAGACGGAGGCGCGGCGGCCTGATCCGGTCCGTACGCGGCCCTATGCGGCCCTATGCGGCTGTACGCAGTTCCACCGCCGCCAGCGGGACGAAGCCGGGGCCGTCCCCGGCGGTGGACGCGTCCTTGCCGCCGACGCGCCGCAGCATGGCGAGCGCGATCCGCTCCCCCTGCGCCTTCGCGCGGTCCGCGTCCGGGCCGTGGTGCAGCCCGTCGACCGCGGCGTGCCACAGCTGCACCCAGCGGCCGAAGTGCTCGGCGGTGAGCGGGCGCGCCGCGTGCAGGGCGGCGTGCGGGGCGAAGGCGTCGCGGCGGTAGTCGGCGGTGCGCCAGAGCGCGCGCTCCCAGAAGTCGGTGATGCGCGGCAGGTGGACATCAAGGTCGGTCCCGGCGATCTCCGTGAAGAACGGCCCGATCAGCGGGTCGGCGAACGCGGCCGCGTAGAAGCGGCGGAGCAGTACGTCGAGGTCGGCGCGGGTGGCGATGTCCATAGCCCCAGTCTTCCCACCCGCCCCACCCTCATCCAGAGCCGAAGGTCCCCCTGGCCTGTGTTCACCGCCATGGGCGGCCCGCGTTCGCCGCCACGAGCGACCCACGCCACCGCCCCGCCGGCGGCAGCCCGGACGCCCACCCACCACGAGCCGCTCCTCCGCACCCGCCTCGTCCGGCGCCTCGTCCAGCGCCTCGTCCAGCGCCTCGACCAGCGCCTCGACCGGGAGCCGGTGCCGCCCTCCCCCTACCGCAGGCCCCGCTCCCCTCGCCTACCGCAGATCCGACGCCTCGAACACGCCCCGCGCCGCCGCCCCGTCCACACGTGTCGTCAGTCGCCGCAGTTCGGCGCAGCCCGTTCTGAGCAGTCCCGCCTCGCGCGCGTAGCGGGCGCCGCGGTCAAGGCGGTGGAGCAGCAGCGGGTTGTCGATGAGGATCTGCGGGTCGAGTTCGACGCGGTTGCCGAGTGAGTCGCACAGGACCAGGCGCGCGGCGACGCCCTCGCTGTAGCGCACGGCGGTCAGCAGACCGGTGCAGACGTGCCTGCGGCGCCCGAGGCCCTGGACGGCGAGCCAGCCGGGGCCCGCCGTCACCCGTACGGGGTGCAGCACCACGTACAGCAGCGTGGCGAGCCCCGCCCACAGGGCGAGTCCGGCCACGCCGACGCTGCGGTCGTCGGCCAGGTCGAGGAGGATCAGGAGCACGAAGAGCGCCGCCGCGCAGAAGACGGCGGTCCGCACGTGCGCCGCCCGGCTCCGGTCGGTCACCGTGTCGTCCGCCCCCGCCCCCGTCCCCGCCCCCGGCGCGACGCCGCCGCGCCGGGCGGCGCCCCATGTCGTCCTGTTGTGTCCCATGTGCGGCACCGTAAGGCGGCCCGCGCGGTCGCGGCGTCGGCGTTGACGCGTCGCATACACGGAAGAAGCGGACCTTGACGAGGCGCTGACGGAGACACCCGGCGCTGACGGCGACACTCGGCCGCAACACGTCTGTCGTAATCACCGCGCATGGTTGATCGTTGGGCCGACACGTCGACACGTACAGGAACACCGACACACGCAGGGGGACGACCAGTATGACCATCAGCCGCAGGACACTGCTCGGGACCGGCGCGTCGCTGGGGCTGCTCACCGCGTGCGGGTCCAACACCGGCCGCGGCGGCGGAGGTTCGGGCGGCAAGGGCCCGCGGCTCGCGCAGTGGTACCACCAGTACGGCGAGGCGGGCACCGAGCAGGCCGTGAAGCGGTACGCCGCCGCGTACGAGAAGGCGGACGTCAGCGTGCAGTGGCGGCCCGGGAACTACGACGAGCAGACCGCCGCGGCCCTGCTGACCGACTCCGGACCCGACGTCTTCGAGGTCAACGGCCCGACACTGGACCAGATCCGGGGCGGGCAGGTCGTCGATCTGACCGACCTCTTCGACGGTGTGAAGGACGACTTCAACCCGGTGGCGCTCGCCCCGAAGACGTACGACGGGAAGATCTGGGCGGTCCCCCAGGTCGTCGACATGCACCTGCTCTACTACCGCAGGAGCCTGCTCGACGACGCGGGCGTGCGGCCGCCGCGGAGCCTGGACGAGCTGGTCGACGCGGCGAAGGCGCTGACGACGAAGACGGTCAAGGGTCTCTTCCTCGGCAACGACGGTGGGGCGGGGGCGCTCGGCATCACCCCGCTGTACGCGGCGGGCCTCTCCTCCGTCACACAGGACGGCGAGGTCGGCTTCGACGACCCGGCGGCCGCCCGCACCCTCGGCAAGCTGCGCCAGCTGTACGCCGACAAGTCGCTGCTGCTCGGCGCGCCCGCCGACTGGTCGGACCCGTCGGCGTTCACGCAGGAGCTGACCGCCATGCAGTGGTGCGGCCTGTGGGCGCTGCCCGCCGTACGCAAGGAGTTCGGTGACGACTTCGGCGTCCTCGCGCTGCCCGCCGACGGGCCCGGCGGGAAGCCCGCGCTGCCCGTCGGGGCGTACGGCGCCGCCGTGAGCGCCCGCAGCGATCACAAGAAGGAGGCGAAGGACTTCCTGAAGTGGCTGTGGATCGACAGGACGGAGTACCAGGAGGACTTCGCGCTCTCCTACGGCTTCCACATCCCGGCCAGGCTCTCCCTCGCGAAGAAGGCCGGCAAGTTGAAGGAGGGCCCGGCCGCGGACGCCGTGCGCTACTCCACCGAGTACGGCTACGCCGAGCCGCTGCTGTGGACACCCGCGAGCCGCACCACGTACCAGGACGCGCTGAGCCGGATCATCAAGTCCGGCGCGAATCCGGAGAGCGAGCTGAAGTCGGTGGTGCGCGAGGTGCGGGCGGAGCTCGACCGCGTCAAGAAGAAGCCGTGAGGCGGGTGCTCGGCACCCAGAACCGCACCCTGTGGTTCTGGGTCTTCGTCGGTCCCTTCGCGCTCGGCCTGGTCCTCTTCACGTACGTACCGCTCGCCTGGAGCGTGTACCTCAGCTTCTTCGACGCCCACAACACGGTCTCGCCCGACGCATTCGTCGGTCTCGACAACTACACGTCGATGCTGCGGAACGACGCGTTCACCGACAGCCTCGTCACCTTCGCGGTCTTCTCGGCGTTCATCGTCCCGACGACCTTCGTGCTGTCGCTCGCGCTCGCCTTGATGGTGAACCGCGTCCGCCGCGCGCAGGCGTTCTTCCGGTCGGTCTTCTTCCTCCCGGCGGCGTGCAGCTACGTCGTGGCGGCGATGGTCTGGAAGCTGTCGATCTTCAACGGGGTGCGGTTCGGGCTCGCCAACACCGTCCTCGGCTGGTTCGGCGCCGAGCAGATCGCCTGGCTCTCGACCACGGAACCGCCCTGGTACTGGCTGGTCATCGTCACCGTACGGCTCTGGCTGCAGGCGGGCTTCTACATGATCCTGTTCCTTGCGGGCCTCCAGAGGATCTCCCCGACCCTCTACGAGGCGGCGGCCGTGGACGGGGCGCGGCCGGGCTGGCAGGTCCTGCGCCACATCACGCTTCCGCAGCTGCGCGCGACCTCGATCGCCGTGACGCTGCTGCTCGTCATCAACGCCTTCCAGGCCTTCGACGAGTTCTACAACCTGCTCTCCGACTCCCGCGGCTATCCGCCCTACGCCCGCCCGCCGCTCGTCTACCTCTACTACACGGCGCTCGGCCAGGGGCAGAACCTCGGGCTCGGCAGCGCGGGCGCGGTGATCCTCGCGCTGATCATCGCGGTGGTGACGGTCGGCCAGGCGCGCTGGTTCGGCCTCGGCAGGAAGGAGGACTGAGAAGGATGGACGACGCCCTGGTCCGGGTGGGCCGCGCGCTGCGGGTCGTACTGCTCATCGCCCTCGCGCTGCTGTTCCTGATCCCCTTCTACCTCCTCGTACGCAACGGCCTCGCGTCCGAGGACGACATCACGTCCCCCGACTGGACCTTCTTCCCCTCCACCCTGCACTGGTCGAACCTCTCCGAGCTCTTCGACGACCCGACCGTGCCGATGGCGCGCGCCCTGCTCAACTCGACGCTGATCGCGGTCGCGACGACCCTCGGCACGCTCGTCCTCGCCTCGCTCGCCGGATACGGTCTTGCGCGCATCCCCTACCGCCACGCCGACCGCGTCTTCTACGCGATCCTCGGCACGATGATGGTCCCGGCCGCCGTCACCTTCGTACCGAGCTTCGTCCTGGTCTCGTCGCTCGGCTGGGTCTCGACCCTGCGCGGCCTGATCGTCCCGACGCTCTTCTCGGCCTTCGCGTGCTTCATCTTCCGGCAGTACTTCCTGGGCTTCCCCCGGGAGCTGGAGGACGCGGCGCGCGTGGACGGGCTCGGCTACTGGCGTACGTACTGGCGTGTGGTCGTCCCGAACTCCCGGCCCGTCTTCGCGGCCGTCGGCACGATCGTGTTCATCGGCGCGTGGAACTCCTTCCTGTGGCCGCTGGTGATCGGCCAGGACCGCGATGCGTGGACGGTCCAGGTGGCGCTGGCCACCTTCACCACGTCGCAGGTCATCCGCCTGCACGAGCTGTTCGTGGCGGCTGCCGTGTCGATCGTGCCGCTGCTGGTGGTCTTCCTGTTCTTCCAGCGGTGGATCGTGGCGGGGGTGGAGAGGTCGGGGATCGACGACTGAGGTCGGGCCGTCACCCGCCAACCGCCGTGAGCAACGCCAGCGGCGCCGCCGCCGAGCGGGATTCCAGGACGCAGGCGTGCGGGTACGGGACCGGTACCGGATACGCCGCCCTGTCGTAGCCCGCGAGGACCTCCGGGAGGCGGCCGCCGGCGGTGGTGGCGGCGGAGAGCAGGCCGTGGGCGACGGTGCGGGCCTCGTCGTGCAGGCCGTAGCGGGCGAGGCCCAGCGCGATCAGCGCGTTGTCGTGCGGCCACACCGAACCGCGGTGGTACGACAGCGGATGGAACGCCGCCTGCCCGGCCGCGACCGTCCGTACGCCCCAGCCCGAGAAGAAGTCCGGCTCCAGGAGCCGCCGGCCCACCGCCTCGCCGTACTCCTTGTCGAGCAGCCCGGACCACAACAGGTGCCCGGCGTCCGAGGCCAGCGCGTCGACCTGGCGGCCCTCGCCGTCCAGGGCGAGCGCGGGAAAGCCCTGCCCCGGCATCCAGAAGTCCCGCTGGAAGCGGTCCCGCAGATCGCCCGCCGCCTGGGCGAGCAGATCCGCGTACACCTCGTCGTGCCAGACGGTCCGCGCGAGCCGGGCGGTGCGGCACAGGGCGTCGTACGCGTAGCCCTGCGCGCCCGCCGCCATGACGGGCCCGCTCGCGCGGCTGCCGTCGGCGGAGCAGATCGCGCCGGGTGAGTCCTTCCAGTTCTGGTTGGCGAGGCCGCCCTTGTCCGCGCGGTAGACGAGGTAGCCGCGCGAGGTGAGTCCGCCGTGGTCGAGCATCCAGCCGACGGCGGCGCGCGCGGCCGGCTCCAGGCGGCGGGCGAGCGCGAGGTCCGCCGTCTGCTCCGTGTACGCGCCGAGCAGCACGAGGAAGAGCGGCGTCGCGTCGACCGAGCCGTAGTAGCGGCCGAACGGCACCTGCCCGAAGTGCGCAAGCTCGCCGTGCCGCACCTCGTGGACGATCTTGCCGGGCTGGGCGACCGCGCCCCCGTGGATCCGGGTGGCCTGCGTCGCGGCGAGCGCGGGCAGCGTCGCGGCGGCCAGGCCCGGTACGTACGGCAGCGCGAAGAGCGAGGTCAGCAGGGCGTCGCGGCCAAGGAGCGTGAGGTACCAGGGCACTCCCGCGCCCGGCACGCTCAGCTCCTCGCCGTCCGGGCCCGTCGCCGGGACCTGGAGCACCGCGAGGTCCGCGAGGCCCCGCGCGCAGGCGTCGGCGAGCGCGGGCCACCGGGTGGGCAGGGTGACGCCGGGCGCGAAGTCCGCCTGCAACGCCTCCAGTTGACGTACCGCCTCGGCGGGCGAGTCGGGCAGGTCGGGCCCGGCCGCCCCATGCGGATACGCGGCGGCACGCAGTGCCACCTCGGTCGAGCCGTGCGGATCGACCTCCAGCGTCCATACGAGGCGACGCGCGCCGCCGCCGGTCTCCTCGACGGCGTCCGGAGCGGGGTCGGCGGTCACCGTCGTCCGCGCCGACCATTCACCCCGCCGGTAGCCGAACTCGACACCCCGCACGCCCTCGCCGTCGCCGCTGTCACCGCCGCCGTCGCCGCCGCCGAGCGGCCGCCGGGACCTGACGGCGCCCGGCTTGGCGTACGTACGGTGATCGGCGCGCAGTTCGAACTGATCGGTGAAGTCGGCGTCCACGGTCAGCGCGAGCCGCACCCGGGTCGGCACCGGGCGGTTGCTCACGACCCGCAGCGACTCGACGAACGCGCCGTCACAGACCGCCTGTTCGCGTACGAGCGTGTACGCGGGCGGCTCCTGGCGGCCGCCGCGCGGTACGAGCACGCAGCGCGCCGCTCCGGTCACGGCGGCCGCGGTCTCCACCGGGGCGAGGACCTCGGGCACGGCCCCGTCGACGGTCAGCTGCCAGCGGCTCAGATGACGCGCGTCCCGTACGAAGAGGCCGTCCGGGCCCGCGCCGCCGCCGCGCGCCCCGCCGACCCCGCTGATGTCGCCGCCCGTGCCGACGGCCACGAATGTCCGTCCCCGCACCAGCAGCCGATGCCGTTCACTCATGCCCCCACCCCTTCTCCCGCGAGCCCCCTGCGGAGAACCCGCCGCGCCGGTCGTGCAGCAGGTCCAGCGTCAGCGCGGCCGTCCAGCCGAAGCCGCGTGCGCCGCATCCCGCGCCGGTGTACGGATCCACGTACTCGGCGAAGCCGGACGCGCCCGCCACGTCGAGCAGGGACTCGCGCAACCCGTCCGCCAAGCTCTCCTCCCCGTGCAGCCGGAGCCCTCTCTCCACAAGCCAGTTGGTGTTGAACCACGCCGGGCCGCGCCAGTAGCGCCGCGGGTCGAAGGCGGGTGCGGTCAGGTCGTGGCTCGGCACGAGCCGGGTCGCGCCGCCGAGCCCGAAGTGCGGGCCGCGGACGGTGCGCACCAGGGCGGCGGCGATGCCGGGCGGCAGCGCGGGCAGCACGAGGGGGATCAGGCCGGTGACGCCGCGTTCGGTGATGAGTTCGCCGGAGCGCAGGTCGCGGCAGAGGAACAGCTCCCTGGCCGGGTCCCACAGGCGGGCCACGAGGGTCTCCGTCAGCTCCCGGGCCCGCTCCTTCCTCGCCCGCGCCCGCTCCGGCGGCTCGCCCAGCTCGTCCCCGATCAGGGCAAGGGCGTACTCCGAGGCGATCAGCAGGGCGTTGAAGGAAGGGTCCTCCACGGAGAACGCGCCGGGGTCGGCGGTGTCGGCATACCCCCGGTCGCGGTACTCCGCGGCGAGCCGCACATACCGCCCGTAGTCCGCGTCGGTCGGCCGGTCCTCGGGCGCCCCGTGGTCCAGGTCGGCGCGGCGGAAGGCACCGGGTGCCGCGGGCTCGACGCGGCCCAACGGTCCGTCCCAGCACGGGCTGTTGTCCATGCCCTGCTCCCACGGGTGCAGCACGGCGGCGAGTCCCGCGCCGCCCGCGTCCCTGGCGTCCAGCAGATAGCGGTGCCAGGCGGTGAGGCGGGGCCGGACGCGGGCGAGGAAGGAGCGGGCCCGGGACAGTCCGGGGTCGGCGCGGTGCACGAGCCAGGCGGCGAGCGCGTGCACCGGGGACTGCACGATGCCGGAGGTCTGCACGCCGCCGGGGGCGCCGGCCGGGCGGCCGGCGGTGGTCGAGCGCCAGAAGTCGGGGCTCGGGAAGTAGGCGTCGAGGGGGACGGCGTCGTTGAACACGATGTGCGGGACGCGGCCGTCGCCCCACTGGGCCGACAGCAGCGTCTCCAGCTCCAACTGGGCGCGCAGCGGGGAGAGATGGCGCAGCCCGATCGCGATGAACGCGGAGTCCCAGGACCACTGGTGCGGATAGAGCGCCCGCGACGGCACGGTCGACGTCCCCGTCCAGTTGGCCCACAGCACCTCGGCCGCGCGCTCCCGCAGCGGATCGGTGGTGCGGCGTGCGGGCGGGTGCGCGGGCGGATGTGCGGGCGGGCGAGTGGTCGTGCTGCGGTCCACGCGGATCTCCCCGAGGGCTGTCGACGTCCCGTCAGTTCCAGGTCGGCCACCATAGAGTTACGCCTACTTAGTACGCAAAACCCAATATGTAACGCTGAGTTGACGAGCACAAGGGGTGCGGGTAAGGAGTGCGGGTGCGGGGCCCGTCGGGCGACCTGAGGTACGGCTCGGGGCGGGACCGCCCGTACGGTGAGCGCCGGACGGATACACGTTCGAACGGGGAGGGGTACATGGGAGGCAGGGGAGACGGCGTCGCCGACAGGGAGCGCGCCATGGCCGCGCAAGGCCCGGCGTCGGCCGCCGCTGAATCGGCGCCCTCCGCCCCCACCACCTCCGCCTCCCGCTCCCGGCCCCGGGCCGCCGCCGGTCAGCCCGGCGCCGGGGAGTTGCTGGAGCTCATACGCACGGGGCGGGCCACCACGCGCGGGGCGCTGCAGGAGGTCACCGGGCTGTCGCGGGCCACGGTGGGGCAGCGGCTCGGGCGGTTGTTCCGGGCCGGGTGGGTGCGGGAGGGCGGCGGGGGGCCGGTGGATTCGCCGCTCGGGGGGCGGCCCGCGATCCGGCTGGAGTTCGACGAGGCGCATGCCGTCGTGCTCGCCGCCGACCTGGAGACCCGGCACGCCCGTACCGCCCTGCTCACCCTCGGCGGCGAGATCATCGCCGAGCGGGCCGGTCCCCTCGCCGTCGAGGACGGGCCCGACGCGGTCCTCGACGAGCTGGGCGCCCGCTTCGGCGAGCTGCTGCGCGAGACCGGGCACCCCGCCGCGTCGGTCTGCGGCATCGGGCTCGCCGTACCTGGTCCGGTCGACACCGGGACGGGCCGCGTCGTCCAGCCGCCGATCATGCCGGGCTGGGACGGCTACGACATACGGGGCCGCCTGCGCCGGGCGGTCGCCGAGCACACGCGACCGGGTACGCGCATGGGCGGCACCCCTGCCACCGAACACGCTCAGCCGAGCACGCGCATGGGCGCCGCCCCTGCCGCCGAGCACGCTCAGCCGGGCACACCCACGCGAGCCGCCCCCGCCACCACACGCACTCAGCCGGGCACACCCACGGAAGCCGCCCCCGCCGCCGAACACACGCCCGCGGGCACACCCACGGGCGGCGCCCCCACCACCACACACACTCAGCCGGACACACCCACGGAAGCCACCCCCGCCACCGAACACGCTCAACCGGGCACACCCACGCGAGCCGCCCCCGCCACCACACACACTCAGCCGGACACACCCACGAAAGCCACCCCCACCGCCGAACACGCTCAGCCGGGCACACCCACGCGAGCCGCCCCCGCCGCCGAACACACGCCCGCGGGCACACCCACGGGCGGCACCCCCGCCACCACACACGCTCAACCGGGCACACCCACGAAAGCCACCCCCGCCACCACACACACTCAGCCGAGTACACCCACCGGAGCCGCCCCCGCCGCCGAACACACGCCCGCGGGCACACCCACGGGCGGCGTCCCCACCAGCCTCCCCATCCCTGCCGACCTCCCCGGCCTCCCCGCTCTCGCCGGGCTTCCCGACCTCCCCGACCTCCCCGACCTCGCCGAGCTTCCCGTCCTCGTCGACAACGACGCCAACCTCATGGCGTACGCCGAACAGCACGCCCACTACCCGGACTGCGCCGCCTTCGCCCTGGTCAAGGTCTCGACGGGGATCGGCGCGGGCGTCGTGGTGGACGGCGCGGTCTACCGCGGCATCGACGGCGGCGCCGGCGACATCGGCCACATCCGGGTGCCCGAGGGAGCGGACGCACTGTGCAAGTGCGGCTCCTACGGCTGTCTCGCCGCCGTCGCCAGCGGCCGCGCCGTGGCCCGCAGACTGACGGAGGCGGGCATACCGGCGGCCTCCGGCTCAGATGTGCGGGCACTCCTCGAGGCGGGGAACCCGGAGGCCGTGGGGTTTGCGCGCGAGGCGGGACGGCAGGTCGGCGAGGTCCTGGCGACCGTGGTGACGCTCCTCAACCCGGGCGTTCTGATGATCGCCGGAGATCTGGCCGGAACTCCCTTCCTCACCGGCGTCCGTGAACTGCTCTACCAGCGGGCGCTGCCCCGCTCCACCGCCCACCTGGACGTCGTCACCTCGCGCCTGGGCGAGCGCGCGGCGCTGATCGGCGCGGGAACACTCGTGGTGGAGCACTTGTACGCCCCGCGGCGGGCGGAGGAGAGGCTCGCCGCGCTGGGCCTGTGACGCGACCCCGAAGCCCGCCTCGCCGCATCTCCCCCAGTGACCGGGAGCGTCCGGATGGTGACATGGAGACGCTTCGGACAGCGTGATTCTCGCCACCCCTGATAGACCTTGCGCTCACATGAGCACTCAAAGCGCGGCTGCACTTCTCCAAGGAGTGGCACTCAGTGCCAATGCTCGATCATTCAGGACGTGAACTCACATCTGAGATCTTTCCGCTCGTTTGAGCGTTTCGCAGGTTCTACGGGGGTTGCGTCTTCAAGAGTTGAAGGCACGCGCCCACGTCCCCCTACCGCTGAGTCACTTTCGATCTAGCGGCGGACGGGTGGTTACGGCCGCATGACGCGCAAGTGGACGTACCCACACGCCTTCGATCTGGGTATGTTCCTCGCCGTCAGGGCAGCCACCGAGTCCTCGAGGAGTCGAGACCCGTGTCGGAAAACAAAGATCTCCACGTAGCTCACACGAGTGAGACGACCGAGGCGACCGAGGGGGTGAAGTTCGTTTACGACTTCACCGAGGGCAACAAGGAACTCAAGGACCTTCTCGGCGGCAAGGGCGCGAACCTCGCCGAGATGACCAACCTCGGGCTGCCCGTCCCTCCGGGCTTCACCATCACCACCGAGGCGTGCAAGACGTACCTCGACAGCGGTGAGGAGCCGGCGGCGCTGCGCGACGAGGTCAGTGCGCACCTCGACGCCCTGGAGAAGAAGATGGGCAAGAAGCTGGGTCAGGCCGACGACCCGCTGCTCGTCTCCGTCCGCTCGGGCGCCAAGTTCTCGATGCCCGGCATGATGGACACGGTCCTGAACATCGGGCTCTCCGACAAGTCCGTCACCGGGCTCACCAAGCAGTCCGGCGACGACCGCTTCGCGTGGGACTCCTACCGCCGGCTCATCCAGATGTTCGGCAAGACCGTCCTCGGCGTCGACGGCGACCTGTTCGAGGACGCGCTGGAGAAGGCCAAGGAGGCCAAGAAGGTCACCGTCGACACGGACCTCGAAGCGGCCGATCTGAAGAAGCTGGTCACCAAGTTCAAGAAGATCGTCAAGACGGAGGCCGGGCGGGACTTCCCGCAGGACCCGCGCGAGCAGATGGACCTCGCGATCCGTTCGGTCTTCGAGTCGTGGAACACCGACCGCGCCAAGCTCTACCGCCGCCAGGAGCGCATCCCGCACGACCTCGGCACGGCCGTCAACGTCTGCTCGATGGTCTTCGGCAACCTCGGCCCCGACTCCGGCACGGGCGTCGCGTTCACCCGCGACCCGGCCAGCGGCCACCAGGGCGTGTACGGCGACTACCTGCAGAACGCGCAGGGCGAGGACGTCGTGGCGGGCATCCGCAACACCGTGCCGCTCGCCGATCTGGAGCAGATCGACAAGAAGTCGTACGACCAGCTCATGCAGATCATGGAGACCCTTGAGACGCACTACAAGGATCTCTGCGACATCGAGTTCACCATCGAGCGCGGCCAGCTGTGGATGCTCCAGACCCGCGTCGGCAAGCGCACCGCCGGTGCCGCCTTCCGCATCGCGACGCAGCTCGTGGACCAGGGTCTGATCGACGAGGCCGAGGCGCTGCAGCGCGTCAACGGCGCGCAGCTCGCCCAGCTGATGTTCCCGCGCTTCGACGACGGCGCCAAGGTCGAGCAGCTCGGGCGCGGGATCGCCGCGTCGCCGGGTGCCGCGGTCGGCAAGGCGGTCTTCGACTCGTACACCGCGATCAAGTGGTCGCGCTCCGGCGAGAAGGTCATCCTGATCCGCCGCGAGACCAACCCCGACGACCTCGACGGCATGATCGCCGCCGAGGGGATCCTGACCTCCCGCGGCGGCAAGACCTCGCACGCCGCCGTGGTGGCGCGCGGCATGGGCAAGACGTGTGTCTGCGGCGCGGAGGACCTGGAGGTCGACACCAAGCGGCGCCGGATGACGGTCGGCACGACCGTCGTCGAGGAGGGCGACGTCGTCTCCATCGACGGCTCGACGGGCAAGGTCTACCTCGGCGAGGTGCCGGTGGTCCCCTCCCCCGTCGTCGAGTACTTCGAGGGCCGCATGCACGCGGGCGCCGACGACGCCGACGAGCTGGTCGCCGCCGTGCACCGGATCATGGCGTACGCGGACCGTGTACGGCGCCTGCGGGTGCGCGCCAACGCCGACAACGCCGAGGACGCGCTGCGCGCCCGCCGCTTCGGCGCGCAGGGCATCGGCCTGTGCCGCACCGAGCACATGTTCCTCGGTGAGCGCCGCGAGATGGTCGAGCGGCTGATCCTCGCCGACGCGGACGACGAGCGCGAGGACGCGCTGAAGGAGCTGCTGCCGCTCCAGAAGCGGGACTTCGTCGAGCTGTTCGAGGCGATGGACGGCCTGCCGGTCACCGTCCGCCTGCTGGACCCGCCGCTGCACGAGTTCCTCCCGGACATCACGGAGCTGTCCGTGCGCGTCGCCCTCGCCGAGTCCCGCAAGGACGCCAACGAGAACGACCTGCGCCTGCTCCAGGCGGTCCACCGTCTGCACGAGCAGAACCCGATGCTGGGCCTGCGCGGTGTGCGCCTCGGCCTCGTCATCCCCGGCCTGTTCACCATGCAGGTGCGGGCCATCGCCGAGGCGGCCGCCGAGCGGAAGAACGCCAAGGGCGACCCGCGCGCGGAGATCATGATTCCGCTCGTCGGCACGGTCCAGGAGCTGGAGATCGTCCGCGAGGAGGCCGAGCAGGTCATCGCGGAGGTGATCGAGTCCACCGGCGTCGACCTGAAGCTCGCGCTCGGCACGATGATCGAGCTGCCGCGCGCCGCGCTGACGGCCGACCAGATCGCGGAGGCCGCCGAGTTCTTCTCCTTCGGTACGAACGACCTCACGCAGACCGTCTGGGGCTTCTCGCGGGATGACGTGGAGGCTTCGTTCTTCACCGCGTACCTGGAGAAGGGCATCTTCGGGGTCTCCCCCTTCGAGACCATCGACAAGGACGGCGTCGGCAAGCTGGTGCGGGACGCGGTCGAGGCCGGCCGCCGGACCCGCCCCGACCTGAAGCTCGGCGTCTGCGGCGAGCACGGCGGCGACCCGGAGTCCGTGCACTTCTTCCACGAGGTGGGCCTGGACTACGTCTCCTGCTCGCCGTTCCGCATCCCGGTGGCCCGCCTGGAAGCGGGCCGCGCGGCCTCACACTCGACGGGCAGCGACCACCGGTAGGCGTTCGGCGCCGGTAGATGCTCCGGGGCTGTCGCCGTGTCCCCGACCCTCAACCGATGCGGCGGCGGCTCCGGTCCACGATGAAGGGGCGGCACCCTGTGCGGGGGTGCCGCCCCTTCGGTGCGGTTGGACCTCAACGCATTCCGGGCAGGCGACGCAATTCGTCGACCTTCATCAGCCGGGCGAGAAGGAGATACCCCAGGGCTGTCACGAGCACTCCGGCAGCCAGTGCCACGGCCGTAGGCCACGTTCCACCACCCAGGTCCGCGCACGCACGCGCTACGACCCAGCCCAGCCCGGCAGCCGGGCCCGCGGCGCAGAACACCTTTGCGTAGGTGCGGCGCAGGCCGCCGTCGTCGATGCGGCCCCCGAGCCGTCTGCGCAGCAGATACGCGGTGAGGGCGAGACCGGCCACGTAGGAGAGGGTGTAGGCCGCGGCCATGCCGACCACCGCCCACCGGGCAGGCAGCAGCAGATGGCAGGCCGTGGCCAGGGCAATGTTCACCCCCGCGATCCAAGCCGCCATGAAGAACGGAGTGCGGGTGTCCTCGAACGCGTAAAAGCCGCGCAGCAGAAGGTACTGGGCAGAGAACGGGATGAGCCCGAGCCCGAACGCCTGCAGCATGTAGCCCAACGGGCGGACCGAGTCGGCGTCCGCCGCTCCGTGGGCGAACAGCAGTGACGCGATCTGCGGCCCCAAGGCGAGGAAGAGGAAGGCAGCCGGCACGATGACCACGCCGCTGATCCGCAGCACCCGGGAGAGGTCCGCGCGCAGATCCGGGATGCGCCCCTCGGCGGCGGCCCGGCTCATACGTGGCAGCAGCGCCGTCACCAGGGACACCGTCACGATCGACTGCGGCAGCATCCAGATGGTCTGCGCGTAGGTGTAGGCCGAGTAGCCCGCGCCGGCCTGCGGCAGCTCCTGGTCGGCGGCGTTGGCGTAGTTCGTGACGACGGTCAGGGCGACCTGGTTGGCCAGGACGAACAGCAGCGTCCACTTCGCCGCGTGGACGCTCTTGCCCAGGCCGGTGCCCCGCCAGTCGAATCGCGGGCGGAACCGGAAACCGGCCGCCCGGGCGAACGGGATCAGCGCCAGGGCCTGTACGGCGATGCCCGTCGTCGTCCCGATCCCCAGCAACCACACCTGGTCGGCGGTGATGTCCTCCACCCGGTCGGGCACCGCCATCAGCCCCAGATAGGCGGCGAACATGCCGACCAGCACGACATTGTTCAGCACCGGGGTCCACATCATCGCGCCGAACTTCTCGCGGGCGTTCAACACCTGCCCATAGATGCTGAACAGGCCGTAGAAGAAGATCTGCGGCAACAGGAACCGGGCGAACGTCACCGTCAGCTGGAACGCCTCATGGCTGTCCGGGGTGTCCCGCATGTACAGGCCCACGATCTGCGGCGCCGCCCACACTGCCAGCGCCGTCCCCACACCCAGCACGCACACCACGAGCGTGACCAACCGCTGCTCGTAGGCCCGACCGCCGTCGGGCTGCGTCGTCCTGGCCCGCACCAGTTGCGGCACCAGCACGGCATTGAGCGCGCCGCCGATCAGCAGCGTGTACAGACTCGTCGGCACCGTGTTCGCCGTGTTGTACGTACTGGCCAGCAAGCCCGTGCCCAGCGCCGCGGCCTGCAGCACCTGACGGATCAGCCCCGTCGCTCGTGACACCACGGTGCCAACGGCCATCAGTAAGGACGAACGAGCCAGCCCGCCCTTGTCCTTCTTCCGCCGGGCGGCATGCCGCCCCCTTCTCTGCTGCTCCTGCGGCATGGTCTGCACCGCGGAGTTCTCCCCCTGCACCATGCCGTCAACTTATGTCCTCGAAGTTCCACGGCCCCAATCTGCCCGCTTCTGCCCAACGGAGCACTCAGGTCAGGTGGCGCTACGTGCGTTACGTGCGTTACGCGATCTCCCGCATCGTCGCCAGTGCGTGGCTGGAGGATTCCACCATGTCGCGGACCATGTCGTCCGGGTGCCTGGGGGCGTGGGGGGAGAGGGAGTTGAGGCTGTAGCCGTCCGGGGCCAGGGTGGTGAGGGTTGTGGCGATGACGTGGCGCAGGTCCGGGAAGGCGGGGGCGGCGGCCAGGGACTTGGCGAGTCCGTCGGTGGGCGTGCCCGTCGCCTCCAGGATCGCGTGCGCCGAGACCGCCTCCACCTCGGCGAGCGCCGCCAGCCTTCGCTCAAGGGTGGGGTTCGGGAGGGCCTTTCGGGCCTTGGCCGCCTCGCGCAGATAGCGGTGCAGGAGCAGGTGGAGCGTGGCGCCCGGCGGTGGGGGCGCGGGGTCGAGCGCCTGGAGGATCGACGTCAGCCAGTCGGCCAGGCCCCGTCCCGCCAGGCCCAGTTCGGGCCAGGTGGTGGCGCGGAGCTGCTCGCCGAGGTAGTGGGCCCGTTCGAAGGCGTTGCGGCCCGATGTCATGGGGTGCGGAGCGTCGACCGGCCCGTATGTGCTCTCCAGTGCGGGGGCGCGGCGTTCCGCGAGGGTGCAGAAGAGCGACAGATGGACGTACACGTGGAAGGCCGCGATGGAGCGGTGCGGGTCCCATCGGTTGGTTCCGGCCAGGCCCGGTGAATTCCAGAGCGAGGTCAACTGCCGTACCTCGTCGGGGAGTCCGTGGTCGTTTTCCACATCGCGTACGAGCAAGGAGTGCGCGTGCCGGAAGTCGTAGAGCTTCTGGTGCAGCGATTCGTGCAGAATATGCTCCGCGACCCACCACGGGTTCGTGAGCAGTTTCTGGTTCAGGAAGAAAATTCCGGCCATTCGGAACTGGGACGTGGAGGATTTCCTCGTCCAGGCACCGACACCAGGGGAAATACCGATCACATGGGTGTGGTGCAGGGCGCTGCGGGACGTCTCGGGAAGGATTTCCCGGAGCAGTTCCGCGGATTTCCGCAGTACCGCGACATCGGCGGGAGTGGGTGCGCAGATCTGGTCGGTGAACTCCCTTGCGATCAGCATCCGGAAAGCCTGCGCGAAGACGTCGTCGCGGCGCTCCGGATGCCAGAACCAGGCCGGGCCCGCCGCCGGGTCGAGGCGCTGCGCCTCGGTGGCGCCCGCCTCCGACGGCCCGTCGGCGGCCCCGGTGTCGAGGTGGTGTGCGGTCGCGTCGAGGATCTCCTCGCAGAGCGCGAGGGGCAGCACGACCTCGGCACCCACCGTGACGCGGGCCAGCGACTGCTGGATGACACAGCGGACGACGGGATCGCCCAGGGCACGGTACTCCTGATGCCGGTCGGCGCCGGCGAGTGCGTCGAGGAGGCGCCGGGCGGCGGGGAGCCGGTCGGCGATCTTCTTCAGACGGTGCAGGTGGGCGCCGCGCATCTGTTCGTGCACATAGGAGCTGTCGCCGAACGGTCGACCCTGCGACAGAACGGCATCGAACGCGGACATCTCTGTCATGGGAATCGACCTCTGCCCTGATCGGTGAACGGTGCGTGATCGGTGCGTGATCGGTGATCGGTGCGTGGAAGGGTCAGACTTCCGCGGCGTGGTCGTGGTCGTGGTGGTCCGGCAACTGCGGCTGGACGACGGCGCGCAGTGCGTCGTGCTGCGCTTGCATCTCCTGGGCTTCCTCCTCCGAGATCTCACGGCCGAAGACGAGGGTCACCGCGGTGAGAGCCTGCGCGGTTTCCGGCTCTTGGGGGGATTCCGGTTCCTGGGGGGATTCCGATTCGCTCATGACGACTCCGTTCAAACGGAAAGGAAGAGTCTCCTTCGACAGGCAATCTACGAGCGGAGTTCGGGGTGGTCAACGAGAACAGGTGGTTCGAATTCTGGTCGCCCGCCGGAACAAGCCACGCGATTTTAATGGCCAAAGCTCATCACGGGTGGGCCGCCAGGGGATGGTGTGCGCCATGGTTCGGCTGAGCACGGTGCCGACGCCGAGCTATACCTTGAAATCGTCCCAAAATGTACGGCGCCTCTGCCTGTGGAGATCGTTTCCCTTCCTGTTCCGGTCTGTCGTTAACGGCACGATTACGAAAGGTGATAGTTCCGGCCCATGGGCTACGGTCCTCATGACTGAGCGGGAGGAAAGGAGAAAGAGGCCATCATGACTCAATTCGATTTTCCGCAGGGCCAAGGCGAACAGGCGCGAAGGACCGCGCGTCCGAGCCGGGTCACCCTGACCTTCGACCACCCTCTGACCACGGCCGAGGTGGACCGGCTCCAGCGGAGCACCGACGCACAGGCCGCCGTGCGGGTGCCGCCCGGCGTCGCCCTGGCCCACGACCGCGAACGGGAACTGGGGTTCGACAAGTCGTCGGACCCCGAGGTCGGCGCGCTCCTCGCCGTACTCGCGGCGGCGGTGCCCGCGGGCGGGCGCATCCTGGAGACGGGGACCGGGGCGGGGATGGGCCTGGCCTGGATCGCGCACGGGCTCGGGGCGCGCGAGGACGTCGAGGTGCTCAGCGTGGAGCTGGACGCCGAGCGGGCCGCGGCGGTGCGCGCCGCGGGGCTGCCGCCCGGGGTGTCCGTCCTGGTGGGCGACGCCCTTGAACTCATCGCCGACCAGGGCACGTTCGATCTCGTCTTCGCCGACACCCCGAGCGCCAAGACGACGGGCCTCGCCGACGTCGTCGACGCTGTGCGGCCCGGCGGCACGCTGCTGATCGACGACATCGCCGACGCCACCCACCCCGAGAGCTACACCCGGATCACCGCCCTGCGCGAGCGGCTCTTCGGCGACCCCCGCCTGGTCGTCGCCGAACTCACCTGCGCCACCGGCATGTTCCTGGCCACGCGACGCCGACCGAACTGACGCCTACGCGCCGGTCGGCCCACCGGCGGCGCACCGAGCGGACCACCGGCCGCGCGCCGAGCAGCCCGACGGCCACGCGCCGGGCGGACCGCCAGCCACGCGCCGGTCGGATCGATGGTCGCGCACCGGACGGACCACCGGTCGCACGCCGAGCGGACCGACGGCCGCGCACCGGACGGACCACCAGCCACGCGCCGGACGGACCACCAGCCACACGCCAGACGGACCACCAGCCGCGCGCCGAGCGGACCGACGGCCGCGCACCGGACGGACCGGCAGCCACGCGTCGGGCTGATCAGCCCCCCGACGTGTCCAGCTCCGCTTCCTCGCTCACGCCCGCGCAGTCGTACGGGTCCTTCAGCCAGCCGTCCGGCAGGACCACGCGGTTGTTGCCGGACGTACGGCCGCGTGGGCCGTCCGCGCCCGTCGGCCACTCCTGGTCGAGGTCGAGCTCACCGAGCCCGTCCTCCAGTTCGGCCAGCGAGGAGGTGATCGCGAGACGCTTGCGCATCTCCGAGCCGACCGCGAAGCCCTTCAGATACCAGGCCACATGCTTGCGGAAGTCGATGACGCCGCGCGACTCGTCGCCGATCCACTCGCCGAGCAGCGTCGCGTGGCGGAGCATCACGGCCGCGACCTCGCGCAGGCCCGGCGCCTCGGGCGCGCCCGTGCCCTCGAAGGCCGCCACCAGGTCACCGAAGAGCCAGGGGCGGCCGAGGCAGCCGCGGCCGACGACGACGCCGTCGCAGCCCGTCTCGTCCATCATGCGGACCGCGTCGGCGGCCGACCAGATGTCGCCGTTGCCGAGCACCGGGATCTCCGGCACATGCTCCTTGAGGCGGGCGATGGCGTCCCAGTCGGCCGTGCCGCCGTAGTGCTGGGCGGCCGTGCGGCCGTGCAGGGCGATCGCCGTGACGCCCTCCTCGACCGCGATGCGGCCCGCGTCCAGGAACGTGATGTGGTCGTCGTCGATGCCCTTGCGCATCTTCATGGTCACGGGGAGGTCCCCGGCGCCGCTGACGGCCTCACGGAGGATGGCGCGGAGCAGAGGACGCTTGTACGGAAGCGCCGAGCCGCCGCCCTTGCGGGTCACCTTGGGGACCGGGCAGCCGAAGTTCAGGTCGATGTGATCGGCCAGGTCCTCCTCCGCGATCATGCGGACGGCCTTGCCGACGGTCGCCGGGTCGACGCCGTACAGCTGGATCGAGCGCGGCTTCTCCGTCGCGTCGAAGTGGACCAGCTGCATCGTCTTCTCGTTGCGCTCCACCAGGGCGCGCGTCGTGATCATCTCGCTCACGAAGAGACCCTTGCCGCCGGAGAACTCCCGGCACAACGTCCTGAACGGCGCGTTCGTGATGCCCGCCATGGGGGCGAGCACGACGGGCGGCTGCACGGTGTGCGGGCCGATGGACAGGGGCTGGGACGGCATCGCGGCTCTCCGGGACGGACGACGGGACCCTCCATTGTCCCTCACTCCCGCGACAGCTCCGCCAGCCGTCCTCCCTGTGCCGGCTCCGCCAGCCAACCTGAGCGGCCGGGCCGGGCCGGGCCGAAATCCTTCCGGAAAGCTACCGTCGAATACATGCCCGATGAACTTACCCACCGCCGACGGCTGCTCGTCCTCGCGATCTGCTGCATGAGCCTGCTGATCGTCAGCCTCGACAACACCGTCCTGAACGTCGCCCTCCCCACCATGCGCGAGGAGTTCGACGCGAGCGTCTCGGGCATGCAGTGGACCATCGACGCGTACACGCTCGTCCTCGCCTCGCTCCTCATGCTCGCCGGCTCCACCGCCGACCGCATCGGCCGCCGCAAGGTCTTCCAGGCGGGCCTGATCGTCTTCACCCTCGGTTCGGTGCTCTGCTCACTCGCACCCAACCTCGAATCCCTCGTGGCGTTCCGCATGATCCAGGCGGTGGGCGGCTCGATGCTCAACCCCGTCGCCATGTCGATCATCACCAACACCTTCACCGAACCGCGCGAGCGCGCCCGCGCCATCGGCGTCTGGGGCGGCGTCGTCGGCATCTCCATGGCGGCGGGCCCGCTGATCGGCGGGCTCCTCGTGGACACGGTCGGCTGGCGCTCGATCTTCTGGATCAACCTGCCGGTCGGCCTCGCCGCGCTCTTCCTGACCATGCGGTACGTCCCCGAGTCCCGCGCCCCTCGGCCCCGCCGCCCCGACCCGATCGGGCAGCTCCTGGTGATCGTGCTGCTCGGCGCGCTGACGTACGCGATCATCGAGGCGCCCACCATCGGCTGGACGTCACCGCTGATCCTCGCCTTCGCCGGCGCGGCGCTGCTCGCCCTGCTCGGCCTGCTCGCCTACGAACCGCGCCGCGCCGATCCCCTCATCGACCTGCGTTTCTTCCGGTCGGCGCCGTTCAGCGGGGCCACGGTGATCGCGGTGTGCGCCTTCGCGTCGCTGGGCGGCTTCCTCTTCCTGTCGACGCTGTTCCTCCAGGACGTACATGGCCTCGACGCGCTGCACGCGGGGCTGTGGATGCTGCCGATGGCGGCCATGACATTGGTCTGCGCGCCGCTCTCGGGCCGCCTGGTCGGCAGCCGCGGGCCGCGCCTGCCGCTGCTCGTCGCGGGGGTGGCGATGACGGTCTCGGGCGTCCTCTTCGCCGCGTTCGAGGCGGAGAACGAGGTCGGCACGCGCTTCGTCGGCTACGTCCTCTTCGGTCTCGGCTTCGGCTTCGTCAACGCCCCTATCACCGACACCGCGGTCGCCGGAATGCCCCGCGCCCAGGCGGGCGTCGCCGCGGCGGTCGCCTCCACCAGCCGCCAGATCGGCCAGACGCTGGGCGTCGCGGTGATCGGCGCGGTCCTGGCGTCGGGCGTCGCGTCGTCCTCGTACGCGACCGACTTCACCGAGGCGAGCCGCCCCGGCTGGTGGATCATCGCGGGCTGCGGCTTCGCGGTACTGGTGCTCGGGGCGCTGACGAGCGGACGGTGGGCGCGGGGGACCGCCGAGCGGACGGCGGAGCGGCTGGCAGGGGCGGACACGGGACCGGACCGGGCGTCACAAACGGCCTGACCATCCGCGGTCCGCCGTCTGCCATCCGCCGTCCGCCATCTGCCAACCGCCGTGGCAGGGCCAGTGGCCGTCAGCCCTTTTCCTGTGCGGCGCTCCTGGCGATCTCCAGTGCACGGGACTGCGTGAGGTGGGCATCACCGACCGATCTCGGATAGGCGGTTCCGACGATCCGCAGGTGATTCTCCACCAGTGCGACGAGTTGGCTTTCGGTGGCTTCTCCGGGAACGTCCAGGAGCTTCATCAGGTACGCCTGGAGATACCCACGCTGTAGCGGAACAGAGCCGTCTTCGTGTTTCCGCAGGTCCTTCCTGACGGTACCTTCCCCCTTACCTCCCGTGTCCGCGGACTCCAGGGTCGCTCCGGGGATGTAATTGATATAGGTGAGGAGCGCGTTGATCGCTTTCTGGAGAACCAGCGGCTGCCGCCTCATGGAGATCTCGTCACCCTGGGAGGCCGCGCGCGAGACATTCCCCAGGGCTGCCGCGAGCGCCTGGAAGTCGGCCTTGGCCGTTGCCAGCCGTTGCAGCTGATGTCTGCCTTGATCGTCATCGGCAGGCCGGAACGCCTGGCCTACGGTGCTCTCCATGTGCTGGGCCTCGTTGAAGGCATGCGTGACGATGAAGTACGCCGCCTCATCGAGGGTGCGTCCGATGAGTCCCTTGCGGATGCTGTCCATGTGGGCGATCCACGCAGTGGTGTGCGCCCCCATGGTGCTGGAGAAGGGGGAAGGACTACGACCCTCGGAATGAAGTGCACTGATCCGGCCGCCCTCCACCTCGATCTGAGAGGTGAGATATTGCCTCTCGGAATCCTGTTCCGGCTGTGCGGCATTCCCCTGGGGGGTGGCCTGTGCCGAGGAGCCCGTACGGGATGAACTGGTCGGTCCGGCGGCGCCTCCCAGGGTCGCCGCCTCCATCATTTCGGCCAGATCGGTCATGGTCGCGCTCAGTTTGGCCGTGCTCCGGCTGACCCGTCCCTGCGTAGGGGCAGGGGGCTGCGGAACGGGCGGCACCTTCCCTCCGTTGAACTCCAGAGCCCGCGCCAGCTGCGACCACGTGTCGCATTCGGTCTTGAGAGTGCCGGAGGAGTGCTTGTCGTTGTGCGCTCCTCTCGCGTAGAGACCTTCGATGTTCTGGGTACTGGATGCCAACCGGTCAAGGTAGAAATACCTGTTCTCCTGCCTCCGGCCCTCTATTACGGGACCGATTTCCGTATTGAATGCGGTCACTGCCGCTTCCTGACTTCCGAGGACGCTCGCGATCCCGCCCGGGTAGGCCATTTCCACAGACATCAGGTGCTGCCCGATGATGGTCTCCGCCCGTGCCGCCGGGGGCAGATCCGGGTTCATCCCTGGCGCGAGCCTGGCCAGGACGGCCGGATCGTGCTCGGTGGCGACGATCGCGACCCCGTCCCGGTCCATGAGTTTCCATATCGCTTCCTTGACAGCTTCCGGATTCGACGCATTACCGGAGAAGGCCGCAGACAGGACCTGGTTTGATCCGGCCTCCGCCTTCCCTTTTCCTGCGGCTCCTTGCGAGACTGCCGCCACATTCATCGTGGTGAACGGGATGAGCTCACGGAAGTGCAGAAATTCCCCCACCATCTTCTGGACGAGGGGGAACTGCCGCGCCGGTGAATCATTCCCGGCCAGCAGAGAAGCGATGGTCGCCTCCAAGGCCGCGTACGCACTCTGACATTCAGCCCTTTTGTCCTCCGGAAGATCGCCGATCGCTTTCGCGCCGGGGAGGTCGAGGGTCTTCCGGGCGAGCTCCTGGAGATTGGCCGCGGCTTGCTGCGGGCTTCGGTTCACCACGGCCCTCTTGACCGCTTCCTGCTGGACGACGAAAGCAGTGGAGTGGTCACCCATGGTGTTGGAGTACGGCGACTTGGGCCGTCCCGCGAAGTGGATCTCCGAGACGGCCTCGCCGTCCACCGAGTCCACCTGGGCGGCGACCGCCCGCTGCACCGTACCCACGTCTCCGGACGGGCTCGGCGACCTACGCTCCGGAGCGGATACGGACACGGACGCGGGCACGGACGCGGACACGGACGCGGACACGGACGCGGGCACGGACGCGAGCACGTTCGCGGACGCGGACATGACGCGCGTGGCGTTCGTCTCGGCCTCGCGTTCGTAACGGTCGGCGGGGTCGGAGATCCTGAGGCCGTCCCCGCTGTCGGTACCGGCGACGGGGCCTTGGCGCTGCTGGATGACGTGGGTGAGTTCGTGGGCGAGGGTGTGCGCGTCGTCGCCCCCTTGCCCGATGACGATGTGGCTGCCGCTGGTGTAGGCACGGGCGCCGACTTCGGCGGCGGAGGCTCTGGCGGCCGTGTCGTTGTGGATACGGACGTCGGAGAAGTCGGCGCCGAGCCTGCTCTCCATGTCGGTGCGGGTGGCGTCGTCCAGGGGGCGTCCGGCGGTGCGCAGGACGGCATGGACGGCGGAGCGCTGGACCGCGGGCTGCTCGTCCTGCTGGTGGCCGGCCTGACGGAGCAGCTGGACCACGGCGGCGTTGCCGGCCGTGGCCTGAAGGCTCAGCAGACCGTGCGGATCATGCGGACCCTGCGGGCCGTGCGGATCGTGCGGCGGCGCGGGTGACGGGCTGTGGGCCGGGGTGCGGCCGCTGCCGGTTCCGGCGCCCCGGACATTCTGGTGATCGTGCAAAGGAGCCTCGCCTCTGGTGCGGTTTCGTCGACTCTTCGTGCATACGCGGCGAGGGGCACCGATGCCCAGGTACGGGCGGGCAGTGTGAACTGACCGGACGGGCACCGTCGTAGGCGCCCAGGGCGCAACACGCCCTAGAGTCCCTCCCCCGTGGGCCGGTGCTCCACGTACTCGATCAGCGTGCCGTCCCGGTGGCGGGCCGTGAAGCCGGAACCGGTGGGGACCTTGACCAGGGGGTCGGTGATCTCGGCGCCCTCGGCCGCCAGCCGGTCCAGGTACGCCTGCGCCGAGTCGACGAGCAGCGTGCCGTTCGTGGCGCGGAAGGGGGCCAGGGTCTCCTCCGTGCCCTCGATCAGGAGGAACGGCCCGACCGCGGCGAGGGCGAGGTTCCGTTCCGGGTACGTGAACCACATGTCGCGTTCCGTGCCGAGCAGGCGCTCGTACGAGGCCGCGACGGCGTCCAGGGTGCCGGGGCCGGTGTAGACGCGGATGAGGGCGCGGGGTTCGGTGAGGCCGGAGGAGTCGTTGTGGCGGCGCCACATCGTGGGGGTGGGGCTCGCGGGGCTTGTCGTCTCGGTCATGGGTTCAGCCTCCGTCCCCCGGGCGGCCCCGGCCAGACAGGCGTCTGTAGGGGTGAGTCCAGGTCATAGGCTTGGGCGCATGGCTACAGCGGCTGCGGTGCGAGAGGCGGCGGTCAGGCGCGAGTTGGGCGGTTTCCTGCGGGCCCATCGCGAGCGGCTGAGCCCCGGCGAGGTGGGGCTGCCGAGTACGGGTCGTAGGCGTACGTCGGGGCTGCGGCGCGAGGAGGTCGCCGTGCTGTCGGGTGTCTCCGTGGCCTGGTACACGTGGCTGGAGCAGGGCCGCGTGGACACCTCGCGGCAGGTCCTGAACGCCGTGGCCCGCACGCTGCGTCTCGATGGCGCGGCCCACCGGCACGCGCTCGCGCTGGCGGGTTTCACCGCGCGACCGCAGGAAGCAGAGGCCGAAGCGGATGCTGAACAGGAAGCAAGGGCCGAAGCGGACGCTGAAGCGGATGCCGCCCGCGATCCGAACCTCCGCGCCGTCCTCGACAGTTGGCCCGCCAGCCCGGCCCTCCTCCTCGGCCCCGCGCTGGACATCCTCGCCTGGAACCGCGCGTACGCCGAGCTGTGGCCGGACCCCGCCACGCTGCCCGAGGAGCGGCGCAATCTGCTGCTCCTGCTCGTCGGCGACGCACGGCATCAGCGGCTGCTGCCCGGCTGGGAGCCGGTGGCCATGGACCTGTACCGGCACTTCCGCACCCGCGCCGACCGGCGCCCCCAGGCGGCGGCCCTCCGGAACACCGCCGCCCGACTGCACGCCGAGCGCCCGGACTTGGCGGCGTGGTGGGCCTGCCGCTCGGTGGGCGACTTCGCCTCACGGACGGTCGAGATCACCCCGGGGGACGGGACCGCGCCCCGCGCGTACGGCATGACGCTGCTGCTCGCACCGCAGCCGCAGGACGACGCCGCGATTCTCGTACAGACGCCCGGCCCCGGAAACGGTCCCGGAAACGGTCCCGGAAACGGGAAGCCCCCGGCTCCGTAACCGGAACCAGGGGCTTCCCGCTGAAGGCGTACGCCCGTCAGCAGCCCACGAGCCGCGTCGCGAGGTAGCCCTCGATCTGGTCGAGGGAGACGCGCTCCTGCTTCATCGAGTCGCGCTCGCGCACGGTCACGGCGTTGTCGTCGAGGGTGTCGAAGTCGACGGTGACGCAGTACGGCGTGCCGATCTCGTCCTGGCGGCGGTAGCGGCGGCCGATGGCGCCCGCGTCGTCGAACTCGATGTTCCAGTTCTGCCGGAGGGCGCTGGCCAGGCCCTTGGCCTTCGGCGACAGCTCCGGGTTGCGGGAGAGCGGCAGGACCGCGACCTTCACCGGGGCGATGCGGTGGTCGAAGCGCATGACCGTCCGCTTCTCCAGCTTGCCCTTGGCGTTGGGCGCCTCGTCCTCGATGTAGGAGTCGAGGAGGAAGGCGAGCATCGTGCGGCCGACACCGGCCGCGGGCTCGATGACGTACGGAGTCCAGCGCTCGCCGGCCTCCTGGTCGAAGTAGGACAGGTCCTGGCCCGACGCCTTGGAGTGTGCGGTCAGGTCGTAGTCCGTGCGGTTGGCGACGCCTTCCAGCTCGCCCCACTCGTTGCCGCCGAACTGGAAGCGGTACTCGATGTCAGCGGTGCGCTTGGAGTAGTGGGAGAGCTTCTCCTTCGGGTGCTCGAACCACCGCATGTTCTCCTCGCGCAGGCCCAGGCCGGTGTACCAGTTCCAGCGCTGCTCCATCCAGTATTCCTGCCACTGCTCGTCCTCGCCCGGCTTGACGAAGAACTCCATCTCCATCTGCTCGAACTCGCGGGTGCGGAAGATGAAGTTGCCGGGCGTGATCTCGTTGCGGAAGGACTTGCCCATCTGCGCGATGCCGAAGGGCGGCTTGCGGCGCGAGGTCTGCTGCACCTGGCCGAAGTTGGTGAAGATGCCCTGCGCGGTCTCGGGGCGCAGATAGGCGACGGAGCCGCTGTCCTGCGTGGGGCCGAGGTGCGTGGCGAGCATGCCGGAGAACTGCTTGGGCTCGGTGAACTGGCCCTTGGTGCCGCAGTTGGGGCAGTTGATGTCCGCCAGGCCGTTGGCCGGGGGACGGTTGTGCTTGGCCTCGTAGGCCTCTTCCAGGTGGTCGGCGCGGTGGCGCTTGTGACAGGAGAGGCACTCGGTGAGCGGGTCGGAGAAGGTCGCGACATGGCCGGAGGCCTGCCAGACCTCGCTCGCCAGGATCACCGACGAATCGATGCCGACGACGTCCTCGCGCGAGGTGACCATGTAACGCCACCACTGGCGCTTGAGGTTCTCCTTCAGCTCGACGCCCAGGGGTCCGTAGTCCCAGGCGGCGCGCTGGCCGCCGTAGATCTCGCTACAGGGGAAAACGAAGCCACGGCGCTTGCTCAGGCTGACGATGGTGTCGATCTTGTCGGCGGCCACGGTGCTCTCTTCATAAGACGGTGGGCGAGGCGAATGCCTCAGGTTACCGGCGGCCTGACCCCCCTAATCAAATCGGTTCCCGGCAGGGGCCTCGGCGGAGGTCACACCGACCGCTTGTTGACAATCGTTTCCACATTTGTTGAAAATGAGTGTCATGAACGTACGACGACGCCTCATACCCACCGCCGCCCTCGCCTCCGCGACGGTCCTCGGCCTCACGGCGCTGACCGCCTGCTCCTCCTCCGCCGCGGACGACAAGGACGGCAAGCTCGACGTGGTGGCGTCGTTCTACCCCATGCAGTACCTCGCGGAGCAGATCGGCGGCGGCCACGTCTCCGTCACCAACCTCACCGAGCCCGGCCAGGAGCCGCACGACCTCGACGTCTCCGCCAAGCAGCGCGGGCAGCTGGAGGAGTCCGACGTCGCCGTGTACCTCAAGGGCCTCCAGCCCGCCGTGGACGACGCGATCGACCAGTCCGGCATCAAGACCAAAGTCGACGCCGCCTCCCTCACCAGCATGGAGAAGCACGGCGACGAGGTCGACGGGCACGGCCACGAGGAAGAGGGCCACGAGGAAGAGGGTCACGAAGGCCACGACCACGGGCACGACCACGAGGGCTCCGACCCCCACATCTGGCTGGACCCGGTGAAGTACGCCGAGGTCGCCGAGGGTGTCGGCAAGGCCCTGGAGAAGGCCGACCCGGACAACGCGGCGACGTACAAGAAGAACACCGCGAAGCTCGTGAAGAACCTCGATGGCCTGAACAAGCGCTTCGAAGACGGCCTGAAGAACACCAAGGGCGCCAAGGGCGCCAAGCCGGACTCCAAGGTCTTCATCACCACCCACGCCGCCTTCGGCTACCTCGCCGAGCGCTACGGCCTCATCGAGGAGGCCATCAGCGGCCTGGACCCCGAGGCCGAGCCGAGCGCCAAGCGCGTCAAGGACCTCCAGAAGATGGCGGAGGAGGACGGCGTCACCACGGTGTTCTACGAGACGCTCGTCAGCGACAAGACGGCCAAGACCCTGGCGAAGGACGCGAACCTCAAGACTGATGTACTCGACCCGATCGAGGGCATCACCGACAAGTCCAAGGGCGACGACTACATCCAGGTCATGGAGTCCAACCTCAAGGCCCTGCAGAAGGCCCTGGGCGCCAAGTGACCCCACCCCCTGTGGCTACGGAGGCACGAGCCATGACCAAGTCCGCTGATTCGTCCCGTGACTCGGGTGAGCCCGTCATATCCCTGCGCAAGGTGACGGCCGAGCTCGGCTCGCGCCCCGTGCTGCGCGGCATCGACCTCACCGTGGGGCGCGGCGAGGTCGTCGCCCTGCTCGGCGCCAACGGCTCCGGCAAGTCCACCGCGGTGCGCACGGTCATCGGCCAGGTCCCCGTCACCGGCGGTGAGATCGACCTCTTCGGCACCCCGCGCCGCCGCTTCCGCGACTGGGCGCGCGTCGGGTACGTCCCGCAGCGCACCACCGCCGCGGGCGGCGTCCCCGCCACGATCAGCGAGGTCGTCACCTCCGGGCGCCTGGCCCGCACCCGCTTCGGCGTGCTCCGCAAGGCCGACCGCGCGGCCGTGGCCCGCGCCATCGACCTGGTGGGCCTCGCCGACCGCGCCAAGGACTCCGTGAACGCGCTCTCCGGCGGCCAGCACCAGCGGGTGCTGATCGCCCGCGCGCTGGCCTCCGAACCGGAGTTGCTGATCATGGACGAGCCGATGGCGGGCGTCGACCTGGCCAGCCAGGAGGTCCTCGCGGCCACCCTGCGCCGACAGGTGGCGCAGGGCGCCTCCGTGCTGCTCGTCCTCCACGAACTGGGTCCCCTGGAGCCGCTGATCGACCGCGCCGTGGTCCTGCGCGACGGCTGCGTGATGCACGACGGGCCGCCCCCGCACGCGGTCGGCCAGCACGCCCTGCCGGGCCACGACCACGTACATCCGCACACCGCAGACGCGGAGCCGGTCCGTACCGGCCTGCTCACCTAAGGACCCTAAGGACCACGGCGATGGAAATCCTCGACTACGCCTTCATGCAGCGGGCGCTGCTCGCCGCCGTCCTGGTCGGCATCACCGCGCCCGCCGTCGGCATCTACCTCGTCCAGCGCCGCCAGGCCCTGATGGGCGACGGCATCGGCCACGTGGCGATGACCGGCGTGGGCCTCGGCTTCCTGCTCTCGGCGTCGCCGGTGTGGATGGCGACGGCGGTCGCGATCGTCGGCGCCGTCGTGATGGAGCTGATCCGCTGGTACGGGAAGACGCGCGGCGACATCGCCCTCGCGATGCTGTTCTACGGCGGTATGGCGGGCGGTGTGATGTTCATCAACCTCGCCCCCGGCGGGTCGAACGCGAACCTCCAGTCGTACCTCTTCGGCTCCCTCTCGACAGTCTCCGAGGAGGACGTCACGGCGATCTGTCTGCTCGCCGCCTTTGTGGTCCTGGTCACGGTCGGGCTGCGCCGGCAGCTCTTCGCCGTCAGCCAGGACGAGGAGTTCGCGCGCGTGACCGGTCTTCCGGTGCGGGCGCTGAACCTGCTGACGGCGGTGACCGCGGCGGTCACGGTCACCGTCGCCATGCGGGTCGTGGGGCTGCTCCTGGTCTCCGCGCTGATGGTGGTGCCGGTGGCGGCCGCCCAGCAGCTCACCCGGAGCTTCAGGGCGACGTTCGTGGTCTCGGTGGCGATCGGCGTCGCGGTGACGATCGGCGGCACGGCGACCTCGTACTACCAGGACGTGCCGCCCGGCGCGACGATCGTGCTGCTCACCATCGGTGTCTTCATCGCCCTGACGGTGCTCGCGACGCCGCTGGCCAGGCGCAGGGCGCGGGCCGCGGCCGCCGCGCGGGCGGCCGGTGACCCCGCGGAGTGCTCGGTCCCGGCGCAGCCGATGGCCAGGACCTGACCCTGGTCCCTGCCGACCTGGCACAATGGCCCGGCAGGCCCAGACCAGAGCGCAGACGCGAGGAGACAACCGTGGGAGCCCCGGTTCGAGGCAGGTCCACCCGCCAGCGTGCGGCGGTGGCCGCGGCACTCGACGACGTGGACGAGTTCCGCAGTGCGCAGGAGCTGCACGACATGCTCAAGCACAAGGGCGACTCGGTCGGACTGACCACGGTCTACCGCACGCTCCAGTCGCTGGCGGACGCCGGTGAGGTCGACGCGCTGCGCACCAGCGAGGGCGAGACGGTCTACCGCCGCTGCTCGACCGGCGATCACCACCACCACCTGGTGTGCCGCGTCTGCGGCAAGGCGGTCGAGGTCGAGGGCCCGGCGGTGGAGACGTGGGCCGAGGCGATCGCCGCCGAGCACGGCTTCGTGAACGTGGCGCACACGGTGGAGATCTTCGGGACGTGCGTGGACTGCGCGAGCAAGTAGCGGTACGTACGTGAGTGAGGGCCCACGAGCCTCCAGGGCCGTCCGCAGGGCGCCGACGAGGCCCCGGTACG
>NZ_JBSFRK010000034.1:0-92159 GCF_053589195.1 Streptomyces sp. NPDC003379 | reverse complement strand
GGGCCGTGTACACGGCCCGCCGCCCCTCACGTCTGTGGTGTGCCCTACAGCGCCTGCGCGGCCGGCTTCACCATGCCGCGCACCGTGCGGGACTTGACGAACTGCCCCATACCGGTCATTTCCCACTCGCCGGTGAACTGCTTGATGAGCTTGGCCATCATGACGCCCGTCTGTGCCTCGGCGTTGGTCAGGTCGAAGCGGACCAGCTCCTCGCCGGAGGCCGCGTCGATCAGGCGGCAGTACGCCTTCGCGACCTCCGTGAACTTCTGGCCCGAGAACGAGTTCACCGTGAAGACCAGGCCCGTGACGTCCTGCGGGAGACGGCCGAGGTCGACGACGATCACCTCGTCGTCACCGCCGCCCTCGCCCGTGAGGTTGTCGCCGGAGTGCTTGATCGCGCCGTTCACGATCGACAGCTTGCCGAAGTAGCAGCTGTCCACGTGGTTGCGCTGCGGGCCGTACGCGATGACGGAGGCGTCCAGGTCGATGTCCTTGCCGCGGAACGCGGGCTCCCAGCCGAGGCCCATCTTGACCTGGGAGAGCAGCGGCTTGCCGCCCTTGACCAGCGACACCGTCTGGTTCTTCTGGAGGCTGACCCGGCCCTTGTCCAGGTTGATCTTCCCCGAGCCGGGCGCGGGCGCGGCGGGCGCCGGGGGAGCGGCGGCCGGCGGGGGCGGGCCCTGGACCGGCTGTCCCACCGGGGGAGCCATCGGGGCGGCGGGCGCGGCGGCCGGAGCGGCCGGGGCCGGGGCGGGCTCCTCGACCGAGACGCCGAAGTCTGTCGCGATGCCCGCGAGGCCGTTGGAGTACCCCTGGCCGACCGCGCGGGCCTTCCACGCGCCGTTGCGGAGGTAGATCTCGACGATCACCAGGGCCGTCTCGGAGCCGAGCTGCGGCGGTGTGAACGTCGCGAGGACCGAGCCGTCGTCGGCGTTGCGGATCGTGGCGGTGGGCTCGACGCCCTGGAAGCTCTGGCCGGCCGCGTCCGGGCTCGCGGTCACGACGATCTTCTCGATGCCGGACGGCACGGAGGAGGTGTCCACGGTGATCTTGTCGGGGGTCGTGCCGCCGCCCGACTGGTAGGTCACACCGGGGCCCGAGGGCTGGTTGAAGAAGATGAAGTCGTCGTCGGAGCGCACCTTGCCGTCGGCGGTGAGCAGCAGGCCCGATACGTCGAGCCGCACAGGAGCGGCGACGTCCACCGCGACGCGGGCGGCGGTCAGCGGGATGTTCGAGCCGGGGGTCATAGCTGTCATGCCAGGGGTAACGAACGACCCCGCTTTGCCGTTCCCTTACCCGCGCAAGGTTTTTCTCAGGCGCGGTTACGAGGGTGCGCCCGCGCCGACCGTTCGTTGCCGCGCTTGTAGTTTCCGGTCCAGCGGGCCATGACCAGCTGCGGGTCCCCGCCCGCCACCTCGGCGAGGAACTGTTCGGCGCGGGGGCCGCGCAGCGTTCCGGCGGCGCGTGCGCCGTGGGTTATGACGACGGCGCCGTCGGCGCGCTGTTCGTAGGTGAATCCATGAGGTCTCGGCATGGCCGGGAGCGTATGTCCCGGCCATGCCGCCGCGGTAGCGGATTACGGCACGACAATGATCTTCCGGCCCACCCCGGCGGCGAACTGGTCAAGCGCCCGCGGGTAGTCGTCCAGCGGCAGCCGGTCGCTGATGAAGACCTCCGGGTCGAGGACGCCCGCCGCGAACAGCTCGGCGGCCCGCTCGTAGCTGTGCAGGACCGCCATCGACCCGGTGATGGTGATCTCCTGGTTGTAGATCCGGTACGGGTCGATGGTGACGCGTGTGGCGTAGTCGGCGACACCGAACTGCAGGAAGGTGCCCGCCTTGGCGACCCGGTCGAGGCCGTCCTGGATGGCGGCCGCGCTGCCCGTCGCGTCGATCACCACGTCCCAGCCGCCGGGCCGGTCCAGCTCGTCGGCGTCGGCCGCCGAGGCCGAGACGCCGAGCCGCGCCGCCGTGGCGAGCCGCTCCGGGTTGAGGTCGACCACGTCGACGCTCGCGGTGCCGGTCCGCTTGGCGAGCTCCAGCATCATCAGGCCCATCGTCCCGGAGCCGTAGATCAGCACATGCGCGCCGAGCCGCGACCGCAGGACGTCGTAGCCGCGCACCGCGCAGGACAGCGGCTCGATGAGGGCGGCGTCCTGGGTGCGTACGTGATCGGGCAGGCGCACGCAGTTGGCGGCGGGTGCGAGGGCGTACTGGGCGGCGCCGCCCGCCGTGGTCACTCCGATGGCGGCCCACCGCTCGCACAGGTTGCCCCGTCCGGCCCGGCACTGGCGGCACTCGTGGCAGTGCAGCGAGGGGTCGACGGCGACCCGGTCGCCGATGCCGAGGTCGGTGACGTCGCGGCCCCGCTCCACGACGGTGCCGGCGAACTCGTGGCCGGGCACCACTGGCAGCGTCGGCGCGAACTCGCCCTGGCGGATGTGGAGATCGGTGCCGCACAGGCCGCACGCGGCGACCTCCACGACGACGTCACGGGGTCCGGGCGCCGGGTCGGGCACCTCGCCGACGACGACCTTGCCCACTGACTCGACGATCGCGGCCTTCATTTCACGGCTCCCAACGACAGGCCCTGGACCAGCTTGTCCTGGGCGGCGAACCCCGCGGCGAGCACCGGCAGGGAGATCACGAGCGACGCGGCGCACACCTTCGCCAGGAACAGGCCCTGGCTGGTGATGAAGCCGGTCAGGAAGACGGGCGCGGTCTGGGCGACGACGCCCGTGAGCACCCGTGCGAAGAGCAGTTCGTTCCAGCTGAAGATGAAGCAGATCAGGGAGGTCGCGGCGATGCCCGGCAGCGCGATGGGCGCCACCACGCGCGTGAGGACGGTCGGCAGCCGTGCCCCGTCGATCTGCGCGGCCTCGATGACCGCCTTCGGCACCTCGGCGAGGAAGGACTGCATCATCCACACCGCGATCGGCAGGTTCATCGAGGTGTAGAGCAGGACGAGCAGCCAGATGTTGTCGAGCAGCCCGGTGTTCTTGGCGAAGAGGTAGAGGGGCAGCAGACCCGCCACGACCGGCAGCATCTTCGTCGACAGAAAGAAGAAGAGCACGTCTGTCCACTTCTTCACGGGCCTGATGGACAGGGCGTACGCGGCGGGCAGGGCCAGCACGAGCACGCACAGGGTCGAGGCGACCGAGGCCACGGTGGAGTTGATGAGCGACGGCCAGGGGCTCGCGCCGCCGCCCGCCCCGAAGAACTCGCGGTAGCCGTCGAGGGTGAGCGAGGCGGCGAGCGAGGGCGGGTTGGTGGCGGCGTCCTCCTCCGAGTGGAAGGAGGTCAGCGCCATCCAGGCGATGGGCAGGAAGAACAGGATCCCGGCGAGCCAGGCGGTCAGGCCGAGTACGGACCCACGCGCGCGGGGACGGGCCTTCACGGGTACGGCCATCAGCGAGAGGCCTCCTCACGGAACAGGGACGAGACGACCCGCAGCGCGAAGGTCGCGATGACGAGGGAGCCGATGACGACGAGCACGCCGGCCGCGGAGGCCAGGCCGTTCTCGTGCGCCTGGTAGAAGCTCTGGTAGACGGTGTAGGGGAGGTTCGCCGTGCCGAGGCCGCCCGAGGTGAGGGTGAAGACGGCGTCGAAGTTCTGCACGATGTAGATCGAGCCGAGCAGCGCGCCCAGTTCGAGGTAGCGGCGCAGGTGGGGCAGTGTCAGATGGCGGAAGACCTGCCAGTCGCTCGCGCCGTCGATGCGGGCCGCTTCGATCAGCTCGGTGTCGCGGCTCTGCAGCCCCGCGAGCAGGATCAGCATCATGAAGGGCGTCCACTGCCACACCAGGGAGGCCTCGATGGCCAGGAGCGGGGTGTCGGAGATCCAGTCGGGCTGCGCGGCCCCGTTACCGCCCACCCAGTGCAGCAGGCCGTTGAAGAGGCCGTACTCGGGGTTGTAGAGCACGTGCTTCCACAGCAGCGCGGCGGCCACCGGCACCAGCAGGAACGGCGCGATGAGCAGCGTGCGCACGAGCCCCCGCCCCTTGAATTTCCGGTCAAGGAGCAGCGCGAGGCCGAGCCCGACGACCAGGCTCGCGAGGACGACGGAGGCTGTGAGCAGGATCGTGGTCAGGACGGACTTGCGCAGGTCGGGGTCGGTGAGGACCTCGGAGTAGTTGGCGAACCAGGTGAAGCCGCGCGCGTCCGGGTAGAGGGCGTTCCAGTCGAAGAAGGAGATCACCAGAGTGGCCACGAACGGCAGTTGGGTCACGGCGATCATGAAGATGAGGGCGGGCAGCAGGGGCGCCCTGGTGGCCCAGGCGCGCAAGCGGCCCGGGGTCTTCGCGGCGGGCACGCGCGCGTGGCCGACCGTGGCGGTGCTGGTGGCGGTGGCGGTCATCGTCCCTCGTACTCCTCGGAGATCTTCTCGGCGAGCTTCTGGGACTTGCTCAGGGCCGCGTCGACGGACTGCCGTCCCGCGATGGCCGCGCTGATCTCCTGGGAGACCTTGGTGCCGAGGTCGGTGAACTCGGGGATGCCGACGAACTGGATGCCGGGCGCCGGGCGGGGCTGTACGCCGGGGTCGCGGGGCCTGGCTCCTTCGATGGCGGCGCGGGTGACGTCCTGGAAGGCGGCGGCTTCCTTGCGGTAGGCGGGGTTCGCGTACGTAGAGGCGCGCTTGCCCGCGGGGACGTTCGACCAGCCGGTCTTCTCGCCGACGAGCTTCTCGTACTCCTTGCCGGACGCCCAGGAGATGAACTTCCAGGCATTGTCCGGGTTCCGCGAGGTCTTCTGCATGCCCCAGGCCCAGGTGTAGAGCCACCCGGAGCTCTCGGTCCGCACCACGGGGGCCGGTACGTAGCCGATCTTGCCCTTCACCGGGGACCTGGCGGACTCCAGCGAACCGGCGGCGGCCGTCGCGTCGTACCACATGGCGGTCTTGCCCTGGGTGAGGTTGTTGAGGCACTCGGCATAGCCGGACTGCGCGGCCCCGGACTGGCCGTGTGCGCGGACGAGGTCTACGTAGAAGCGAGTTGCCTTTTCGAACTCGGGGGAGTCGAGGCGGGCCTTCCAGTCCTTGTCGAACCACGTGCCTCCGAAGGTGTTCACCACGGTCGTCAGCGGCGCCATCAGCTCGCCCCAGCCGGGCAGGCCGCGCAGGCAGATGCCCTTCATCCCCGGCTCCTCGCCGTCCACCTGGGCGGCGAGCTTCGCCACCTGCTGCCAGGTGGGGTGCTCGGGCATGGTCAGGCCCGCCTTCTCGAAGACGTCCTTGCGGTACATCAGGAAGGACGACTCTCCGTAGAAGGGCTGTCCGTAGAGCTTGCCGTCCTCCCCGGTGAGGGACTGGCGCATGGACGGCAGGATGTCCTTCTCGTCGTACGCCGTGTCCTCGCGGGCGTACGAACCGACCTCGTGCAGCCAGCCGTTCCTGGCGTAGATCGGTATCTCGTAGTTGCTGAGGGTGGCGACGTCGTACTGCCCGGCCTGGTTGGCGAAGTCCTGGCTGATCTTGTCGCGGACGTCGTTCTCCGGCAGGACGGTGAAGTTCACCTCGATGCCCGTCTCCTTGGTGAAGTGGGCGGCCGTGAGCTTGCGCAACTCCACCATCTGCGGGTTGTTCACCATGAGGACGTTCAGGGAGTCGCCTGAACCGGCCCCGCCCGCGCCGGCCCAGCAGCCGGCGAGCAGCGGGGCGAGCAGCGTCCCTGCGGCGGCCGCGGCGAACGCGCGCGCCCTCCGTCGGCTCGGGGTTCGCATGAATCGCTCCTGGATATAGGGGAGATTTAGGGATATTTGGGGCATGCGGAGGTGTGGGGAGGTCCGGGTGGTACCGGGCAGGGCGGGAAGCGGCCGTCAGGCGCGGATGACCTGGGGGCCGAGAAGGGAGTAGCGGTGGGCCTCGGAGGCGGGCAGGCGACTGCTCGTGACGATCGCGTCCAGGTCGCCGATCCCGGCGAACCGGCAGAAGCTCGTCGCGCCGAACTTGGTGTGCACGCCGAGGAAGACGGTGCGCCGCGAGGCCCTGATCGCCTGCGCCTTCACCTCGCTGACCGCCGGGTCCGGCGTCGTCAGGCCGTGCTCGCGGGAGATGCCGTTGGCGCCGATGTACGCCAGGTCGATGACGAACCCGGCCAGCATGCGGGTCGTCCAGTGGTCGACGGTGGCGAGCGTGCCCGGACGGACCCGCCCGCCGAGCAGCAGCACGGTGACGTTCTCCGCCTCCGCGAGGGCGCCCGCGGTGGCCAGCGAGGCGGTGACGACGGTCAGCGCGCGCCCGGCCGCGGCCCCGGGCAGCGCCTCGGCGATCAGCTGGGGCGTGAACCCCTCGTCGACGAAGACCGTCTCGGCGTCGCCGAGCAGCTCGGCCGCGGCGGCGGCGATGCGTCGCTTCTCGGGGACGTGCATGGTCGTGCGGAAGGCGAGGGTGGTCTCGAAGCCCGCGCTCTCCACGGGGTAGGCGCCGCCATGGGTGCGGCGGACCAGGCCGTGGTCCTCCAGGGCGCGCAGGTCGCGGCGGACGGTCTCCTTCGCGACGCCGAGCTGGGCGGCGAGCGCCGTCACGTCGACGGAGCCGGAGTGGCGGGCCGCGTTGACGATCCGCCGCTGACGTTCCTCCGCGGTCATCGGCGCCACCTTCTTCCCCTGGGTCACAGCGTGCCCGTTCGGGCCCTGTGGGGAAGTTCTACAGCGCGGGCAGGGGCGTGACCAGGTGCGCAGCGGGCGTGATGCTGCCCGTTTGTGCCCGCTCGTCGGGGCGGGGGCCTGCGGCTCGGGCGGCGCGCACGCCCGTTTCGGGTCGAGGGCTGCCCGCTCGCCGCCCGAACCGGCCTACTGGTTCAGTACGGCCACACCGGCGGGTTGGTGCAGAAGTGGCCGCCCAGGTGCGCGTGGTCGGGGTTGGCGGGGTCCAGTTCGCCCTGCTCGGCGATGAGCTTCTCCGCGTACTGTTCGGAGTCGTCCTGAGGGTCGTAACCGAGCGCCCGCGCCGAGGAGAGGTCCCACCACAGGCGCGTGTTGGCGGACGAGCCGTGGACGACGGTGTGCCGCACGTCCTCGGCGGTGAGCGCCGCGTGGAAGAGCCGCGCGCCGTCGCCGGGGCTCATCCAGACCGACAGCATCCGTACGTTCGTCGGCTCCAGGAAGCAGGATCCGATGCGGACGGAGACGGTCTGGATGCCGTACTTGTCCCAGTAGAACTGGGCGAGGTCCTCGCCGAAGGACTTCGACAGGCCGTAGAACGTGTCGGGGCGGTGCGGGGTGTCGACCGGGATCAGCGGGTCGTCGTCCCGCGGTCGCGGAGTGAAGCCCACCGCGTGGTTGGAGGAGGCGGAGACGATGCGCCGGACGCCCTCCGCGCGGGCCGCCTCGTAGAGGTTGTACGTCCCCTCGATGTTGGCCTTCAGGATCTTGTCGAAGGTGGACTCCAGGGAGATGCCCGCCAGGTGGAGGACCGCGTCGACCCCGCGCACGGCCTCGCGCAGCGCGTCCTTGTCCGCGAGGTCGGCGGTGACCGCGTCCGGCTCGCCGTCGATGCCGCGTATGTCGAGCAGGCGCAGGTCGTAGCCGTAGGCCGGCAGGAGCCCGCGCATCAGCGTGCCGAGGCCGCCGGCGGCGCCGGTGAGCAGGACGGTGCGGGGAGCGGGCATGCGGGGATCTCCTTGTGCGGCCGTATGTATCCACGTACGGGATTCACATGTAGACAACGGGATTCACATGTGTAGACACGCTAGGGATCTCGATCGTGCCGCGTCAAGTCTCTCGCGGAGGCGGTAAATCCGCTCCAGGGCGGGGAGTTCCTCCGCTTGACCGGCCCGCGGGCGCGCCTTAGCGTGGTCGCGTTCAGGGATATGGACACCAATCAGAAACGTGCACGCTCACGTGCACACTCATACGGCACACGCGCACGCCTAGGGAGAGCCCGTGACGTCAGCCCCTCTCGCTTCCCGACTTCGCGTCCCCAGCGGGCCGTTGTTCTTCCCGGTCACCGCGTACGGACCTGACGGTTCCGTCGACCTGGACGCCTTCCGCGCCCATGTGCGCGGCGGCGTCGAGGCGGGCTGCGCGGCCGTCTTCGCCTGCTGCGGCACGGGCGAGTTCCACGCCCTGACGCCCGAGGAGTTCCAGGAGTGCGTCGCGGCCGCCGTCGAGGAGGCGGCGGGGCGCGTGCCGGTCGTCGCGGGCGCCGGGTACGGCACCGCGCTCGCCGTGCGGTACGCGCGACTGGCCGAGGAGGCGGGCGCCGACGGGCTGCTCGCCATGCCGCCCTACCTCGTCGTCGCCGGGCAGGAGGGGCTGCTCCGGCACTACACCGAACTGGCCGCCGCCACGTCCCTGGACGTCATCGTCTACCAGCGCGACAACGCCGTCTTCACCCCAGGGACGGTCGTCGAACTCGCCCGTGCCGAGGGCGTCATCGGCTTCAAGGACGGCCTCGGCGACCTGGACCTGATGCAGCGCACTGTCAGCGCGGTGCGCGGCGAGGTGCCGGGTGACTTCCTGTACTTCAACGGACTGCCGACCGCCGAACTGACCGGCCTCGCCTACCGAGGCATCGGCGTGAGCCTCTACTCCTCGGCCGTCTTCTGCTTCGCACCGGACATCGCGCTCGCCTTCCACCGGGCGTTCAACGCCGGGACCCCGCAGGGCGACGCCACCGTGAACCGCCTCATCGACGGCTTCTACCGCCCCTTCGTGGAGCTGCGTGCCCTGGGCCGCGGCTATGCCGTCTCCCTGGTCAAGGCGGGCGTACGCCTCGGCGGCCTCGACGTCGGCCCCGTACGCCCGCCGCTGCACGAGCCCGCCGACGAACACGTCAAGCGGCTCGCGGAGCTCGTGGAGCGCGGCCGCGAGTTGCTGGGCGACGAGGCCGCCGGTGATGGGGCCGCCGGTGACCCGGGGGTGGATGCGTGAAGGCCGCCGCGTTCCTCTATCCCTGGGACGTCGTCGGTGACCCCGACGCGCCCGCACGCCTCGCCGCTCTCGGTGTCCGGCAGGTCACCCTCGCCTCCGCCTACCACTCCACGCGCGCGCTGACCCCGCGCCACCCGCGCCACCGGATCGTCACGGCCGCGCACGCCGCCGTGCTCTACCCGCCGGGCGAGCGGTGGCGGGGGCGCGAGCTGCGGCCGTACACCGCCGGGGACTGGGCTCCCGGTGACGCCTACGGAGCGGCCGCGGAGGCGCTGGCCGCCGCCGGGCTCGACGTGCACAGTTGGGTCGTCCTCGCGCACAACTCCCGTATGGGCGACGACCATCCGGCCACCTCCGTGGTCAACGCCTACGGAGACCGCTACCCCTGGGCGCCGTGCATCGCGCAGCACGCCACGCGCGCGTACCTCGTCGACCTCGCCGCGGAGGCCGCCGTGCGCCCCGGAGCGCACGGCACCGAACTGGAGTCGTGCGGCTGGTACGGACTCGCGCATCTGCACGCCCACGACAAGACCGCGGGCGTCGGTCTCGGCGAGGCGGGCCAGTATCTGATGTCCCTGTGCTTCTGCCCCTCCTGCCGTGCGGGGTACGACGGAGCGGGCCTCGACCCGGACGAGCTGGCCGCCTCCGTCCGGCACGCCCTGGAGCCCGTCTGGCGCGGCGAGGCCGAGGGCACCGGCTGGGCTGCCGTCGAGAAGCTCATCGGCACGGACACGGCACAGGCCACGCGCGCGTGGCGGGACGAAACGGCCCGCACGCTCCAAGAGGCCGCCATCGGCGCCGTCCGCGCGGCCGCCCCGCCGGGCTTCCAGGTGCTGCTGCACGCGGACCCGCTCTCGTACCACTGCGGGGCGAACGCGGGTGTGGACCCGGCGCACATCCTCTCCGTGGCCGACGGCGTGGTCGTGCCGTGCACGGGCGGCGCGCGGGCCCTGACGCCGTTCGCCGAACACGCCGGGGCCGAGGCCGTCCTCGCCGCCAACCTCACCGTCGTACGCGGCATGGGCGGCAGCCCCGCCACGCTCGGCGCCGACGCGGCTCGCGCCGCGGACCTCGGCGCCACGGAACTGCGGCTCTACCACGCGGGGTTGGCCTCGGACGCCGACCTCGCCCTTGTCGCGGAGGCTCTGTCGCGCCCGCGGTGATCGCCGCTACGATCCGCGCACCACGAACCGTCGCTCCAGTACCAGGGGACAGAGGAGACAAGGTGCGCAACAAGGGGATATCCGCGCTGGCCTGTGCCGGACTGATGGCGGGTGCCGCGGTGCTCGGCGGCGCGGCACCCGCCGCCGCGCAGGCCACGGAGGCACCCGCCGCCGCGCTGGCCACGGCGGCGGCCCGGCAGAGCGAGGCGGCCGACACCGTGCGCGAACGGCTGGAGAAGATACCCGGCATGAAGGTCGTCTCCGTCGCCGACAAGGAGGGCCACCCCCTCTACTCGCTGACGTACGTCCAGCCCGTCGACCACCGCAGGCCCCACGGCGCCACCTTCACGCAGCGCGCCACGCTCTGGCACAAGGCCACGGACAAGCCGACCGTGCTCTACACCGGCGGCTACACCCTCCCCGGCGGCACGGCCTCCCTCACCAGGCTGATCGACGCCAACCAGATCAGCGTCGAGCACCGCTACTTCGGCCAGTCCCGGCCCTTGGGGGCGGCGGGCGACGACTGGTCCAAGCTGACCGTCCGCCAGGAGGCCGCCGACGAGCACCGCCTCACCCGGGCCCTGCGCACCATCGAGAAGGGCAAGTGGCTGGGCACCGGCGCCAGCAAGGGCGGCATGACGGCGACCTACCACGAGCGTTTCTACCCCGAGGACCTCGACGCGGTCGTCGCCTTCGTCACGCCCAACGACGCCAACAACCGTGACGACTCCGGCTACGAGCGCTTCTTCAAGACGGTCGGGACCAAGGAGTGCCGCGACGCGCTGAACGCCGTACAGCGCGAGATGCTCGTACGCCGCGACACGCTGCTCCCCAAGTTCGAGGCGGACGCGAAGGCCAACGGCGACACCTTCGAGGAGACCCTCGGCACCACCGACCGCGCCTACGAGTTCGCGGTCCTGGACCAGGTGTGGAACTTCTGGCAGTCCGGCACCGCCGCCGACTGCCCGACCGTCCCCGATGCCAGGAAGGCAGGCGACGACCAGCTCTACGACTGGTCGAAGGAGCACGGCCTGAGCGTCTACCGCGACGAGGACCTCGGCGTCAACGGCTCCGGCCCCTACTACCGCCAGGCCGCCACCGAACTGGGCTGGGCCGACCTGAAGTTCAAGCACCTCAAGGGCGTCCGCCACTACCCGGACATCTACCAGCCCAACTCGGTGCTGCCCGCCGCCATGCGCGGCACCTACGACAACAGGACCGTCGCCGACGTCGACCGCTGGGTGAAGAGCCGCGGCCAGCGGATGATGTTCATCTACGGCCAGAACGACCCGTGGAGCGCGGAGCGGTTCACACCGAGCCACCGCGACTCCTACCGCTACGAGGTGCCGGGCGCCAACCACGGCGCGTCCATCGCCAAGCTGCCCGAGGCCGAGCAGACGGAGGCCGTCGCCACCATCAAGCGCTGGGCCGGCGTGAAGTAACCCGCCCCCGGGGCCTCAGCAGGGGCGCGGCGATCAGCAGCCGCGCCCCCGCGAGGACCGCCAGCAGAAGGCGGAGGTCGACGCACTCCACGAGGGCCGCGCCCGCCGCGACGCCGACCGCGGTCGGCGCGAACATCAGCGTGTTGGCGGTCGCCGCCACCCGGCCGAGCAGCGCGTCCGGGGCCTCCCGCTGCACCGCCGTCAGCCCGGCGATGAGTACGCAGGGCAGCCCGACGCCGTTCGCGAAGCTCCCCGCGAGGACCGCCGCGTCGCTCGGCAGCGCGCTCAGCACCGCCGCCACGCCGGTCAGCACGGTGCCCGCGCCGCCGAACCGCCACGCCCCGAGCCGCCGCATCAGCGCCCCCGACGCCACGCCCACCGCGACGGACCGGCGCCCTGCACGACGTACAGCACACCCGTGTACGCGGGTGAGCGGCCGAGCCCCTCCACGATCGCGTACACCGTCGCGCCGCTGATCCCCGACGTCAGCATCGTCAGGCCGCCCGCCACCACGAGGGGCCGCAGCCGCTCGTGCCCCCACAGGTAGCGGGCCCCCTCGGCGGTGCGGTCCCACAGGGACGCGCGCTCGCGCACCGGGGCGGCCTCGCGCACCCGCATCAGCGCGTACATGCCCGCGGCGAGTACGAACGTGACGGCGTCCAGGAGCGCCACCCGGGCGCCGCCGTACGCGGCGAACAGGCCCGCACCCGCGAGGGGCGCCACCAGCTTCATGCCCTCGTTCGCCGACATCCGCAGGCCGTTGAAGTCGCCGAGCAGCTCCTTGCCGACGGCCGTCGGGACCAGGGCGGCCTCCGCCGCGTCCGTGACGACGCCGCCCGCCCCGTACACCAGGAGCACGGCGAAGAGGATCCAGAGCCGTCCGGCGCCGTCCACGGCGAACAGGGACAGGAGCAGCGCGCCGAGCGCGAGGTTGGCGGCCACCAGGAGCGGTCTGCGGCGCGTGCGGTCGGCGAGCGTGCCGAGCAGCGGGCCGATGAGGGTGGGCGCCCACAGGGCGAACTGGCAGAGCGCGGCGAGCCCGTCGGAACCGGTCAGCTCCTTCGCCCAGATGCCGGAGGCCAGCCACAGCGCGGAGGTCCCGAAGCCGGAGACCACCACCGCGCCGAGACAGAGGCCCGCGTCGCGGTCCCGCAGGACGCGCCCGATCGTCGATGTCATGCCAGGTGATGCTGGTTTCTAAGGCCCCCGGGGCGGAATCGGGCGCTTTCCCTACCGCGGACCGATGAGTTCGGGGAGCGGGGCCGGTCAACAGAGGAGACGTACCGAGAAAGCTGCCTTAAGTCCTTAGCGGAGGCCCTCATGACCGACGACACCGTGACCGGCGACACCCTCGACCTCGGCCCGCAGGCCCGCCTGGTGGCGCGCCTCGCGGAGCAGGTCACGGACGAACAGCTCGCGGCACCCACGCCCTGCCCCGAGTACGCCGTGCGGCATCTGCTGGGCCATGTGATCGGCCTCGCCCGGGCCTTCGAGCAGGCCGCGCGCAAGGAGTTCGGGCCGACGCTGGACCAGAACCCCGCGGGCGTCGTGCCGGACGTGGGCCCTGGCTGGCGCGGCGAGCTGCCCAAGGCCCTGGACGCTCTCGCCGAGGCCTGGCGCGACCCGGCCGCCTGGCAGGGCATGACCCGGGCGGGCGGCGTAGACCTGCCCGGCGAGGTCGCGGGCCTCGTCGCCCTCGACGAACTGGTCGTCCACGGCTGGGACCTGGCACGCGCCACAGGCCAGGAGTACGCGCCCGACGAGGTGAGCCTGGAGGGCGCGCGGGCGCTCCTCACCCCCACGGGGGAAGGGGACGACGAGGAACCGGGCAGCCTGTTCGGGACGCCGGTCCCGGTGCCGGAGGGGGCGCCCCTGCTGGACCGGGTGATCGGTCTGAGCGGCCGCGATCCGGGGTGGCGCGCCGACCGCTGAGGGGCCGTACGTCAGGTATGGATCAGGGTATGGATCAGGTAAAGGGTCCGCCCACGGTCTCCCCAGACCCGGGTCAATGCGCGTAGACAGACCTTGACCTGCCCGAACCCTGATGCGGAGACGCAACGTATGCGGAAGTCCCTACGCGTGGCCGGCCTGGCCACGGCTTGTACCGTCGCCGGTGCCGCCCTCTACGCCACCGGTGTCGCGAGCGCCGACCAGGCCGGACCGCGCCCCACCAAGGAGCCCCACAACATCGGCCTCCTCGTCGGCGAGATCGACGCCTACTACGGCGCGACCAAGGACGCCGACGGCGTGTGGAAGTCCTCGCCCGACAGCCCGTACGCCAAGGACCTGGCCCGCATCCAGGCCAAGGCGAAGAAGGACATGAGGAAGGCCGCGCACAAGACGCGGCACGGCAAGAAGCCCGCGATCGTCCTCGACGTCGACGACACCGCGCTGCTCAGCTTCGACTACGAGAAGTCCACCAACTTCACGTACGACAACGACAGTTGGGACGCCTATGTCAAGGCGGCCAAGCGCCCCGCCGTCTTCGGCATGCCCGAGCTGGTGAAGTACGCCAAGAGCAAGGGCGTCGAGGTCTTCTTCCTCACCGGCCTCGCCGAGTCGCAGCGCGAGGGCGCCGTGACCAACCTCGCCAAGGCGGGCTACGCCACGAAGCTCGACCGCGCGCATGTCTTCACCAAGAACAAGCCGAACCCCCCGGCGTACCTCAGCCACTGCGCCACGCCCGCCGCCTGGAAGTGCGACACGGTCCAGTTCAAGGAGGGCACGCGCAAGTACATCGAGTCGACCGGCTACGACATAGTCGGCAGCTTCGGCGACCAGGCGTCGGACCTCGCGGGCGGCTACGCCGACAAGACGTACAAGCTGCCGAACCCGACGTACTTCGTGGGCTGAGCCTCACTCGGCAGTCAGCATGAGCAGCGGCAGTCGGCGGTCGGCAGTCAGTGACCCGAGATAGGTTGCATTACTGACTAGGTCGCCATACGGTCTAGGTAGCTCAGACGCTCAAGGGTCCGCGCGGCACGCGCCATTCCACATCCACGCGCTCGTGCCGTGCGGCCCTTTCGGGAAGGGGGATCCCATGACCATCTCGCCGGACTTCTCGGCCGCCGCGACGACCGTCACGGCCGTGCTCGCCGCCTATCTACTCCTCGGCGAGCCCTGGCTCGGCCGCCGGATGTACGCCTCGCTGGCCCGGCGCAGGGACACCGAACCCCGCGCCCTCGTCCGCTACTTCGGCGTCGTGTTCGCCCTCTGGTGGGCCTTCGCCGCGGTCGCGGTCGCCGCCCTGCTCCTCTCGCCCGGCGTCGACGCCGCCGACTTCGGTCTCGCGGCGCCCGAGAGGCCCATATACGCGGTCGCCGGAATCCTGCTCATCACGGCGATCGCCGCGGCCTCCGCACGGAACTTCCACGACCTCGCCAAGCACGACAAGAACGTGCCGGGCCTCGCCGCCATCGAGGCGATGCTGCCCCGCACCGCCGAGGAGCGCAGGCTCGCGATCGCCGTCGCCGTCACGGACGGCGTCTGCGGCGAACTCGTCTACCGGGGCCTGCTCATCGCCTTCGGCGTCGGCGCGCTCGGCCTGCCCCTCTACGCCGCGGCGGCCCTCTCCGTGCTCGTCCACGCGGTCGCCGGTCTCTACCAGGGCCGCAAGGGCGTCCTCGTCTTCGCCCTCTTCGGGGCGGTGCTCACCGGCCTCTACCTCGCCACGGGCAGCCTGCTGCTCCCCATCGCCGTGCACGCCGCCCTCTCCGTACGCGATCTGACGCTTCCCGCGCCGGACAAGCTGCGCGCCGCGCCCGCCGCGTGACTCCGTAAGTCCTCCGTAAGCCCATCCGCGAGCCCCTCCGCGAGCCCTCGAAAGGCAGCCCCAGTGACAGACCGCCCAGACCGCCGCGCCAGCTGGTTCAAGGGCGTACTCGACCTCCTCGTGCTCGCGAGCCTCACCGACGGGGAGAGCTACGGCTACGAGATCGCCAAGCTCCTCGGCGCCGCCGGCTTCGGCCAGATCAAGGGCGGCACGCTCTACCCCGTACTGAACCGCCTGGAGGAGGCGGGCCTGGTCGCCGCGGAGTTCCGCGCCACCGAGAAGGGCCCCGGCCGACGCTACTACCGGCTCACCGACGCCGGGCGCGAGACCCTCGGCGAGCAGGGCGGTCTCTGGCTCGCCTTCGACAAGTCCGTACGTGAGGTTCTCGCGAAGGCGGGGGTGGAGGCACGATGAACGCCCGGCACGAGTACGAGCGGGACGGCTATCTCATCGACCTCGCCGAGCGGCTGCGGGCGCACGGCCTGCCCGCCGACCGCGTCGAGGCGACCGTCACTGACCTGGCCGCGCACCTGGAGGAGTCCGGCGCCGAGGACGCGGAGGCGGAGTTCGGCCCCGCCGAGGAGTTCGCCCGGCAACTGGCGCCTGAGACGGCCACCTCGGGGGCGGCCGCCCCCGAAGGGTCCCCGGAGGGCCGCGTCGAGACCTGGCGCTGGACCGCCGACACCTACGTCGACGAGGAGCTGCTGAACCGCTTCGGCGACGAGGGCTGGGAGGTCGAGCGCGTCGACGCCCTAGGCCGCTTCGTCAGCCACCGGGACGTGGCGCGGCCCCAGCGGTGGGAGTACCGCAGGGAGCTGATCACCCGCGGCCGCGAGGGGCTGGACGAACGCCTCGCCCCCGACGGCTGGGAGGCGTGCGGGACCTGGGTGGTCTACGCCTGGTTCAAGCGCCCCAGGGCGGCCAGCCTGGGCCCGGCGGCGGAGATCGCCTCGCCGCCGCCCGTGCCGGAGCGGTCCAGCTTCTTCAGCCGGAAGTTCTACGTACTGCTCGCGGCGTTGGCGGTGGCCGTCGTGGTGGCGGCCGTCGCGGTGGCCGTCGAGGACGGCGACGCGGGCTCCGGCCTGGGCTTCGCGATGGGCCTGCCGGCCGGCGCGGCAGCGGTCGCGGCGGCGCTGTGGACCACGCAGCGATGGCGAGGCCGCTCCTAGACGAGGCCGCTCCTGGACGAGGCCGCTCCTAGGCGAGGCCGCTCCTGGACGAGGCCGCGCTGGACGAGGTCGCTCCTAGGCGAGGTCGCTCCTGGACGAGGCCGCTCTCAGACATGGCGAGCGGCGCACGGCCCCGAGGGAGGTCAGCGCTTGAGCGCCGCCTCCATCATCGCCTTCGCGATGGGGGCCGCCAGGCCGTTGCCGCTGACCTCGTCGCGGGCCGCGCTGGACGACTCGATCATCACCGCGACCGCCACCTCCTGGCCGTCGCCGCCCTTGGCGTACGACGTGAACCACGCGTACGGAGTCTTGCTGTTGTTCTCGCCGTGCTGCGCCGTGCCCGTCTTGCCGCCCACCGTCGCGCCGTCGATCTGCGCGTTCGAGCCGGTGCCCTTCTCGACGACCGTCTGCATCGCGGACCGCAGGCCCTCGGCGGTGGAACCGCTCATCACGCGCTGGGAGTCGCCGTCGCCGTACTTCTCCAGGGCGTTGCCGTCCGAGTCCGTGATCTGCGAGACCATGTGCGGTTCGGCCAGCTCGCCGCCGTTGGCGATCGCCGCCGACACCATCGACATCTGCAGCGGCGTCGCCGTCACGTCGAACTGGCCGATGCCCGACAGGCCCGTCTGCGCCTTGTCCATGTCGGAGGGGTACACGCTCTTGGCCGCGCGCACCGGCACGTCCAGCTTGTCCGCGTTGAAGCCCATCTTCTCCGCCATCGCCTTGACCTTGTCCTGGCCCAGGTCGACGGCCATCTTCGCGAAGACGTTGTTGCAGGAGTACTGGAGCGCCGTGCGGATGTCGGCGTTCTCGCAGGGCGCCGACTGGTTCTCGTTCCTCAGGACCGTCGCCGTGCCGGGCAGCGTGTACGGGTTCGGGCTGTCCGTTCCGGTGTCCACCGAGCCGTAGAGGCCGTCCTCCAGGGCCGCCGCCGCGACGACCAGCTTGAACGTCGAACCGGGCGGCAGGGGCTGGCGCATCGCGCGGTTCACCATCGGCTTGTCCTTGTCGGACAGCAGCTCCTTCCACGCCTCGGAGTCCGTGGAGCCGCTGATCTTCGACGGGTCGTACGACGGCGTCGAGACCATGCCGAGGATCTCGCCGGTCTTCGGGTCGACGGCGACCGCCGCGCCCTTGGTGTCACCGAGCGCCTTGTACCCGGCCTTCTGGACCGCCGGGTCGATGGTCGTCACGACGTCGCCGGGGTCGGCGCGCTTGTTGGTGACGGTGTCGAGCGGGTTCTTCAGACGGTTGTCGGTGCCGTCCAGGAGGTCCTGGTAGATGCCTTCCAGCTGCGTGGCGCCGTACACCTGGGAGCTGTAGCCCGTGACGGGCGCGTACAGGTCACCGTCCTTGTACGTGCGCTTGTACGCGAGGTCGCCGCCCTTCGTCCGCTCGGAGCCGGTGATGGCCTCACCGCCCACGATGATGTCGCCCAGCGGGTTCGCGTACTGCTCGATCGCGTTGCGCCGGTTGTGCTTGTCGTCCGCGAGCGCCTTCGAGTCGTAGAACTGCACCCACGTCGCCCGCATCAGGAGGGCGAGCACGAGCAGCAGTGCGAAGACCGAGGCGCGCCTGATCGTCTTGTTCATCCCATGGAAGGACGAGCGGAGGGGAGGGGTTCGTTCCCTTCTGGCCCGCTTGCGGCCGTTTTCTCAGAAAGTCCTCATGGAGCGGTCTTCATTAATTCATGAAGCCCGCCTCGTACGCCGCGATCACCGCCTGCGTGCGGTCCCGCGCGCCCGTCTTGGCGAGCACGGACGCCACGTGCGTCTTCACCGTCGCCGCGCCCACCCCCATCCGCCCGGCGATCTCCGCGTTGGTAAGCCCCGCCGCCATCAGCCGCAGCACCTCGCTCTCCCGGCCGGTGAGCCGCGCCACCCAGGCGGGCGGCGCGGGTTTGGCGCGCCCGTGTTCGGCGGCCAGGGCGCGCACCGCCGCCGGGAAGAGCAGGGAGTCGCTGTGCGCGACGATGCGCACGGCCTGGACGAGCGAGTCCGCGTCCGCCCGCTTGAGCAGGAACCCGGCGGCGCCCGCGCGCAGTGCCTCGTACACGTACGAGTCGTTCTCGAAGGTCGTCACCACCACGATGCGCGGCGGCCGTCCCATCGTCCGGAGGATCTGCTCGGTGGCGCGGATGCCGTCGATCTCCGGCATGCGTACGTCCATCAGGACGACGTCCGGCTGCAGCTCGCGTACGACGGACACCGCCTCGGCGCCGGTCGCCGCCTCGCCGACGACCTCGATGCCCGGCTCGGCGGAGAGGATGGCGCGCAGGGCGGTACGCACCATGCGCTCGTCGTCGGCGAGGACGATCCGGATGGCCGCGTCGCCGGGGCCGTCGGTGCGGTCGGTGCGGTCGGGGACGCCGGGGCCGTCGGGGCCGTCGGTGGGGGCGGGCGTGGTCGTCATGCGTGTCCCTTCAGTGGAAGTCGTACGTCCAGTCGCCAGTTGCCGTCTGCCGGGCCCGCCGAGGCGGTGCCGCCGAGCAGCCGGGCCCGGTCCGCGATGCCGCGCAGGCCGTGGCCGCCGCCGGGGCGGGGAGCGGGGGAGTGGGGCGGCAGGGGGTTCTCGGCCGTGACGGTCAGGTCGGGGCCGTCCAGGGCGACGCGCAGGGTCATGGAGGTGTCGCCGCCGCCGTGCCGCAGGGCGTTGCTCAGCGCCTCCTGCACGATGCGGTACGCCTCGCGGGAGACCAGCGGGGGCAGGGCGTCGGGCTCCATGTCGACGGTGACGCCCACCCGCAGGCCGCCCGCCCGGGTGCGGCGCAGCAGGCCGTCCAGGTCGGCGGCGAGCGTCGGCGCGGGCGCCGTGGAGCGGGCGTCGTCGGCCTCCCGCAACACGCCGAGCACGGCGTCGAGTTCGCCGACCGTGCGGCGCGTGGTGTCCTCGATGGCGGCGAGCGCCTCGCGGACGAACTCCGGGTCGTGGTCGAGGACCCGGCGGGCCGCGCTCGCCTGGAGCGTGACGGCGCTCAGCGCGTGGCCCACCGAGTCGTGCAGCTCGCGTGCGAGGCGGTTGCGCACCGCGAGGTCGGCGGCGCGCTGCTCGGCGGCCGCGAGCCGGTCGGCGGGCGTCGGCCCGAGCAGCTCGGGCGCCCAGCGCGCGAGGAGCCCGCCGGCCGTGGCCGCGCACGCCGCGAGCGCCACCAGTGAGGCGCAGCCGATGACCGGGGAGAGCGCCACCATCCAGGGCTCGCCGAAGACTTCGGGCAGGCCGATGCGGCTGTCCCGGATCACGACGAAGAACGGCAGTGTGATCAGCACGCACGCGAACGGCGGCAGCGCGAGCGACATGCCGCTGATGACTCCGCCGAAGCCGAGGTGCAGCGTGAACCACGCGGCGGTCCGCCCGCGCGCCGCCCGGCCGCGCGCGGGTCCCTCGGCGAGGGAGTCGTCCGGGACCGCGCACAGCGCGCGGACGGCGGCCACCGACATCGGCCGGGTCAGCGGGAACAGCGCGGTGATCGCGGCCAGCGGCAGACCTGCGGCGAAGGCGGCGAGTTGAGAGGTCAGCGATCCGAAGATCTGGTCGTCGCCGACGAGCGGTCCGACGATCACGGAGCCGACGAAGACGTACGGCATGGCGAGCGCGCCGCCGAGGATCAGATGGATCCACCGGCGGCGCGCCGAACGCCCGAACAGGGCCGCGGGTAGGGCTGCGGGTAGTGCTGCGGAGAGGGCCTTCACGCCGTGGATCCCGACCGCTCCTTGAGGAAGCGCACGCCGAGGGCGGCCACGAGTATGCCGATGATCATCTGCACAGAGTAGGCCAGCGGCATCAGGCCGGTGGGCTGTCGGGAGAGGTCGTCGACGGGGCCGGCGAGCGAGGCGAGCAGCAGCCAGCCGCCCCAGCAGCCGACCGCGCCGGAGCCGATCCAGGTGAGGGCGAGCGGCACCTTGAGCGGCAGCGCGGGTGCCCGCCGGAGGCAGAGCAGCAGGGCGCCCGCCACGGCAGCGACGAGGTAGACCGCGTCCAGGCACTCCAGGAAGTAGAAGTCGGTGGTGCGTTCCCTGGCCTGCGCCGCGCTGAGTCCGGTGGTGGAGCCGGTGGCCCACAGCAGATGGAGGGTGAGGGGGACGAGCGCGAGCAGCGCGACGGCGACGGCGCCGGCCCGCTGGGAGCGGCGGCCGCGCGGCAGGTCCCGTATGCGGCCGCGCCACAGGTGGCCCCAGCGGTCCCGCGCGTACAGCACGAAGAGGGAGCCGAGGGCGATGCCCTGGAGAATGAAGCCGCTGTAGACGACACCGAAGACCCAGTCATCGAGGAACGGCTCGTCACCGCCCCCCTCCGAGGTACCCCGCACGCTCCCGCCGAACGCCCTGACCAGCAGCTGCAGCGGAAACCCGGCCATGATCGGCACGAGCAGCCCGGTGGCGCCCCACATCGGCAACACCAGCACCCAGGCGGGCACCCGCAGACCCCACGGCCGCGTCAGGAGCAGCGCGAGCACGATGACGGTCGCGTCCATCAGAACGGTCAGACCGTTGGCGAAAATCATCACCGTGCGGTGCTCGAGCAGGGAACTGCCCTCGGGTATCCCGAGGTGACTCCCGCAGATCCAGGCGACCTTGAGCGCGAGGTAGGGAACACAGGCAACGGTGAGGATGAAGCGCAGTGCGCGGCGGTGGCGGGTGAGGGTGAATGGCGCGGGGGCTGGGGGCGAGGCGGCTGGCGGGGAGATGACCGGCCGGGGGGCGACCGAACGGGAGCCGGGCGGCGCGGACGATCCCGGCGGGGAGGCGGGCGATGGGGAGGAGCCTGGCGGGGGCGCGGGCGATGGCGAGGACGCCGATGGGGGCGCGGCCGGCGGGGAGGAGCCCGGCGAGGAGGAAGTCGGCGGCGAGGACGCCGGTGTCTGTGTCATGCCTCAACGGTCCCGCCCGGGCGCTCCCCGCACCTCCTGCGCCACGACGATCCGCCTCCGCCGCACGGCGGAGTTCAGCCGCCGCTCAGGACGAGAGCGGCCTGGTCGATGTCCAGCCCTCAGCCCCCATCCAGCACAAGCACCACCTCGTCGATCTCCGCCCCCCGCGCCGCCGCGTACCCCCGCTCCCGCGTGGACTGGCGGAAGCCGCACTTCTCCAGGACCCGGAGCGAGCCGACGTTGTCCGCCGCCGCTCGGGCGTAGAGCGGGCGTTCCGGGACCAGGGTGAGCAGTTCGCGCAGGGCGGCGGTGGCCAGGCCGCGGCCCCAGTAGGCGCGGTCGATCCAGTACGTGACCTCGCGCTCACCCGGCTCCCCGTACACCGCGGCGTTGCCGACCACGTCTCCGTCGGCGAGCACCGTGCGTACGTCGACCCCGGACGACGCGCGTATCTTCGCCCAGTGCGCGTCGAAGCGGTTCCAGTCGGCCGGGTCCTCGGGGGTGAAGGCGGCCATGCGACTGGACTCGGGGTCGTTCAACTGCCGGAAGAAGACGGGCAGATCGCTGTCGTGGACTTCGCGCAGGCTGACATCCATGCGGCAGAGCCTACGAGGCGTCAGAGCCTGCGCGTCGCCAGGGTCAGCCGGTCACGCGCGTCGAACAGGGCGTCCTTGACCATCTGTTCGTGCGCGGGCGTCAGCCGCGCCACCGGCACCGAGCAGCTGATGGCGTCCCGCGCCGGCGTGCGGTAGGGGATGGCGACGCCGAAGCAGCGCAGCCCGAGCGTGTTCTCCTCGCGGTCCACCGCGAAGCCCTGCTCGCGCACCGTGCGCAGCTCCTCGATGAGCTTCTCGCGGTCGGTGATGGTGTGCTCGGTGAGCGCGGGCAGCGCCTCCGGGAGCATCTTGCGTACCTGCTCGTCGGTGTGGGTGGCGAGCAGCGCCTTGCCGAGCGAGGTGGAGTGCGCGGGCAGCCGGCGCCCCACGCGGGTGAAGGGCCGCAGGTAGTGCTGCGACTGGCGGGTCGCGAGGTAGACGACGTTCGTGCCGTCGAGCCGCGCCAGGTGGATGGTCTCCGTGGTGTCGTCGGAGAGCCGGTCCAGGGTCGGGCGCGCGGCGGCCACCACCTCGTCGCCATCGATGTACGAGGTGCCCACCAGCAGGGCGCGTACGCCGATGCCGTACCGCGTGCCGGTCGCGTCCGTCTCGACCCAGCCGAGCTCGACCAGGGTGCGCAGCAGCATGTAGAGGCTCGACTTGGGGTACCCGACCGCCTCCTGGACGGCGGCCAGGGAGTGCATGCCGGGACGGCTCGCGAAGTATTCGAGCAGCTCCACAGTCCGCACGGCGGACTTGACCTGCGCACCGCCTCCGGTCTCGCCAGCCGACATCGCCCTTGACCCCTTAGATCGCCGAGAAATAGTCTCCGAGTCCCCGCCCATTCATCAACCGAGACAGCGTTCAGTATATCGAACGCCCTGGTGAGTGGCATACCTCTGGCAGTACTTCTGGCAGTACTTCCGGCATTACCTCTGGAAAGGGAATCCGCGGTGGCAGCAGCACCAGTCTGGAGTGTCGACCCCCGAACCGGGAAGCAGCGCGAGCAGGTTGCGGTGGAAGCCACAGCCGAGGAGGTCGGCCGCGCCGTCCTCGCGGCCCGTGACGCGGCACCCGCCCTCGCCGACCGCGCGGTCCGCGCCGCCTTTCTGCGCACCGCGGCCGAGCTGCTCTCGGAGGCGAAGGACCACCTCGTGGAGGCCGCGGACGCGGAGACCGCGCTCGGCCCCGTCCGCCTCACCGGCGAACTCGCCCGCACCTGCTACCAGCTGCGGGCCTTCGCGGACATAGTCGACGAGGGCGCCTTCCTCGGCGTCGTCATCGACCACCCCGACGCCTCCGCGACCCCGCCCATCCCGGACCTGCGCCGCTACAAGATCCCGCTCGGCGTCGTCGCGGTCTACTCCGCGTCCAACTTCCCCTTCGCCTTCTCCGTGCCCGGCGGCGACACCGCGAGCGCGCTCGCCGCGGGCTGCCCCGTCGTCGTCAAGGCCCACCCCGACCACCCGGGCACCTCCGAGCTGGTCGCCTCCGTGCTGCGCGGGGCCGCGGCGCGGCACGGCATCCCGGAGGGCGTCCTCGGCCTGGTGCACGGCTTCGAGGCGGGCGTCGAGCTGGTCAAGCACCCGCTGGTCGCCGGCGCCGGGTTCACCGGCTCCATCCGCGGCGGGCGCGCCCTCTTCGACGCGGCCGCCGCGCGGCCCGTGCCGATCCCCTTCCACGGCGAGCTGGGCTCCCTCAACCCCGTCGTCGTCACCGAGGCCGCCGCCGCCGAGCGCGGCGAGCAGATCGGCGCCGGCCTCGCGGGCTCGATGACGCTCGGCGTCGGACAGTTCTGCGTCAAGCCGGGCCTGGTCCTCGCCCCCGAGGGCGCGGGCGGCGACCGGCTCGTGAAGTCCCTGACCGAGGCGGTCGGCGACACCGAGGCCGGGGTGCTCCTGGACCACCGGATGCGGGAGAACTTCGTCGCCGGGGTGCGCGAGCGCGCCGAACTCCCGGAGGTGGAGGCCCCGGTGACGCCCGGCGCCGGCGGCGAGCACACCGTCAGCGCCGGCTTCCTCACGGTCCCGGCCGCGCGGCTGACGAGCGAAGGGGCGTACGACGTGCTCCTGGAGGAGTGCTTCGGCCCGGTCACCGTCGTCGCGCGCTACGCCGACGACGCGGAGATCACCGCCGTCCTCTCGCGCCTGCCCGGCAACCTCACCGCGACCGTGCAGCTCTCCTCCGACGAGGCGGCGGGCGTCAGCGACCGCGGCGCCGAGCTGGTCGCCGAGGTCACCCCGCTCGCCGGGCGCGTACTCGTCGACGGCTGGCCCACCGGCGTCGCCGTCGCCCCCGCCCAGCACCACGGCGGCCCCTACCCGGCGACCACGTCCACGTCGACCTCCGTCGGCGGCACGGCCATCGAACGCTGGCTGCGCCCGGTGGCCTACCAGAGCACCCCCGAGGCCCTGCTCCCGCCGGAACTGCGCGACGCCAACCCGCTGGGGCTGCCGCGACGGGTGGACGGGCGCCTGGAGCACTGACCCGCCGCGCATTCAGGGGCGGTGGCAGGTGGCCCGGCCGTCCAGCGCCCAGGCCATCTCCCACACGTCGTCGCCGCCGAGGACGGGCGGGTCGTACTGACGGCCGCCTCGGCGGTCCCCGACGACCAGGCCCGGCCAGCGGCTCACACCGCCACGCGATGCCCCGTGACCGCCGCGCGCCCGACGGCGTCCAGAAGCCGCTGGCGCCGCGCCGCGTGGGCGAAGTCCGGGGTGTGGGCGGTGCCCTCGGTGAGGTCGGCGTGGATCTGGGCGTACAGCGCTCCTACGTTGTACGCCACCTCGTACGAGGGCAGCCCCCGCAGCTCGTCGAGTTCCGGGACGTCGAAGTAGCGGGCGGGTACGGGGAGTTCGGTGAGGCCCGCGTCCGTACCGCGCCCGCCGCGCACGGTCACCGCGGCCTGCTGGAGGTGGCCGGAGTCGCCCGTGACGACGAGGTCCCCGTCCGTGCCGTTGATCTCCCAGTGGAAGTTCGTGCCCCGGGAGAGACCTGAGCGGAAGTGCGCCGTGGCGACGGCGCCCGACTCCAGGCGTCCCGAGACGGCGACCTGGTCGGCGGCCGTCATCGGCGCGGCGCGCCCTGTGCCCGACTCGCGCACGACGGGGCGCCGCGTCGCCAGGGTCGCGGAGACCTCCGTGAACTCCCCCAGCGCCATGGTCAGCGCGTCGACGGTGTGCCCGAAGGGGATCGTCAGCATCGTGGCGCCGTTCTCCTCGTCCAGCAGATACGCGCCGCCCGGCTCGAACGTGGGCCCCCACCCGCGCCCCGAGGCGACCAGGCTGGTCGACAGGACCTCGCCCACATAGCCGTCGGCGATCAGATCCCGTACGTGCCGCACCGCGGGCGCCGAGCGGGCCTGCAGGCCCACGAACGTCCGTACCCCCGCCCGGTCCGCGGCCGCCGCCAGCTCCTCGGCCTCGGCGAGGCCGTTGCCGAGCGGCCACTCGCAGAGCACCGCCTTGCCCGCGTCGAGCGCGGCGAGGACCACCGCGCGGTGCAGCGGCACGCGCACGCTCACCACGACGAGGTCGACCTGGTCGCTGCGGACGAGTTCCCCGGTCGAGCCGAAGGCCAGCGGCACCCCATATTTCTCGCCCGCGGCCCGCGCGGAGGCCTCGCTCGACGCGGACAGGGCGCGCAGCTCGTACCCCTTGAGGCGCGTCAGCGCGGGCAGGTGGGAGCGGGGCGCCCAGCCGCCGCGGGCGGAGAGGCCGACGAGGCCGACGCGGACGGGCGGGGGCGGGGAAACAGCGGTGGAAGTCATGATCGGCACCGTAGGCCGGACCGCCCGGTCACCCGCAAGGGACCCAACTATATTTTGGGAACCATGACTGGTCAGCCCCGCCATGACACCGCCTCCGGACAGCCCCGCCACGACATCTACGGCCGGCTCTGCCCCGGCCGCGCCGTCTTCGAACTGCTCGTCCACAAATGGACGGGCCTCGCCATCACCGCCCTGGAGGACGGCCCGCGCCGCTTCGGCGAACTGCGCCGCAAGCTGGAGGGCGTCAGCCCCAAGTCGCTCACCCAGACCCTGCGCCGACTGGAGGAGAACGGCCTCGTCCTGCGCACCGTCCACGCCGAGGTCCCGCCCCGCGTCGAGTACGAACTGACCGAACTCGGCCGCGGCGCCCTGGAGCCGCTCGCCCACCTGCGCTCCTGGATCAGGTCGAACACGGGAAAGTTCTCGGCGGGGGAATGAGCCGCTTTGCCCGTACGTTGACGCCCGGAGCGGAGGCTCCCTCCGCAGCCCGACCTGACGTACGACCTGAAGAGAGCCACACACATGCGCGTCGAGATATGGAGCGACATCGCCTGCCCTTGGTGCTACGTGGGCAAGGCCCGCTTCGAGAAGGCCCTCGCCGCCTTCCCGCACCGCGACGGCGTCGAGGTCGTGCACCGCTCCTTCGAGCTGGACCCGACCCGCGCCAAGGGCGACTCCGGCCCGGTGATCCCGATGCTCATGCGCAAGTACGGCATGAGCGAGGACCAGGCGCGCGAGGGCGAGCGGCGGCTCGGTGAGAACGCCGCCGCTGAGGGCCTGGACTACCGCACCGAGGGCCGCGACCACGGCAACACCTTCGACATGCACCGCGTCCTGCACCTCGCCAAGGCGCGGGGCCGGCAGGACGAGCTGATCGGTCTGCTCTACCGCGCCAACTTCGCCGAGGAGCGGTCCGTCTTCGAGGACGACGAGCGCGTCGTGGAGCTCGCCGCCGACGCGGGCCTGGACGCGGACGAGGTGCGTGCCGTCCTCGCCGACCCCGAGAAGTACGCCGACGACGTCCGCGCCGACGAGCGCGAGGCCGCCGAACTGGGCGCGAACGGCGTGCCGTTCTTCGTCCTCGACCGGACGTACGGGATCTCCGGCGCCCAGCCCGCCGAGGTCTTCGCGCAGGCCCTGGAGCAGGCGTGGGGCAACCGCTCGCCGCTGACCACCCTCGCGGACGCCGACGGGGGCGAGGCGTGCGGGCCGGGCGGATGTGCGGTTCCGCAGGGCTGAGCGCCCACGTAGGTTGATCTTCATGACACTCATGGGGACCGACGACATCACCGGCCACGCGGGCGACCTCGCGGGCGAGTTCGCTCCGACGACGACCTACCTCAACACCGCGAGCTACGGTCTGCTGCCGCGCCGCGCCGTCGCGGCCGTACAGGCCCTGGCGGCGGAGGTCGCCTCGGGCGAGCGCGCCAGTTCGGGCGACTTCGGGCAGGTCGACGCGGCCCGCCGGTCCTTCGCGCGGCTGGTGGGCGTGGACTCCTCACGCGTGGCGACCGGCGGTTCGGTGGCCGTACACGTCGGCCTGATCGCGGCGTCCGTCCCGGCGGGCGCCGAAGTGCTCCTCCCCGAAGGGGACTTCTCCTCCCTGATCAACCCCTTCGTGCTGCGCGGCGACCTGAAACCCCGGTACGCGCCGCTGGAAGGGCTCGCGGAGGCGGTGGGGCCCGGGACCGCGCTGGTCGCGTTCTCCACCGTCCAGTCGGCCGACGGCCGCGAGGCGGACTGCGCGGCGATCCGCGAGGCCGCGGCCGCCCACGGCGCGCGCACCCTCGCCGACGCCACACAGTCGGCGGGCTGGCTGCCGTTCGACGCGGGGGCGTACGACTACTCCGTGACCGGCGCCTTCAAGTGGCTGCTCTGCCCGCGCGGCACGTCCTTCCTGACGGTGGGCGAGGCGGCGCAGGAGTCCCTGGTGCCGCTGCACGGCGGCTGGCTCGCGGCGGCCGACGGATGGAAGTCGACGTACGGCCCGATAGGCGAGGTGGCCCCGGACGCCCGGAGGTTCGACGAGCCGCCCGCCTTCCTCGCCTACCACGGGGCCGCCGCGGCGCTCTCCCTCGTCGAGGAGGTGGGCGTCGACGCGATCCACGCCCACGACGTGGCGCTCGCCGACCGCTACCGCGCGGGACTCGCCGAGCTCGGGCACTTCCCGGTGCCGGGCACCTCGCCGATCGTCTCGGTCCCCGGGCTCGCCGCCCGCGAGCCGGAGCTGGCCCGCGCGGGGATCGTCGCGTCGGCGCGGGCGGGCCACCTGCGCGCCACGTTCCACCTGTACAACACGGAGGCCGACGTGGCTCGGCTCCTCGACGTGCTCTCCGGCTGAGAGCCGACGCCCCCGCGGGGGCTCAGCCCCGCGCCGCCCGGTCCCGCGCCGCCGCCTCGGCCCTGCGCTCCGGGCAGTCCGCCGTCTCCGTGCAGAGGTTCGTCTCCACCTTGGTGAGCAGTCGCAGCAGTTCCGTACGCTCGTCCTCGTCCAGGCCGGCGAGCGTATGCCCCTCCAACTCGCCCCAGGCGCCCTCCACCTGAGCGAGGAGCCCGCAGCTCGCGTCGCTGGCCTCGACCAGGACCGCCCGGCGGTCGGCCGGGTCGGGGCGGCGGCGCACGTGCCCGGCCTGCTCCAGGCGCTGGAGCATCTTGGTGACCGTGGAGGGGTCGAGGTCGACGGCCTTGATCAGCTCGGACTGCCGCACCGGACCGGCGTCCCACAGCTGCATCATCACGAACTCCTGGCCGGGGTAGAGGCCGACCCCCTTCAGGAACTTGCCCGCGGCGATGCGGTGCAGCCGCGCCACCCTGCTGACCGCGTGGCTGACGGGCCCCGCCTGGGCCACCGCGGGCAGCCCGGGGGGACAGGCGGGGTCGGCGGGGGCGGCCCGGTCGGTGTCGGCCTTCATCACGTGCTCCTGCTGGTCACTGGACGTCTTCCAGAAGATTACCTTGGTCGGCCAAAGAATGGGTTACAGTGGCATCCGGACCGCATACTTGGCCGACCACATAAAACCTGCCCGGGAGCCCTGATGACCACCGCGTTCGATCCGATCGACCTGTCCGGCACCCCCCTCGCCAACCGCATCGCCATGGCCCCCATGACCCGAAGCCGCGCTGGTCAGGGCGGTGTGGTCACGGACCTGACCGTGGAGTACTACGTCCAGCGCGCCTCCGCCGGACTGATCGTCACCGAGGGCATCCAGCCTTCTGTGGTCGGCCAGGGATACCCGGACACGCCGGGCCTGCACAGCGCGGAGCAGGTCGCCTCCTGGCGCAAGGTCACCGACGCCGTACACGCGGCGGGCGGCAAGATCTTCGCCCAGATCATGCACGCGGGCCGCATCGGCCACCCCGTCCTGCTCCCCGACGGCCTGGTCAACGTCGCCCCCTCGCCGGTCCAGGCCCAGGGCCAGGTCTACACCGCCGAGGGCCCCAAGGACTTCATCACGCCGCACGAGCTGACCGACGCCGAGATCCGCGCCACCATCGCCGACTTCGCCGCCGCCGCGCGCAACGCCATCGAGGCGGGCTTCGACGGCGTGGAACTGCACGGCGCCAACGGCTATCTGATCCACCAGTTCCTCGCCCCCGGCACCAACCGGCGCACCGACGCGTGGGGCGGCTCGGTCGAGAACCGGCTGCGCTTCGCCGTCGAGGTGGCCAAGGCCGTCACCGCCGAGATCGGCGCCGCCCGCACCGCCATCCGCATCTCGCCCGGCAACCCCTTCAACGACATCTCCGAGCCCGACCCGGAGCCGACGTACACCGCCCTGGTCAAGGAGCTGGCCGCGCTCGACCTCGCGTATCTGCACGTCATGGAGGTCGGCGAGATCCGCGAGCTGACCACCCGGCTGCGCCAGGACTTCGGCGGGACGTTCGTGCTGAACCCGCAGACCGAGGGCCCCACCGGCCGGGACGCGCTCGCCCTCGTCGAGGACGGCACCGCGGACGTCATCGCGTTCGGCGCGCTCTTCCTCGCCAACCCCGACCTGCCGGCCCGCCTGAAGGCCGGAGGCCCGTACAACACGCCCGACCAGTCGACCTTCTACGGCGGGACCGAGAAGGGCTACACGGACTACCCCGCGCTGTAGCAGCGGCGACGGCAGTCGGCCCGGCACCCACGGGGGGTGCCGGGCCGATGGCGTGTACGTCAGGTCACTTCACCGGGGTGAAGTCCCGCGCTCCGATGAACTCGGGCCGCCGCACCGGCGCCGCGAACGGCTCGACCGCCGCGTTCTCCACGCTGTTGAAGACGATGAAGACGTTCGACCGCGGGTACGGGGTGATGTTGTCCCCGGAGCCGTGCATGGCGTTGCAGTCGAACCAGGTGGCCGAGCCCGCCTCGCCGGTGAAGAGACGGATGCCGTGGTCGGCCGCGAGGTGGGTCAGCGTCTCGTCCGACGGGATGCCCGCGTCCTGCATCTGCAGCGACCGCTTGTAGTTGTCCTTCGGCGTGGCGCCCGCGCAGCCGAGGAACGTCTTGTGCGACCCCGGCATGATCATGAGGCCGCCGTTGGTGTCGTGGTTCTTCGTCAGCGCGATCGACACCGAGACGGTGCGCATGTTCGGCAGGCCGTCCTCCGCGTGCCAGGTCTCGAAGTCCGAGTGCCAGTAGAACCCCGAGGCCCCGAAGCCCGGCTTCACGTTGATCCGGGACTGGTGGACGTACACGTCGGATCCGAGGATCTGCCGTGCCCGGCCCACCACCCGCGGGTCGGCCGCGAGCTTGCCGAACAGCTCACTGATCCTGTGCACCTCGAAGAGGGAACGGATCTCCTGCGAGCGCGGCTCGACGATGGAACGCTCGTCCGCGCGCATCGCGGGGTCGTTCATGAGCCGTTCCAGCTCGGCGTGGTACACGCTGACTTCGTCCGGGGTGATCAGCTGGTCGATGGCCAGGAAACCGTCCCGCTCGAACCCCGCCAGATCCCCGGCCGCGATGGGCCCCTCGGCACCCGGCTCGGACCACACCACCGGGTCCTTGCGTTCGATGAGCACCTCTTCGGCGCCTCGGGTCGGGTACAGGTCAGTGGTGCGTTCGGGTGCGGTGGTCATGGTGTTGCCTGCCTCTCCTCTCGTACGGCCCTGTGCGGGATGTCAGCCGACCTCAGCCGACCGGCGCGCGGCTCTCAGCCCTCGTCGTCCTCCGTGAGCAGCGGGTACACGCCGTTCTCGTCGTGGTCCTCACGACCGGTGACGGGCGGGTTGAAGACACACAGGCAGTGGAAGTCCTCCTTGATGCGCATGGTGTGCTTCTCGTGCCCGTCGAGCAGGTACATGGTGCCCGGAGTGATCGTGTACTTCTCGCCGGTCGTGTCGTCGGTCAGCTCGGCCTCGCCCTTGGTGCAGACGACGGCCTCGATGTGGTTGGCGTACCACATCGACGTCTCCGTCCCCGCGTACAGGATGGTCTCGTGCAGGGAGAACCCCACGCGCTCCTTGGCGAGGACGATGCGCTTGCTCTCCCAGGTACCCGACGCGGCCTTCACATGCCGGTCGGTGCCTTCAATGTCCTTGAACGAACGGACGATCACGGTGAGTTGGTTCCTTTTCTCTTACGGTGTGAGGGACTCGGTCAGCAGCCGGCTCAGGCGGTCTCGCGTACCGCGCGGGCCAGCGTGCGCAGCCCCTCGTCCAGCTCGTCGGGGGTGATCGTCAGCGCCGGAAGGAGCTTGACGACCTCGCCCTGGGGGCCGGAGGTCTCGATGAGCAGGCCCAGTTCGAAGGCCCGCTTGGCCACGGCGCTCGCGCGGTCCTTGTCCAGGAACTCGATGCCCCACACCAGGCCGCGGCCGCGGAACTCCTTGATCTCCGCGCGGTTCTCGTCGACGATCGCGGTCAGCACCTGCTCGACCTGCTCGCCGCGGGCGCGGGTCTGCTTCTCCATCGCCGGGCCGTCGGTCCAGTACGCCTCCAGGGCGGCGGCGGCCGTGACGAACGCGGGGTTGTTGCCGCGGAACGTGCCGTTGTGCTCGCCCGGCTCCCACACGTCCAGCTCGGGCTTGAACAGGCAGAGCGACATGGGCATGCCGTAGCCGCTGATCGACTTCGACACCGTCACGATGTCCGGCGTGATGCCCGCCTCCTCGAAGGAGAAGAAGGCGCCGGTGCGGCCGCAGCCCATCTGGATGTCGTCGACGATCAGGAGCATGTCCCAGCGCTCGCACACCTCGGCGAGCTTGCGCAGCCACTCGACGCGGGCGACGTTGATGCCGCCCTCGCCCTGCACCGTCTCGACGATCACGGCGGCGGGCTGGTTGAGGCCGGAGCCCTGGTCTTCGAGCAGCCGCTCGAACCAGATGAAGTCGGGGGTCCGGCCGTCGAGGTAGTTGTCGAACGGCATCGGCGTGCCGTGCACCAGCGGGATGCCGGCGCCCGCCCGCTTGAAGGCGTTGCCGGTCACCGCGAGCGAGCCGAGCGACATGCCGTGGAAGGCGTTCGTGAACGACACGATCGACTCGCGGCCCTTGACCTTGCGGGCCAGCTTCAGCGCCGACTCCACGGCGTTGGTGCCCGTCGGGCCCGGGAACATGACCTTGTACGGCAGGTCGCGCGGGCGCAGGATGATGTTCTGGAAGGACTCCAGGAAGGCGCGCTTCGCGGTCGTCGACATGTCGAGACCGTGCACGACGCCGTCGCGCTCCAGGTAGTCGATGAGCGCGCGTTTGAGGACCGGGTTGTTGTGGCCGTAGTTGAGTGAACCGGCTCCGGCGAAGAAGTCGAGGTACTCATGGCCGTCTTCGTCGAACATGCGGCTGCCCTGCGCGCGGTCGAAGACCGTAGGCCAACCGCGGCAGTAGCTGCGCACCTCCGACTCCAGGGTCTCGAAGACGCTCAGGTCGGGCTGGGTGATGGTCACAGCGAATCTCCTGGGAGATGGAAAGACGTGGGAGGTGGGGGGGGAGGTACGGGACATGCGGGGGGAGGGCGAGGAGGAGCGGGTGCGAGACGCGAGGTGCGAGATGCGAGGTGCAACGTGCGCGCTGCTCGGTACTCGGTACTCGGTGCTCGGCGCGAAGATCAGTGGCTGATCGGGCCGATGCGGTAGAGCACCTCTGGCTCATGCCCGTCATCGGGGAACAGGCCCGCGTCGAAGAGGACTTTCCGCTCGACCGACGCGCCGTGTCGACGCGCGTAGGAGAGGAAGAGCCGCTCGGACGCCGTGTTGCCCGGCGCGATGGTCGTCTCGATCGTGCTCAGCGGGCGCCCGGCGGCGACCTTCGCGGTCAGCCCGTCGAGCAGGGCGCCCGCGAGGCCCCGGCCGCGCTGTCCGTGGTCGACGGCCACCTGCCAGACCAGCAGGGTGTCCGGGCGCTCGGGCCGGATGTAGCCGGTGATGAAACCGGCCGGCTCACCGTCGGCGCCCCGGGCCACCACCGAGGTGGCCGCGAAGTCGCGGCACCACAGCAGGTAGCTGTACGAGGAGTTGAGGTCCAGCACCTTGGAGTCGCGGGCGATCCGCCAGATGGCGGCGCCGTCGGCGACAGCGGGACTGTCGAGTCGCAGCCCCTCCGGCATTTCCAGGAATTTCGCTCGCAGGTCGGTCGGTAGATCGGCTTGTGCAGCGGTCATGCGGATTGAATTTACCCAGCAATTTCTTGAATTGCATCGGGGAGAGGGGTTACGTCAGAGAGCCTTGTGTGTTATCGCGCGGGGGTGCGTGCCCGCATGAGGTCTTGTCGTTATGCCCGCATTTGACCGGGTTATTGTACGCAAATGGGATGCGCTGTGGAGTGCGTCACATGGCCGTAACTTGCTCGTGGCGTGACCGGATTGCGGTATTTCGTACTGTTGAAATCTTAGTGTTTAAGCTTCGAAAAAGCGGGCAGAAGAACACGGCAAGCTGTGTTCATAAAGAATTCGTGAGAATGCGCGGATGAATTGACGGGCCGTCCCGTTTTTTCACGTCCCGGTTACGCCGTCGATGCGTTCCCGCAAGAGATCCGCATGGCCGTTGTGGCGTGCGTATTCCTCGATGAGGTGGATCAGGATCCAGCGGAGGCTGACCTCGTCGTCCCCTCCCATGACGGCCGCCTCCTCGGCCCCGAGCCGCCCCGTGTCGTCGAGCGAACGCCCGGCGCAGATCTCCCGGTTCAGGGCGACCTCGCCCTCCCACACCGCGAGCACTTCGGCGAACGTCCGCGTCCGGTCCACCGTGAAGCCGCCGGGCGGCGGCCCGTAGATCAGGGGTACGTCCCGTCGGGCGAACACCCGCTGTATCCAGTTCCGTTCGACCTCGGCGAGATGCTGCACGAGCCCGAACAGCGAGAGCGTGGACGGCTCCACGGGCGTACGCAGCGTCTGCTCGTCGTCGAGCCCCGCGCACTTGGCGACGAGCGTGGCACGGTGCAGATCCAGCCAACTGGCCAACATGGTGGGCTCGTCGGCGGTCAGGGGCGGGATACGACGGCCGTCGGGAAGCGTGGTCATGGCGGGCAGGGTGCCATGGCGTGGTGCGGTGGGGGAAGGGGAAAGGGGGCGGGCGGGGTCGGGGACCTGGCCGGCCCCGGGCGGGGGCGGCGTACCGTCTGCGGCCGGCAGGCGCGCGGGCCTCCTGCCCGGACGGGCCGTGAGGCCTACCGCCAGGCGTCCGTCACCGTGCGGCGCGTGGTGGTGGGGCCTAGGGCCAGGCGTGCCGTCACCGTGCGGTGTGAGGTGGTGGGGTCTAGGGCCAGGCGTGCCGTCACCGCGTGGCGCGTGGTGGTGGGGTCTAGGGCCAGGCGTGCCGTCACCGCGCGGCGCGTGGTGGTGGGGTCTAGGGCCAGGCGTGCCGTCACCGCGCGGCGCGAGGTGGTGGGGTCTACCGCCAGGCGTGCCGTCACCGCGCGGCGCGAGTGGTGGGGCCTACCGCCAAGCCTCCGTCACCGCGCGCGCGAGTGGTGGGGCCTACCGTCAAGCCTCCGTCACCGCGCGGCGCGCGGCGCGAGGCCGTGGGGTCTACCGCCAAGCCTCCGTCACCGCGCGGCGCGCCGCCTCCAGGTCCACCGGGAGGCCCGTCTCGCCCATCGCGGCGCCCAGGGCCGCCAGGCAGGCGTGGACGACGCCGCGTGTCGCGTCGGGGCCGTAGTGGTTGACGCGGATCATCTCCTTCGCCAGCGCCCCGCCCCCGGCGACCAGCGGAAGCACCGGGTCCGCGGCGAGCGCCTTGGCGACCAGCTCCGAGGCGTCCGTGCCCGAGGGCGCCCGCAGGGTGGTGGCGACGGGGGCGGCGTCCCGCGCCTCGTACACGTAGGGCTCCAGACCCCCGCCGAGCGCGAGCGCGCCCGCGCGGGTGGCGGCGGCAGCGGTGGCGTGCCGTGCCGTCACGGCGTCGAGGCCCTCCGTCTCGACGCGCTCCACGCACGCCTCCAGAGCCAGCATCTCCAGCTGGGCGGGCGCGTGCAGCAGGGCCTTGCGGCCGGCGTCGATCCAGCGCTCCTTCCAGTCCAGGAGGGAGAGGTAGGAGCGGCGCGGCGCCTGCGGGTTGGCGGCGATCCGCTGCCAGGCCCGCTCGCTCACCGACACCGCGGAGACGCCCGCCGGGCCGCCCATCGCCTTCTGCGCGCCGATCACGCACAGGTCCACGCCCCACGCGTCGGGCAGCAGCGGCTCGGCGGCCACCGAGGCGACCGCGTCCAGCATGAACAGGGCGCCGTGCTCGCGTACGACCGCGCCGATCTCCGCGACCGGGTTGGTGTTGCCGGTCGCGGCCTCGGCGTGCACCAGCGAGACGAAGTCGATGCCGGGGTGCTCGGCGAAGGCTTGGCGCACCTCGTCGGCCGTGACGGCCGTGTGGAAGGGGACGGCTAGGTCGACGACGGTCGCGCCGCAGTCCCGCAGCCAGTTCCCGAAGGTCTGGCCGTACGGCCCGGTGATCACGTTGAGGGCGGTCGTACCGGGCCGCGCGGCGCCCCGGATGCATCCCTCCAGGGGCAGCAGGGCCTCGCCCTGCATGATCACGACGTCCTGCTCGGTGGCGAGCAGCCGGGCCACCCGCGCCTCGATGGCGGCGAAGTGCTGGGCGCTCAGCGGCGCCAGGTCCAGAAAGGGATGCGTCACGGTACTGCTCACGTCACTGCTCACTTCGCTCACGAGTTCGTTCGGGCCGGTACCGAGCGTACCCAGCGCCCCGTGCGCGGCCCCGCACCCGGCGCCCCGTACCGCCCGTCCGGGGCGCCTCCTAAGCTGCTGCCATGAGCGATCACGCGGTGCTGCACGTGAAGGGGCGGGTGCTCGTCGGGCCCGATGACGTACGGGACGAACTGTGGGTCGTCGGGGGGAGAGTGACGTACGACCGCCCGGTCGCCCCGGCGACGGAGACCGTCACCGTCGAGGGCTGGGCGCTGCCCGGCCTGGTCGACGCGCACTGCCACGTCGGCCTCGACGCGCACGGTCCCGTGGACGCCGCCACCGCCGAGAAGCAGGCCCTGACGGACCGGGAGATCGGCGCCCTCCTCCTCCGTGACGCGGGTTCCCCCTCCGACACCCGCTGGATCGACGACCGCGAGGACCTGCCGAAGATCATCCGCGCGGGCCGGCACATCGCGCGCACGCACCGCTACATCCGCAACTACGCCCATGAGATCGAGCCCGAGGACCTCGTGGCGTACGTCGCCCAGGAGGCGCGGCGCGGCGACGGCTGGGTCAAACTCGTCGGCGACTGGATCGACCGCGAGGCCGGCGACCTGACGGCCTGCTGGCCCCGCGACGCGGTCGAGGCGGCGATCGCCGAGGCGCACCGGCTCGGCGCCCGCGTGACGGCCCACTGCTTCGCCGAGGACTCCCTGCGGGACCTGGTCGAGGCGGGCATCGACTGTATCGAGCACGCCACCGGCCTGACGGAGGACACGATTCCGCTCTTCGCCGAGCGTGGCGTCGCGATCGTGCCCACGCTGGTGAACATCGCGACCTTCCCGGACCTGGCCGCGGGCGGCGAGAAGAAGTTCCCCCGCTGGTCGGCCCATATGCGTGGGCTCCACGACCGCCGCTACGACACGGTCCGCGCGGCGTACGACGCGGGCGTCCCGGTCTTCGCGGGCACCGACGCGGGCGGCTCCCTGGCCCACGGCCTGGTCGCCGCCGAGGTCGCCGAGCTGACCCTCGCGGGCATCCCGCCGGTGGCGGCGCTCTCCGCGACGACGTGGGGCGCGCGCGACTGGCTCGGCCGCCCCGGCCTGACGGAGGGGGCTCCGGCGGACCTCGTGGTGTACGAGGCGGATCCACGGGAGGACGTACGGGTGCTGGCGGCGCCGCGGAGGGTGGTGCTGAACGGGAGGGTGGTCGGTTAGAACTCGTAGGCGGAGGGCCACAGCAACATCGCTCGGGCCGAGCAAGACACCGGTGGGGCAAGGGGGAGGGGAGGGGAGGGAGTGGGTGTCTCAGCCCTGTAGGGACGCGGTGAGACCCCCGTCAGGGGCGAAGCGTCTCGGCGAGCGTGGTCAGGAAGCGGTCCGACGTGGCACGGTCACGGACCGCGAGCCGAACCCAGTCGGGCCCCAGGCCAGGAAACGTGTCGCCGCGCCGCACGGCGAACCCCGCCCCCCGCAGCCGATCACGTACGACCAAGGCCCCGGGAACCCGCACGAGCACGAAGGGCCCCTCCGCGGGCCCCACCGCGCGGACCCCGAAGGGGGCCAACTCCGCGAGCCCCGCGAGGAGATGCGCCCGGTCCGCCGCCACGCGGTGCGCCGCGTGACCGGCCTCCGCCAGCGCCCGAGGGCCGACACAGGCCCGCGCGGCGACCAGCGCCGGCGTGGACACCGGCCACAGCGGCTGCGCCTGCGCCAGCGCGGAGATCACGTCGGGCGGGGCGAGGACGTAGCCGATCCGGAGGCCCGCGAGGCCCCACGTCTTCGTGAGGCTGCGCAGCACCACGAGCCCGGGGACGTCCGTGCGGCCCGCCAGCGCCTCCCGCTCACCCGGCACCGCGTCCATGAACGCCTCGTCCACCACCAGAATCCGCCCGGGCCGCGCCAGCCCGGCGATGGACGCCGCCGGGTGGAGGACGGACGTCGGGTTCGTCGGGTTGCCGATCACCACCAGGTCGGCCTCCTCCGGCACCACCGCAGGACCGTCGAGGCGGAACCCGTCCTCCTCCCGCAGCAGCACCCGCCCCACCTCATGCCCCGCGTCCCGCAACGCCGCCTCGGGCTCCGTGAACTGCGGGTGCACGACGACGGGACGACCTACCTTCAGGGCGCGCGCCAGAAGGACGAAGGCCTCCGCGGCGCCCGAGGTGAGCAGCACCCGGTCCGGGGTCAGACCGTGCCGCGCCGCCACCGCCTCCCGCGCTTCCCTGCCGTCCGGATAGGCCGCCAAACCGTCCAGGGAGGCGGCGATGACGTCCTTCAGCCACGCCGGGGGAGTGTCGGCCCGTACGTTCACCGCCAGGTCGGTGAGGTCCGCGCCGTCGTCCCGCACCTCCGCGTCCCCGTGGTGACGCAGGTCGTGGCCGAAACCGGGCCCCCTGGAGGCGTCGTCGCGGCGCACCACCGCGCACGTCGCCATCGCCGGGCGCCCGGACGGCGCCGACTTCCGCTTGGGGACGACGAGTTCACCGCCGCCCCGCAGCGCCGCCGCCTCCGCCACGGACGGCGTCCCCACGGCGGTACGGGACGCCACGGACGGGTTCGGCACCCGCACGTCCGCCAGCTCCCGCGCCGAGTACGCCACGAGCGGCACCCCGAGCCGCGCCGCCGCCCCGACGATCGCAGGCTCCTCGGCCTTCACATCGACCGTCGCCAGCTCGGCGACCGCCCGTTCGCAGAAACCGGCCTCGCGGACCGCGTCCCGGACGAGCCCGAGCACCTCCTCCAGGGAAGCGCCCTCGCAGGCGCCGACGCCCACGACGAGTACTTGGGCGTCAGCCATGGAGAGGGTCCTTTCCACAGGGGATTTGTAAGAGGTGGGGAAACACGGGGCGAGGGATGTGCGCGGCAGGGGGTCAATCGGCTAGCAAGGGCGCATGGCGGTGTTCGTGGCGCTCGGCGCCTTCCTCATGACCCTGGTGGGCGGCTGGACGGCCCAGCGGGTCACCGACCGGCGCCACCTCGTCCTGGGACTCGCGGGCGGCCTGATGCTCGGTGTCGTCGGCCTCGACCTGCTGCCGGAGGCGCTGGACGCCGCAAGCGCGCCGGTCTTCGGCGTACCGGCGGCGCTCCTCCTGTTCGTGGCCGGCTTCCTCGTCGCCCATCTGGTGGAACGCCTCCTCGCGGTCCGGCAGGCCGCGCACGGCGCCGACGAGCACGCGAACGGCCGGGTCCCTCAGGTGGGGCTCACGGCGGCCGCCGCGATGGTGGGCCACAGCGTGATGGACGGCGTCGCGATCGGCGCCGCCTTCCAGGTGGGCGGCGGCATGGGCGTGGCCGTGGCGCTCGCGGTCATCGCCCATGACTTCGCGGACGGCTTCAACACGTACACGCTCACCAGTCTGTACGGGAACGCCCGCCGCAAGGCCCTCGCGATGCTGTTCGCGGACGCGCTGGCCCCCGTGGTCGGGGCCGCCTCGACGCTGCTCCTCACCATCCCGGAGCAGCTGCTCGGCGGCTATCTCGGCTTCTTCGGCGGCGCGCTGCTCTACCTCGCGGCGGCCGAGATCCTGCCCGAGGCGCACCACGACCACCCGGCCCGCTCGACGCTGCTGTGCACGGTGGCGGGCGCGGCGTTCATCTGGGCCGTGGTGGGCATCGCCGAATGAGCCGCCGCGTGCCTCCGAGCCGCCGCGCGCGTTCACGGCGTACATCTCTCGACGAAGCGGCGCGCGACCTCCGGCCGCGATGCCCAGTGCGTGTGCAGATAACTGGCGTGCACGTTCCCCTGTACGAAGCCTTCGACGCGCCGCTCCGGGGCGTGCAGGCCCCACGCGGGGGCCGTCCCGGCGCCGGGCTCCACCACCGTGCGGTGGAACTCATGGCCCCGCATCCGCGTCCCCGCCGCCGCGAGCACACTGTCCGACACGGCGACCGCCTCGCGGTAGCCCAGCGTCAGCCGCTGCGACATCCGCGCCTCGGCGTCCAGCACCCCGCACATCGGCTTCCCGTCCAGCTCACGGGAGAGGTACAGGAGCCCCGCGCACTCGGCGGCCACGGGCGCCCCGGAGCGCGCCAGCTCCGCCACGGCCTTGCGCAGCGGCTCGTTGGCGGACAACTCGGGCGCGTACACCTCGGGAAACCCGCCCCCCACGACCACCCCGGCGGTCCCGTCGGGCAGTTCCTCGTCATGGAGAGGGTCGAACGGCACGACCTCGGCCCCGGCGGCTCGTAGCAATTCGGTGTGCTCGGCGTAGGAGAAGGTGAAGGCGGCCCCACCGGCGACAGCGATGCGCGGGCGGTATTCAGCCCGTCCGGCGTTTGAGGACGAACCCGGCGAAGCCGGTGACAGAGCAAGCCCCGCCGCGGGGTCCCAAGCCTCCCCCGGCAGGGACGCCGCACTCCGGGCAAGGGCAAGAAGCGCGTCCAGATCGCAACCGTCCCGCACCCGCGAGGCCAACGCGGCGACGGACTCCACCGCCTCCCCCTGCCGCTCGGCAACCGGCACGAGCCCCAGGTGCCGCGAGGGCGCAGCCACCTGAGGGGTGCGACGCAGCGCGCCGAGCACCGGCACCCCGGACTCGTCCAGGGCCTCCCGCAGCAGCGCCTCGTGCCGGTCGGAGCCGACCTTGTTGAGGATGACGCCCGCGACGCGCACCTCGGGGTCCCAGGACGCGAAGCCGTGCACCAGCGCCGCCACCGAACGCGACTGCGACGACGCGTCGACGACCAGCACCACCGGCGCCCGCAGCAGCTTGGCGACATGCGCCGTCGACGCCAGTTCGCCCTGGCCCGCGGCACCGTCGTACATCCCCATCACGCCCTCGACCACGGCGAGGTCGCACCCGGCCGCCCCGTGCGCGAAGAGCGGCGCGATCAGGTCGGGCCCGCACAGGTACGCGTCGAGATTGCGGCCGGGGCGGCCGGTCGCCAGCGCGTGGTAGCCGGGGTCGATGTAGTCGGGCCCGACCTTGTGCGGGGAGACGGCGAGTCCGGCCGCCGTGAACGCGGCCATCAGGCCCGTCGCGACGGTCGTCTTGCCGCTGCCGGACGACGGCGCCGCGATGACGAGGCGAGCTACCACTCGATGCCCCTCTGGCCCTTCTGCCCGGCGTCCATGGGGTGCTTGACCTTGGACATGTCGGTCACCAGATCGGCGAAGTCGATCAGCTTCTGCGGCGCGTTGCGGCCGGTGATGACGACATGCTGGGTGCCGGGGCGGTTCCGCAGCACCTCCACGACCTCGTCCGTGTCGATCCAGCCCCAGTGCATCGGATAGGCGAACTCATCCAGGACGTACAGCTTGTACGTTTCCTCGGCGAGGTCCCGCTTGACCTGCTCCCAGCCCTCGCGGGCCTTGTCCTCGTTGGTCAACTCGCCCTCGGCGGGCGCGCGTTGGATCCACGACCAGCCCTCGCCCATCTTGTGCCAGGCGACCGATCCGCCCTCGCCGGAGGCGCCGAGCACCTTCAGCGCGTTCTCCTCGCCGACCTTCCACTTCGCCGACTTCACGAACTGGAAGACACCGATCGGCCACCCCTGATTCCAGGCCCGCAGCGCGAGCCCGAACGCGGCGGTCGACTTGCCCTTGCCGACGCCCGTGTGGACGAAGACGAGCGGGCGGTTGCGGCGCTGCCGCGTCGTGAGCCCGTCGTCCGGTACGACACTCGGCTGTCCCTGCGGCATTACGCGGCCTTCCTGGAGTAAGTCCCTTGTCCCTGCACATCCTTGACAAGCCCGGCGATCGAATCCGCCCGCAGCTCGTCCAGCGTCACGGCCGTCCCGCCCAGCTCGCCCGCCAACTGCCCGGCCAGGCCGAGCCGTACGTAGCCCGACTCGCAGTCGACGACGACGGACGCGACGCCGTCGGCCGCGAACAGCCGCGCCGCGCGCCCCGCGTGCGCCACCGGCTCCACGCCGCCCGTGGCCCGCCCGTCCGTCACCACGACGACCAGCGGCCGCCGCGCCGCGTCCCGCAGCCGCTCGATCCGCAGCACGTCGTGCGCCCTCAGCAGGCCCGCGGCCAGCGGGGTGCGCCCGCCGGTCGGCAGCGATTCGAGCCGGGCGGCGGCCGCGTCCACCGACGACGTCGGCGGCAGCGCCACCTCGGCCGCCGAGCCGCGGAACGTCACGAGCCCCACCTTGTCGCGCCGCTGGTAGGCGTCCAGGAGGAGGGAGAGCACGGCGCCCTTGACGGCGCTCATCCGCTGCCGCGCCGCCATCGACCCGGAGGCGTCCACGACGAACAGCACGAGATTGCCCTCGCGGCCCTCCCGCGTCGCCTGCCGCAGATCGTCACGGCGTACGACGAGACCCGTCCCGGAGCGTCCGCGCGCCCGCTGGTGCGGGGCCGCGGCCTGCACGGTCGCCGCCAGGTGCAGCTTGGTCAGCGCACCTCGGGGGCGCCGCGAACCCGTCGTACGCCCGTGTTCGGTACGGGCGCGGGAGCGCCGCCCCGCCGCGCCCTCGCCGATGCCGGGCACGCTCAGCATCTTCGTGCGGAAGGGCTCGGCGGCGCGTACGGCCTGCTGCTCGCCCGCTCCCGCCCCTGTGGTCGGGGCGGGCTCCTGCGGGGCCGGTGCCTCGTCGGAGTCCGGTCCCTGCTGCTGGGAGGGCAGCCCGGGGGAGTCGGGGCCGTCCGCCGGGGGCTGTCCGCCGCCACCGTCAGGACCGCCGCCACCGTCAGGACCGCCGCCACCGTCAGGACCGCCGCCACCGTCAGGACCGCCGCCACCGTCGGGATCATCGTCGCCCTCAGGAGGCTCGGGAGCCCCGGCAGCCTCGTCAGCCTCGTCCTCGCGTGCCTCCTCCAGCGTCTCGTCGAGCTTGTCCTCGTCGAGTCCCGGCGCGTCGAAGGGGTTGCGGCGCCGCCGGTGCGGCAGCGCGAGCAGCGCGGCCTGCCGTACGTCCTCGCTCCGCACCTCGGTACGTCCCGCCCAGGCGGCCAGGGCCGTCGCCGTGCGCGCCATCACGATGTCCGCGCGCATCCCGTCGACCTCGAACGCCGCGCAGGTCGCCGCGATCTGCCGCAACGGCCCGTCACCGAGGATGACTTGGGGCAGCAGCGCCCGCGCCGCCACGACCCGCTCGCGCAGCGCGTCCTCGTCCTCGGCCCAGCGCCCCGCGAACCCCTCGGGGTCGTCGTCGTAGGCGAGCCGCCGCCGCACGACCTCCACACGCTGGTCCGTCTCGCGGGACGCGGCCACCTCGACGGTGAGACCGAACCGGTCGAGCAACTGCGGCCGCAGCTCGCCCTCTTCGGGGTTCATGGTGCCGACGAGAAGGAAACGCGCGGAGTGCCGGACGGAGACGCCTTCGCGCTCGACGTACGAGGCGCCCATCGCGGCCGCGTCGAGGAGCAGGTCGACCAGGTGGTCGTGGAGGAGATTGACCTCGTCGACATAGAGGATGCCGCGGTGCGCGTCGGCGAGCAGTCCGGGCTCGAAGGCCTTCACGCCCTCCGAGAGCGCCCGTTCGATGTCGAGGGCGCCGACCAGCCGGTCCTCCGAGGCGCCGACCGGCAGCTCCACCATGCGCGCGGGCCGCGCCGTGCCGCCACCCGCCTCGTGCGGGCCGTCGGGACAGTTCGGGTCGGGCGCCGCCGGGTCGCACGAGAAGCGGCACCCGGCGACCACCGGCACCTGCGGCAGCAGCGCCGAAAGGGCGCGTACGGCGGTGGACTTGGCGGTGCCCTTCTCACCCCGTACGAGTACGCCGCCGACGGCGGGGGAGACGGCGTTCAGCAAGAGCGCGAGCCGCAGGTCGTCCTGCCCGACGAGAGCGGTGAACGGGTACGGGGTACTCACAGAGCCTCCATGGAGAAGTGGTGCGTGGTGGCGCTCGGGACACGGCTCATGACCGGGTTCATGCCGGGGCCCATGACGGGGCTCCTCATGACGGCGCTCCGGGCGCGATGAACGGCAACCCGGCCGGCGCGCCGTTCTCGATCAGGCTCAGCAGCCCGTCCGTGTCCGCGTGTTCCTCGATCAGGTCGCCGAGCAGATCGAGTTGTTCCTCGCGCAGCGCGCCGAAGCTGGTGTCCGGCGCCGGCACGAAGCGGCGCCCGGCCGCGCGCGCCACCTCGGTGAGGAAACGGCGCCGGAACGCGTCGCTCTCCAGCGACCCGTGCCAGTGCGTGCCCCACACCTCGCCGACCCGGCAGCCGTCCAGGAAGGTCTCCCCGCCAAGGACTTCGGCCACGCCATGATGGATCTCGTATCCCTCGACCGGTTCCCCGAGGGCCTCGCCCACCGGCCGCGCCAGGGTCTTCTCGCGGGCGAACCGCACCCGCACCGGCAGCAGCCCGAGCCCGTCCACGGAGCCCGCCCGCGACTCGACCTCGTCCTCGATGTGCTCGCCGAGGAGCTGGAAGCCGCCGCAGATCCCGAGCACCGGCCGCCCCTCGGCGGCGCGGCGCGCGAGGGCGGCGGCAAGACCGCGCTCCCGCAGCCACTCAAGCGCCCTTACGGTCCCGCGCGTGCCCGGTACGACCACGAGGTCCGCGTCGACGAGCTCCTCGGCCCGGTCCACGAACCGCACGACGACGCCCGGCTCGGCGGCCAGCGCGTCCACGTCCGTGAAGTTGGACATCAGCGGCACCGCGCACACGGCGACCCGCAGCACGTCCTCGCCGACGGGCGGCGCGACCACGGACTCGCGGACCGCGCCCCGCAGGGAGACCCGGAGGCCGTCCTCCTCGTCGATGCCGAGCCCGTGCTGGAACGGCAGCACGCCGTACGTGCGCCGCCCGGTGAGGCCGTGCAGCATGTCGAGCCCCGGTTCGAGGAGCGAGACGTCGCCGCGGAACTTGTTGACGAGATACCCGGCCACCAGCTCCTGGTCGGCCGCGCTCAGCAGCGCCGTCGTCCCGAAGAAGGAGGCGAACACCCCGCCCCGGTCGATGTCCCCGACCACAAGGACGGGGAAGCGGGCGGCCCGCGCGATGCCCATGTTCACGATGTCGGTGCGCCGCAGATTGATCTCGGCGGGGCTGCCCGCGCCCTCACAGATCACGGCGTCGTAGCTGCCCCGGAGTTCTTCGAGGCACCCCACGACGGTGTCGAGCAGCGCCGCCTGGCGCCCCCCGTGCAGCCTTTCCCCGGGGGACGACCCCCCAGGCCCCCCGAAGAACCCGCGCGCGCTCATCTCGCCCACCGGCTTGCCCATGAGTACGACCTGACTCGACCGGTCGCTGCCCGGCTTGAGCAGTACGGGATTCATCAGGGCGCTCGGCTCGACGCGGGCGGCCTGCGCCTGCATGGCCTGCGCCCGGCCGATTTCGGCGCCCTCGCGGGTGACGAAGGAGTTGAGGGACATGTTCTGCGCCTTGAACGGCGCGACGGCGACGCCCTTGCGGGCCAGCCACCGGCAGATCCCCGCGGTGACGACGCTCTTCCCGGCGTCCGAGGTGGTCCCGGCGACCAGTAGTCCACCACTCATGAGCTTCTTCACGGGGTTCTCCTTGACCGTGACCGACGGAGTACTTCCCGCGCGCCCACCGCGACGCCCAGCGCAAGCCAGCCGACCCGGCGGGAGAGTTTCGCGGCCCGCTCGATGTCCGCGACGTCGACGTCCCGTCCGTCCGCGTTCAGGACGGGCCGGTGCTCGACCCGCCCCGCGTACGAGAGGGTCCCGCCGAGCCGTACGCCGAGGGCGCCCGCGAAGGCGGCCTCGACGGGACCGGCGTTGGGGCTCGGGTGCTTGGCGGCGTCCGCGCGCCAGGCCCGCAGGGCGCCCCGGGGCGAATCCCCGGCCAGCGCCGCGAGGCCCGCCGTGAGCCGCGCTCCGGGCCACCCGAAGACGTCGTCGAGCCGTGCGGAAGCCCACCCGTACCGCCGGTACGTGGGCGACTTGTGCCCGACCATGGCGTCCAGGGTGTTCACGGCGCGGAAGGCGACAAGCCCGGGCACTCCGCCGACGGCGCCCCACACCAGCGCCCCGACCACCGCGTCCGAGGTGTTCTCGGCGACGGACTCGACGACGGCCCGCGCGATCCCGTCGGCGTCCAGCGCCTGCGGGTCCCGTCCGCACAGATGCGGCAGCCGCTCCCTGGCCACCTCGATGTCCCCGGCTTCGAGCGCGCCGCCGATGGCCCGCGCCTCCCGCCCGAGCGAGGTCCCGCCGACGACGGCCCAGGTGGCGGCGGCGGTCAGCGCGATGGACGCGGTGGGGCAGCGGCGTACAAGTCGGGAGGCGAGCGCGGCGGCACCCGCCGCGCCCCCGGCGCACACCACGGCGTGCAGCGCGCCCCACCCGCGGTGGTCCCGCCACAGCACCCGCTCGACGGCACCCGCCGCACGCCCGAACGCGGCGACCGGATGGCCCCGGCGGGGATCGCCGAGCAGCAGGTCACCGAGGAGGCCGGCGGCGGCGCCGTACGCGAAGTCGCGATCGGCACTCATGGGCTCAGCCGACCGCTGTGCCGAGGAGGGAGCTGACGCTCGGGAACTGGTCCGGCAGTGGGCGGCCGCGCATGGCGATATGTCCTCACTCAGGGTGTCCGCGCCCTGGTTCGACGTGATCGGCGGCGAGAGTTCCTGGCTGACGGGAGCGTCGGGGACGGTTTCCCGGTGACAGTGGCGGGACCGCGCCGGATTCGCACCGGCTTCCTCTTCTGCCGCCGTAGTTGGCCCCGGAAGTCCACCACGCCCCGCGAACGCCCGTCAACTCGCCGTTGACCTGCGGCGGGAGAGTGTGCGGAGCCCCACAGCAGAGCCTCACAGCGGGGCCCCGGACATGACGGTGGGGTGCGGGACGCGCACGCACGTCCCGCACCCCACCCGAAGCTTCTGCCGTCAGGCGACGATCAGATAGATGCCGTACGCCACGGCCGCCGCGCACAGCGCGAAGCAGGCGTACGCGCCGGTGCGCGCCATGGCCGCGGAGCCGCCGCCCGAGGCGGACGCCGTCTCCTGCTTGGAGAGACCGACGACGCCAAGGGTGAACAGGCCCACGAGAGCCACCGTCACGGCGAGGCTGACTCCGAAGACGGAACCGAGAGCTGCCCAGTCGATGTTCATGCTGATGTGTCCTTAAACCGTCGCGGGCCTGGCGGGGTCCGCCATGGCGCCGGTCGTGGTCGTGGTCGGGGCCGAGATGGTGGCCCTGACCGGGTCGTCGGAGGAGGCGTCCGCGGCGGCCATCGCGCCCGTCGGGGGCGGCGTGACGGCGGCGATCGCGGTGGTCACGACGCCCGCGGGCTCGACGTCCGCGGTGGTGCCGTCGTGGCGGATCTCGTCGTCGGTGACGTTGGTGTGGTCGACGGCGTTGCGCCGCGAGAGCACCCAGATGACCGCCGAGCCCGCGATGAGCAGCGCGGCGGTGACCGCGACGCCCCAGGGGCCCTGCTTGGTGAGGAACTCGGCGCCCGCACCGACCAGGCCGGCGGCCGGCAGGGTCAGGCCCCACGCGATGAACATGCGGCTCGCGGTCGACCAGCGGACCACGCCGCCCTTGCGGCCGAGGCCCGCGCCCATCACGGCGCCGGAGCAGGACTGGGTGGTGGAGAGCGAGAAGCCCAGGTGCGAGGAGGCAAGGATGACCGTCGCGGCGCTGGTCTGGGCGGCGAAGCCCTGCTGCGGCTGGAGGTCGGTGAGGCCCTTGCCCATGGTGCGGATGATGCGCCAGCCGCCGAGGTACGTGCCGAGCGCGATGGCGACACCGGCCGAGACGATGACCCACATCGGGGGGTTCGAGCCGGGGTTCAGGACGCCGCCGGTGACCAGGGCGAGCGTGATGATGCCCATGGTCTTCTGCGCGTCGTTCGTGCCGTGGGCCAGCGAGACGAGGCCCGCGGACGCGATCTGGCCCGCGCGGTAGCCCTTGGCCGTCGCCCTGGTGTCGGTGTTGCGGCCGATGCGGTACGTCAGTCGCGTGGCCACCATCGCGGCGAGACCCGCCACGAGGGGCGCGGCGAGGGCCGGGATCAGGATCTTGGTGACGACGGTGCCGCCGTTGATCGAGGACCAGCCCATCGACATGACCGCGGCGCCGATGAGGCCGCCGAAGAGCGCGTGGGAGGAGCTGGAGGGCAGGCCCACCAGCCAGGTCAGCAGATTCCAGAGGATCGCGCCGACGAGCGCGGCGAAGATGACCTCGGTCTTGAGGCCGTCCTCGTTGACGATGCCGCCGGAGATCGTCTTGGCGACTTCGACGGAGAGGAAGGCGCCGACGAGGTTGAGCACGGCGGACATGGCCACCGCCGTCTTGGGCTTGAGAGCGCCGGTCGAGATGGTCGTCGCCATCGCGTTGGCAGTGTCGTGGAAACCGTTCGTGAAATCGAACACGAGAGCGGTAACGATCACGATCCCGAGGAGAAGCGTGATGTGTTCCATTTACCCAGGCTTCTGTTGGACGTCAGTGGCATGTGGAACGTAGGCAACCTGGGTGAACGGAAAGTGAACTGGATCGGGCATCACGGTGACCCGAAGCGGAGTCTCGTCGATCCGTATCGATCAGGTGTCTGGTCAGGATCGTACGGATTGGCGGCGCACGGCCGTAAATCCGGGCGGAGTGTCGCCTTCCGCCACCCTTCGGCCCCCCTCTCCGCGCACTGATCCGACCGGCCGCCGGACCGCCCAGGAGATACTTGTCACCCGGCGGAGCCCGCGGGAAGCGGAAGCGGAAGCCGCCCCTCGCCTCTCGTCCCTCGCCCCTCGCCCCTCGCCCCTCGATCCTCGGCCACGCCTACAGCGCCGCGCGCCCGGCTGGCAGGATCGGCCCATGACGGAGCAGGAGCAGGGGCAGGGCGCCGGGCGTGGTGCGGAGCGGGACGCCGTCGGGCGGGCATGGGACGAGCTCGTGGAGACGGCCCGCAGGACGGTGACGGACGGCCTGGTCGTCGGCACCTCGGGCAATGTCTCGGTGCGGGTCGGCGACACGGTCCTGGTCACCCCGAGCGGGGTGCCCTACGACCGGCTGCGGCCGGAGGACGCGCTCGGCGTCGACCTCGAAGGGCAAAGGGTCCTCGGCGACCTCGCGCCGACCAGCGAGCTGCCCATGCACCTCGCGATCTACGGCACCACCGACGCGACGGCCGTCGTCCACACCCACGCGGTACACGCCACGGCCGTCTCCATGCTGGTCTCCGAGCTTCCGGCGGCCCACTACATGACGGGCATCCTCGGCGGCTCGGCCCGCGTCGCCCCCTACGCGCTCTACGGCACCGACGAACTGGCTGAGAACATGCTCCAGGCCCTGCGCGGCCGCACCGGATGCCTCCTCCAGAACCACGGAACGGTCACGTACGGAGACTCCCTGCCCCAGGCGTACGACCGGACGGCGCAACTGGAATGGATGTCCCGCCTCTGGCTCACGGCCAGCTCACTGCCGGGCCACACGCCCACGCTCCTGTCCGACACCCAGCTGCGTGCGGCGGAGGAGAAGCTGCGGGGGTACGGACAGGGCGACGAACGGGAGTACGAGCCGGAGCCGGAGCAGGAGCAGGAGCAGGAGCACGGGCAGAAGACTCCCTGACCGTTGCCACCGCCATCTGTGGGCACCAGACACACATGGCAGATCCAATGGCAGACCCGATGGCACATCCGATGGCACATCCCATGCGTACACAAGGCTCCCGACCCCGGCTGCGCCGAGCCGCCGGGTCACCCCGCGGGTACCGCCCACTGGCCTCCGGGCTCCTGCCCCCGGACACTGGGACGGTGCGCCCAGCCAAAGCGACGGCAGCGGCCGTCACCGCAGTCACAGCAGCCCTGGGGACAGCCGCGGCCGCCATCGCGGCGGGCCGGTTCGCCAGCGACGCCGCCCTCAAGGCCCCGGCGGGCCGCCGGCTGCCGACGGAGCCCCGCCTCACCGTGCACGCCACGGCCGCCGGCCAGATCTCCCTGACCCGCGCCCTCGCGAGCCTGCGCCCCGGCACGTACGGCCTGAGTGGCGACGGCATCCATGCGATCGTCGGCCCGGTCCTGGAGGCCGCCCCGCACGAGGCCGACACGGTCGTACGACGCCTCGAAGCCGTCACCCGGGGCGCCCTGGAACCGGGTGCCAAGGTCTGGCTCACCCCGCAGGTCCACATCGGCGACCCGCACACCGCGCTCGGCATCGACCACACGGACGTCGGCATCCCCGGGGAACTCGGCAACCTGCCCGCCTGGTTCGTGCCCGGCGGACGCGATACCTGGGTCATCACCGTGCACGGCCTCGGCACCACCCGCGAACACCCCATGGTCGTCATGGACTTCCTGCACCGCCTGCAGCTGCCCGTGCTCGACCTCGCCTACCGTGGCGACCCGGGCGCGCCCCGCTCCGCGGACGGACTCGCCCACCTCGGCGAGACGGAGTGGCGCGACCTGGACGCCGCCATCCGCTACGCCGTGCGCCACGGCGCCCGCAACGTCATCCTGCACGGCTGGTCCACCGGCGCCGCGATGTGCCTGCACGCCGCCGCCCACTCGGCGCTGCGCGAGAGGATCAGCGGTCTCGTCCTCGACTCCCCGGTACTCAACTGGGAGACCACCCTGCGCGCCCTCGCCGCGGCCCGCCGCACCCCAGGACCGCTCCTTCCGCTTGCGGTCCGCGCGGCCCAGGGACGCACGGGTCTGCGCGGCGACCGCACCCTGGCGGCCGCGGACCCCGCGACGCTCAAGGTCCCGACCCTCGTCCTGCACGGCCCCGACGACGCCATCGCCCCCTGGGCCCTCTCCCGTCGACTGGCCCGACACCGTCCCGACCTGGTCTCCTTGCGCACCGTCCCCGGCGCGCCGCACGGCGCCATGTGGAACGCCGACCCGGCGGGCTACGAAGAGGCGATGCGCCGCTTCCTCACCCCTCTGATGTGACCGTCCGCATCCTCTCCCGCGCGGCCGCCGCACCCCCTCGGCGCGGCGGCCGCGAGGTCACCGAGGCCCTTCCGTTTGGGTTTTCGGACCGTCAACAGGAAGACTGCTCCCGTGACGTCCCGTACCCCGCGCGACTCCAGGCTCCGACTCGTCCGCGCTCCCTACCCGAGGGCCGAGAAGCGAGGAGAGACCCAGCGCGACCCAGCGCGACCCCTCTCCGCAGCCCCCGGCGCGGTGAGCAACCGCCGCACGCGCCGTCCCGCGCCCCGTCCACCCGAGGGCACACCCGCGCCCTCGGAACTGGCCCGCGGCGCGCGTGCCGGCCTCGCCGACGCCGTGCGGGTCGCCCGCTGGGCCGACGCCGCCCTGCGCCCGGGGCCCGGCCGCACCGGCGCGACGCCCGACGGCAAGGGCACCCTCTCCGACGCCACCGCCGAACGGGCCGCCGCCGAGCTGGGGCTGACCCCCGGTCAGGTCCGCGCCCACTGGGACACCGCCCGCCTCGCCGGCCTCGTCGAGGTGCACGGCGACAGCGCGCGCCCCGGCTGGCGCCTGCGCGCGTGGGACCGCGACGACACCGCCGTGCTGCGCGGCTGGGTCGCACTCTTCGACGCCTGGTCCCTGGCCCACCCGGCACCGGACGACCTCGGTGCCGCCGCGGTCGCCGAGGTCGTCGAGGCCATGCCACAGGTCCTCTCCTTCCTCCAGCTCTCTGCGGGCCCCGTCCCCGTACCGCAACTACTCGACCTCCTGGACCAACGCGTCACGGAACTCCGCACCGAGCGCTGCGAGATCCCCTACGCCCCCCATCCCGAGGCCGCCGCCGGGGCCACCCCGGGGACCGTCGCCGGAGCCACCCCCGCCGACCGCGCCGAAGAGGCCGCCCCGCTGCCCGCCCTGCTCGACTGGGCGTTGCACGGTCTCGCCGCCGTCGGGGCGCTCACCTACGCCGGCGGTCAGGCCACGCTCACCCCGCTCGGCAGCTGGGCGGTCTGGGTCAAGCTGGAGCAGATCTGCGTCGCCGCGCAGAGTCCCGCCGGGCACATCGAGCAGTCCGCCGAGGACATGCTGCGCGGCTGCGCCCGCCTGCGCCCCAACGCGGCCCGCGCCGAGTACCGCGCCTGGCTCGCCGCCCGCCCCGTCGGCAGCGCCGTCACCGACCTGCTCACCGCCGCCCGCGGCGAGGACGCCCTGCTGCGCGGCCTCGCCTTCGAGGCGCTGCGCGTGGTCGGAGCTCCGGCTGAGGCGGAGGTCAGGGCCGTCGTCGACGAGGCATCCCTGCGCCCCTACGCCCTGCTGTGGCTCGCCGAGCAGGAGGGCGCCGACCCCGAGGACGTCCACCTCGTGCTGACCCGTGAGGAGTCCACCTGGCTGTGGATCGACACGGCGGCGGCCGTCGCCGACCACGGCGAGGCACAACTCCTCGTCCGGCACCTGGAGTCGGCGGTCCAGCCCACCGTGCCCGCCCTCCTCGACGAGGTGCGCCGCGCGGGACACCCCCGCACCGTCCAGGTCCTGGTCGCGCTCGCCGCGGCCCACCCCGACCCGGCGCTCGCCAAGGCCGTGCGCCGCGCCGCCTTCCAGGTGCACACCGGCGGGGAGTGAGCGAGGGGCGACCTCGGGGCCTCAGGTCCCTGTCCGCCTCAGGTCCGTATCTCGGGGGCGTACGTACCAAAGCTCCATACGTTGCCCTCGGCGTCCCGGGCCATGTAGTCCCGCGAGCCGTAGTCCTGGTCCGTCGGGGGCATCAGGATCTCCGCCCCGTGCTCCTTGGCCCGCTGGTGGTGGGCGTCGACGTCGTCCACGACGATGTACACCCCGCTGGGCCCCGCGTCCTTCATCGCCTGGTCGAAGACGCCGCCCGTGCCCCTGGAGCCGAGCATCACCGCGCCGTTCCCCTGGGCCAGCTCGGCGTGCACGATGCCGCCGTCCTCACCCTCGTACACACTCACCTCGGTGAAGCCGAAGGCCTCCGTCAGCTGCTTGACCGCGGCCTTCGCGTCCGCGTACAGCAGTGTCGGGAACACGCTCGGCCGTCCGCCGTCATCGCCTGCCATGCCGATCACTCCGATCAGATCCATGACGCGGAGTGTGATCCACCCCACATCTGCTCACAGTCTCGCACCGGGCACTGACAACGCCCTCCCGAGCCTGCGGAGTCCGTTCGACGGAAGGCTCAGCGGCAGGCTCAGCGGAAGGTGTCGCACCGCCCCATGTCCCCCGTGCGATAGCCCTGGTGGAACCACCGCCGGCGCTGCTCGGCGGAGCCGTGTGTCCAGGATTCGGGGGTGACCCGGCCCTGGAACCTCTCCTGGATCCGGTCGTCGCCCACCGCCGCCGCCGCGTCCAGGCCGTCCCGGATGTCCGCGTCGTCGAGGCTGGTGATCAGCGGCCTGCCCGTGCGGTCGTCCGGGCTGCGGGTCGCGTGCCGCGCCCAGACCCCGGCGTAGCAGTCGGCCTGCAACTCGACCCTGACCGCGTTGCTGTCGCGGCCCGTACGTCCGTCCTGGGCGCGCCGCAGGATCCCCGCCAGGTTCTGCACGTGGTGCCCGTACTCGTGGGCAACGACGTACGCCTGCGCGAAGGGACCGCCGCTGGAGCCGAACTTCGTGCGCAGCTCGTCGAAGAACCCGAGATCCAGATAGACCTTCCGGTCGCCGGGGCAGTAGAACGGGCCGACCGCCGAGGTCGCCGTGCCGCAGGCGGTGCCGACGCGGCCGGTGAACAGGACGGTCCGCGCGGGGGAGTACGTGGCCTGCCTGCGCTGGAACTCCGGCCGCCAGTAGTCCTGGAGGCTGTTGACCACCGCCACGATGCGGCAGTCCTCCTTGGTGTTCGCGTCCCGCCCCGTGCGGCAGCTCTGCTGCACCTGCGCGAGCGACGAGGACGAAACCTCGGGCTCCTCCTCACCGGAGGAGAGGCCCAGCTGATCCGGGCCCACTCCGAAGAAGAGGCCGAGCACCAGCGCGATGAGTCCGGCGATGCCGCCGCCGACGGTCGCCCGGCCGCCGGGGATCCGGCTGCCGCGCACGTCCTGCACCTCGGAGGTGTCCAGGCCGGCGTCGTCGTCGAACTGCATGGCGCACCCCTCTGCGTCGCACCCGGACCGGCACCGGCACCCACGCCCGCACCGAGACCTCCGGCCATCCACTCCATCCTGATACGCCCGCCGTCGCGAGGCGCCGGACGAAGGCCCGAACGGGGGACCGAACCACTCCCCACGCCGTGTCGCACCACCGCCACCCCCCACCACCGGCGCCCCCACCGCTACGCTCTGCGCCTGATCCGCAGGCAGTGGTACCGAAGGGGGGCCGACATGCCCACTCCGCCACCCACCACGCCAACGACGCCCACCGCGCCCGCCGCGTCCACCGTGCCGGCCGCGGCCGCCGTGCCCACCGTGCGGGCCGTGCCTGCTGCCCCCGCCAACACCACCGGCACCGCCGCGCCTGCCGTGCCCACCGCGTCCACCGTGCCTGCTGCCCCCGCCAACACCACCGGCACCGCCGCGCCCGCCGCGTCCACCGTGCCCGCCGTGCCCGCCGCGTCCACCGTGCCTGCTGCCGCCGCCAACACCACCGGCACCGCCGCGCCCGCCGCGTCCACCGTGCCCGCCGCGTCCACCGTGCCTGCTGCCCCCGCCAACACCACCGGCACCGCCGCGCCAGCCGCGCCCACCAGAACACCACCCCCCCACCCCGCCCGCAGAAGCGCCCGCATCCTCCTCCCCGTCGTCCTCGCGCTGTTCGCCCTGCCGCTCATCACCGCCGCTCACCACTCACGGCCCGCCCCCTACGGAGACCACCTCACCGCCCATGCCCACGCCCATGCCCACGCGCGCGTGCCAGGCACGGGCACGGGCACGGGCAGAGACACCGGCACAGCTCCCGCACTGCGGACAAAGGGGCGGGCCGTCGAGGCGTACGACACAAGGAGCGGTGAGGGCCGCTGGACGTACACGCGTGAAGGGCGTCGGCCCGTCACGCTGCTCGGCGCCCCCGGGCACGCCTTCGTGCTCTGGAGTGACGGGCTGGTCACCGATACCGAGCGCGACGCGGGCAGCTCCGTGCGCTGGCATCGGGCCATCCCCGAGAGCGCCGGCTGGCTGCGTACACCGGCCGCGCGCGGCGGCGCCGGAGTGCTGCGGCCGCTCAGCCCGGGGGCGCGGATGCTGGCGGTCGTCACCCCGCACCGCATCGCCGCCTACCGCGCCTCGGACGGCGACCTGCGCTGGGTGCTGCCCGCCCGTCGGGGCTGCGCCTTCGAACCGGGCCGCTCGCTCCGCCGCGACGGCGCCCTCCTGGTCGCCCAGCCCTGCACGGGCGTGGCCACGTCGTGGACGTCCCAGGTCATCGCGGTGGACGACCGCGGAAGGATCGTTCCCGGCCGCACTCCACTGGGCAACGGCGACCTGGAGTAGCGCAGCGGGGGCGGCACGGGCGGCCGGAGCCCAGAAAATTAGTTGCGTTCGCCCGTTAGAATGGCTGCCATGGCAGCTCCTCTCCTCAGTTGGACGGCATAGACACCGGTCCCGAGCACCTAGTCGTCCCACTCGCCGTCCACATCTGTTCAGGAGTACCCCCGTGATCACCGCTTCCGGCATCGAGCTGCGCGCCGGCGCCCGCATCCTCATCGAGAACGCCTCCTTCCGCATCGCGAAGGGCGACCGCATCGGCCTCGTCGGCCGCAACGGGGCGGGCAAGACCACCCTCACCAAGTGCCTGGCGGGTGAGGGCGTCCCCGCCGGCGGCACCATCAGCCGCTCCGGAGAGGTCGGCTACCTGCCGCAGGACCCCCGTACGGGCGACCTCGACGTGCTCGCCCGCGACCGCGTCCTCTCCGCGCGCGGACTCGACGTACTGATGCGCAAGATGCGCGAGAACGAACAGCGCATCGCGAACGGCGCGGGCGCCACCCGTGAGAAGGCCCTCAAGCAGTACGAGCGCCAGGAGACGGAGTTCCTCACCAAGGGCGGGTACGCCGCCGAGGCCGAGGCCGCCACCATCGCTGCCGCGCTCAACCTCCCCGACCGGGTGCTCGGCCAGCCCCTGCACACCCTCTCCGGTGGTCAGCGCCGCCGCATCGAGCTGGCCCGCATCCTCTTCTCGGACGCCGACACGCTCCTCCTGGACGAGCCGACCAACCACCTCGACGCCGACTCCATCGTCTGGCTGCGGGACTACCTGAAGACGTACCGCGGCGGCTTCATCGTGATCTCCCACGATGTCGAGCTGGTCGAGACGGTCGTCAACAAGGTCTTCTATCTGGACGCCAACCGCGCCCAGATCGACGTCTACAACATGGGCTGGAAGCTCTACCAGCAGCAGCGCGAGTCCGACGAGAAGCGCCGCAAGCGTGAGCGTCAGAACGCCGAGAAGAAGGCCGCGACGCTCCACTCGCAGGCCGACAAGATGCGTGCCAAGGCGACCAAGACCGTCGCGGCCCAGAACATGGCGCGGCGCGCGGACAAGCTCCTCGCGGGCCTGGAGGCGGTGCGCCAGAGCGACAAGGTCGCCAAGCTCCGCTTCCCCGAGCCCTCGCCGTGCGGCAAGACGCCGCTGATGGCGGAGGGCCTGTCGAAGTCGTACGGCTCGCTGGAGATCTTCACCGACGTCGACCTCGCGATCGACAAGGGGTCGCGGGTCGTCATCCTCGGCCTCAACGGCGCGGGCAAGACCACGCTCCTGAGGCTCCTCGGCGGCGCCGAGAAGCCCGACACCGGCCAGGTCATCGAGGGCCACGGCCTCAAGCTCGGCTACTACGCGCAGGAGCACGAGACCCTGGACCCCGAGCGCACGGTCCTGGAGAACATGCGTTCGGCCGCCCCGGACCTCGACCTCGTCGAGGTGCGCAAGACGCTCGGCTCGTTCCTCTTCTCCGGAGACGACGTCGACAAGCCGGCGGGCGTGCTCTCCGGTGGTGAGAAGACCCGGCTCGCGCTCGCGACCCTCGTCGTCTCCTCGGCCAACGTCCTGCTCCTGGACGAGCCCACCAACAACCTCGACCCGGCGAGCCGCGAGGAGATCCTCGGCGCCCTGCGCACCTACAAGGGCGCGGTCGTCCTCGTCACCCACGACGAGGGCGCGGTCCAGGCGCTCCAGCCGGAGCGGATCATCCTGCTGCCGGACGGCGTCGAGGACCTGTGGGGCCAGGACTACGCGGACCTTGTGGCGCTCGCCTGAGCCCCGGCGCCGGGGATGGCGGCGTCCACTTCGCGTGATCGAACCACTGATCCACTGCGTATGGATCATTCGGCCGATCCGTGATCCCCCATCTGTGTGAGCTGTCCTCGTACCGAGGTGTGGCATACACGGATTTTGGTGCCGTCGGGGCATGGAGGCGGCCTCCTGCCCCAGCACCGCGCTGACCTGGCCCTTCGTCGCGCGGTCCGATCGGTCGTATGGAATCCAGCAGGCGGAATCATTAATTCCGCTCATGGTGGCCCTTTCCGAAGAGCCAAACCTTGTCGTACGGACCTTGCCGAATGGGTGGCCAGGAAGCCCGGGAGGGGTGATCATGAGAAGTCCAGAGCGCACTTCCCATGAGGAGGCACGGGTGGCCGAGACTCTGAAGAAGGGCAGCCGGGTTACCGGCGCCGCGCGCGACAAGCTCGCGGCAGACCTGAAGAAGAAGTACGACGGCGGTGCGAGCATCCGGGCGTTGGCCGAGGAGACCGGCCGCTCGTACGGTTTTGTGCACCGGATGCTCAGCGAGTCCGGCGTCACGCTGCGGGGACGCGGCGGGGCGACGCGAGGCAAGAAGGCCGCCGGCTGACGCAGGCGGCACGCTGTTTCACGCTGTTCAGTGGTCCGATGGTGACCACCCGGTCGATCGTCTGATCGGTCGGGTGGTTACTGTGCAGTCACTTACGGGCGCTTGTGGGCGCCCGGCCCGACTGCATCCCATCGGAGGCACCCATGGCTTCGTCCGACAGCGAGCTCGCACCGGTTCTCGACAAGGACGGCGTACGCCTCACCATCGACGAGGCCGTCGCCACGGTGACGCTGACCAACCCGGCCAAAAGGAACGCCCAATCTCCCGCGCTGTGGAGGGCGTTGGCCGAGGCTGGTCAGCTGCTGCCGGGCAGCGTCCGCGTCGTGGTGCTGCGCGGTGAGGGCAAGTCCTTCTCCGCGGGCCTGGACCGGCAGGCGTTCACGCCCGAGGGCTTCGACGGCGAGCCGTCCTTCATCGACCTCGCGCGCGGCGAAGACGGCGTCCTCGACGCCACGATCGCCGAGTACCAAGAGGCCTTCACCTGGTGGCGGCGGAGCGACATCGTGTCCATCGCCGCCGTCCAGGGCCACGCCATCGGCGCCGGCTTCCAGCTCGCGCTCGCCTGCGATCTGCGGATCGCGGCGGACGACGTGCAGTTCGCCATGCGCGAGACCAGCCTGGGCCTGGTCCCCGACCTCACCGGCACGCACCCGCTGGTGGGGCTCGTCGGCTATGCCCGCGCGCTGGAGATCTGCGCCACCGGACGCTTCGTCCACGCGGACGAGGCCGAGCGGGTGGGCCTCGCCAACCTCGTCGTGCCCGAGGGGCAACTCCACGCCGCCGCCAAGGACTTGGCGGCCGCGCTGATCTCCGCGCCACGTGACGCGGTCATCGAGACCAAGGCCCTGCTGCGGGGCGCCGCGGGCCGTTCGTACGAGGAACAGCGCGCCGCCGAACGTGCCGCACAGGGCCGCCGTCTGCGTGACCTCGCGGGCCTCGGCGACTGACGGCTGCTCCACGGCCACGGCCATGCTCCACGGCCACGGCCATGCTCCACGGCCACGGGCTACTCCGTGGCCTGCTCCACCGCGGTGACGAGTACGGCCACCGAAGGGTGGTCCGGCAGAGCGTCACCGACCGCCGCGCGGACCGCGAGCGCCACGTCCAGGGCGCGGTGCTCCCGGTCCGTCGCGAGCTCCACGCGCGCGTGGCGGCGCGGCAGCGCGCCCGCCGCCGGGCGCTGCGGGCGCTCCTCGATGTGCACGGCCGCCGCGCCGAGCGCCCCCGTCAGCCGGGTCACCCCGGGCACCGACAGTGCCGCCTGCCCCACGCGCGCCTCGTCGCCGTCGCCCTGCGGCGTCTGAGCCGCAGGCGCACGGGCCGCTTCCGGGCGTACGTCCTTGGGACCGGCGCCCTCGTCCAGCAGCGCCGTCACCCGCAGATCCACCGCGTCGACCACCAGACCGAGCCGCTGTGCCGCTGTGCCGAGCGCGGCGCGCAGCCGGTCCGCCGAGACGGGCAGCGGCTGGGCCGTCGCCGCCGCGAAGTCCGCCGCGAGGTCCACCCCGAAGTCCGCCGTGATCCGCAGCGGTCCGGGCTGCAGCGCGCTCGGCGGTGGCGGCACGGCGGCGACGTACGCGGTGTCCGGGTCGGCCAGGGCGACGCGGACCCTGCCCAGACGCACGCCGGTGACCGGTCGCGCCGCACGGCACAGCACGCTGTCCACCGCCGACTCCGTCACCCACGCGCCGTCGCGCGCGCCGCCCAGCGGCAGCACCCGGCCGAGGCCGAGCTGCCGGCGTACCGCCTGGGTCCAACCGTCACCCGTCATGGCCCCACCCTGCCGCATCCCTGGGGCGCCGCAGCGCAACCCGTCCTAATGTGGGCGAAGAAAGCAGATCCCCTTTCGAAACGGACGGGACGACGATGACCGACGACACCGGAGAGCGGAAGACGTCTCAGACGCTGGAGAAGGACTCCCCGAGCCAGGGGCAAGGCCAGGGCCAGGGCCAGCGTCAAGGCCAGGGCCTGGCGGGCGGCGCGGCCGGGCGTGGCGGCGGTGACCCCGCGAGCCGGGGCCGCACCACCATCGCGGACGGAGTCGTCGAGAAGATCGCCGGGCTCGCCGCGCGCGACGTCGACGGCGTGCACGCGATGGGCGGCGGCCTCGCGCGGACCTTCGGGGCCGTGCGCGACCGGGTCCCCGGTGGCTCGAAATCCGTCTCGCGAGGGGTGAAGGCCGAGGTCGGCGAGGTGCAGACCGCACTCGACCTGGAGATCGTCGTCGAGTACGGCGTGCCGATCGCCGATGTCGCGCAGGATGTGCGGGAGAGCGTGATCGGCGCTGTCGAACGCATGACCGGGCTCGAAGTCGTCGAGGTCAACATCGCGGTCAGCGATGTGAAGCTGCCCGACGAGGATGACGACGACGAACCTCAGGGCCGCCTCCAGTAGGTACCAACCTTCAGCCGCGTCTCGCTAAGGAGCGCACGATGAGCATGGCCGTGATCGGCATGGTGGCGGGAATGGCGCTCGGCTTCGCCGGATACTTCGGCGGATTCGGGGCGTTCCTGCTGGTGGCCGCCTTGGGAGCCGTCGGCTTCGTGGCCGGCCGGTTCCTTGAGGGGGACCTGGAACCCGGCGAGTTCTTCCGCAGCCGCGGCGACCGGGGGCGGTGAGGGGTGGCGGCACAGGTCGCGCCCGGGGAGCGCGGCGCCACCCGGATCGCCGACCGGGTCGTCGCGAAGATCGCCGCGTGGGCGGCGCGTGAGGCGATGGAGACGGTGCCGGCCGACGGCTCCCCGCCGCACGCCACGGTCTCCGTGAGCCACGAGACCGCCCGCGTCCGCGTCAGCCTCGAACTGGACTACCCCTGCGACATCGGCCGCCAGTGCGGTGCCGTGCGTCACCAAGTCGTCGAGCGGGTAAGGGCGTTGGCGGGGATGGACGTGCCCGAGGTGGTCGTCCAGGTGGAGCGGCTGCACTCGGCGCGGGTACGCGCCGCGGCACAGGGGAGGACACGATGAGCGAACCCCCGGGGAGCGGTCCCACGCAGCCGCTGCCGGTCGTCGAAAAGGCCCGCCAGGGCGAGGGCGAGCTCGACCAGTCGGCCTCCGGTGCCACATACCATCCACTGCCCACGCTGTCGGGCGACGACAAGGCGTCCCGGTTCTGGTCGCCGCGCCGGGTGCCCGCCGCCCTTCTCGCCCTGGTGGTCCTGGGCGGCGCGGGGCTGCTCCTGTACGACGTCGTCGCCGTGCGGGCGGACCACCCCGCGATGCGCTGGCGGCGCGACCTCGCCCGCCAGCTCGGCGAGCGCCCCCTCGACGACGACGGGGTGCTCGCCGGAGCCGCCATCGCCGCCCTTGTCGGACTCTGGCTCATCGTGCTCGCCGCGACTCCCGGGCAGCGCGCGCTCCTGCCGATGCGGCGCACCGACTCCGACGTACGCGCCGGGCTGTACCGCGATGCCGCCGCCACGGTGCTGCGCGACCGGGCCATGGACGTCTCCGGTGTGCAGTCCGTGCGGGTCCGCATGAAGCGTTCCAAGGTCGTTGTGCGGGCCGTCTCGCACTTCCGTGAACTCGACGACGTACGGGGTGACCTGGACGCCACGCTGGCCGACGGCATCCGAGATCTCGGCCTCGCGCGTGCCCCCGGACTCTCCGTCCACGTCGCCCGGCCCGGCAGGAAGGGGTGAGCGCGATGCTCCGCACGGTCAACCGCGTGGTCCTCACCCTGGCCGGGCTCGTGCTGCTCGTCCTCGGCGGCTCGGTCCTCGCCGTCGGGCTCGGCGCCTCGCCGCCCTCCTGGTGGATCCACGACGGGCGGCACGACGTCCTGGTCAGCGCCGCCGACCGGGCGCGGTGGCGGGACGCCGGATGGTTCTGGCCCACGGTCATCGGCGTCCTCGCCGTGCTGGTCCTGCTCGCCCTGTGGTGGCTCTCGGCGCAGCTGCGCAGGCGCCGCCTCGCGGAGGTCCTGGTGGAGACCGGCGAAGGCGAGGGCGCGCTGCTGCGCGGGCGCGCCATGGAGAACGTCCTGGCCGGGGAGGCGGAGTCACTGGACGGCGTCGACCGGGCCCAGGCCGCCCTGAGGGGCCGCCGCGCCACGCCGCGAGCACGCGTACAACTCACCCTCGCACCCGACGCCACCCCGGCCGACACGCTGCACCGCTTCTCCTCGGAGATCCTCACACGCGCCCGCGACTCGGCAGGCTTGACGAGCCTGCCGGCTACGGTGCGGCTGCGGGGGGTCAAGCACCGAGCAGGGCGCGTGAGTTGAGGCCCGCAAGGCCGCAAATCCGCAAGGCCCGCCGAGTGGCCCCGGACGCCGGAACCGCGTCCCCGTCAGAAGCCGCTGCGTGCTCCGCCGTCCACCGGCACCATGATCCCCGTCAGATACGAGGCGGCGGGCGAGAGCAGGAACGCTGTCGTGCGGCCGAACTCCTGGGGTGTGCCGTAGCGGCGCAGCGGGATGCTCGCCTCGTTGGCGGCGCGGGTCGCCTCCGGGTCGGGGGAGAGGCCGTCCAGCTGGCGCATGCGGTCGGTGCCGATGCGGCCGGGGAGCACGCCGAGGACGCGGATGCCGCGCGGGCCGAGCTCGTCCGCCAGGGACTTGGCGAACCCGGCGAGCCCCGGCCGCAGGCCGTTGGAGATCGTCAGGCCCGCGATCGGCTCGTACACCGAACCGGACAGCACGAACCCGATGACCCCGCCCTCGGACAGCTCCGCGGCGGCCGTGCGGGCGAGCCGTACCGCGCCGAGGAAGACCGACTCGAAGGCCGCCTGCCACTGCTCGTCGGTGTTGTCGGCGACGAAGCCGGGCGCGGGCCCGCCGACGCTGATCAGTACGCCGTCGAAGCCGCCGAAGTGCTCGCGCGCCGCCGCGATCAGCCGCTCGGCGACGGCCGGGTCGGCGTTGTCGGCGGCGACTCCCACCGCGTTCGGGCCGAGCTCGGCGGCAGCCTCGGCGACCGTCTTCTCGTCGCGGCCGGTGACGACGACCTTCGCGCCGTCGGCGACCAGCTCGCGCGCGGTGGCGTTGCCGAGGCCGCGGGTCGCGCCGGTGACTACGTAGACACGGTCTTTCAGTCCAAGATCCATGGCCCTATCCTCCCGCGTCCTCACCGAAGAGCGCGAGGGCCGTGTTCACCAGACCGATGTGGCTGAACGCCTGCGGGAAGTTGCCCAGCTGGCGCCCGGACACCGGGTCGTACTCCTCCGCGAGCAGCCCCACGTCGTTGCACAGCGACACCAGGTACTCGAAGAGTTCGCGCGCCTCCTTCGTGCGGCCCGTCATGTGCAACGCGTCCACCAGCCAGAACGAACAGACGAGGAAGGTGCCTTCCTCGCCGGGCAGACCGTCGATCACCTTCGCGTCGGATGTGTAGCGGCGCAGCAGACCGTGGTGGTCGAGCTCCGCGCGGACCGCGTCGATCGTGCCGATGACACGCGGATCGTCGGGCGGCAGGAAACCGGTGTGCGGGATGAGCAACAAGGAGGCGTCCAGTTCGGTGGAGCCGTAGGACTGCGTGAAGGTGTTGCGCTCCGGGTCGTAGCCCTTCTCGCACACCTCCCGGTGGACCTCGTCCCGCAGCTTCCGCCAGCGGTCCGGGTCGCCGCGCAGCTCGGGGTTCTCCTCCAGGGCGCGCACCGCCCGGTCGGCGGCGACCCACACCATGACCTTCGAGTACACGAAGTGGCGGCGCGGACCGCGTACCTCCCACAGCCCCTGGTCCGGCTCGCGCCACTTCTCGCGCAGGAACTCCAGGAGACAGAGTTGGAGATTCCAACCCTGGGGACGGGTGGTGAGACCGGCGTGGTGCGCGAGGGCGAGGGAGTCGATGACCTCGCCGTACACGTCGAGCTGCAACTGCTCCACGGCTTTGTTGCCGATCCGCACGGGCGCCGACCCCGCGTAGCCCGGCAGCCACGGAATTTCGTACTCCGGAAGGCGCCGCTCGCCGGCGAGGCCGTACACGATCTGGAGGTCGGACGCGTTGCCCGCGACCGCGCGCAGCAGCCAGTCGCGCCAGGCCTCGGCCTCCTCCAGATAGCCGGCCATGAGCAGCGCGCCCAGGGTGAGGGTGGAGTCGCGCAGCCAGCAGTAGCGGTAGTCCCAGTTGCGTACGCCGCCGATCTCCTCCGGCAGGGAGGTGGTCGGGGCGGCCACGATGCCGCCGGTCGGGGCGTAGGTCAGGGCCTTGAGGGTGATGAGCGAGCGCATGACCGCGTCGCGGTACGGGCCGTCGTACTGGCAGCGGGAGGACCAGGCGCGCCAGTCCGCCAGGCTGTCGCGCAGCGCCGCGTACGGGTCGACGAGGGGCGGGCGTGGCTCGTGCGAGGGGTGCCAAGTAAGGACAAAAGCGACCTTCTCCCCTTCCTTGACGGTGAACTCGGAGTGGGTGCCGAAGTCGCGGCCCCAGGTGCGCACGGGCGGTTCGCTGCGCAGCCACACGGAGTCGGGCCCCGCGACGGCGACGCGGTGCCCGTCCACCTTGCGCATCCACGGCACGACCGAGCCGTAGTCGAAGCGGAGCCGGAGCGTGCTGCGCACGGTGACGCTGCCTTTGAGACCTTCGACGATGCGTACGACATCGGGGGAGCGGTCACGCTGTGGCATGAAGTCGGTGACGCGCACCGAGCCGTCCTCGGTGTCCCACTCGGAGTCCAGGACGAGGGAGTCGCGGCGGTAGGCGCGGCGGGTGCACGGGCCCGCGTCCTTCGGGGCGACGCGCCAGTGGCCGTTCTCCTCGTCGCCGAGCAGCGCGGCGAAACAGGCGGCGGAGTCGAAGCGGGGCAGGCAGAGCCAGTCCAGCGAGCCGTCCTTGCCGATGAGGGCGGCGGTCTGGTGGTCGCCGATGAGCGCGAAGTCTTCGATTGGTCGGGGCACGCGGAACGGGTTCCCGGGGGAGGCCCTTGTCAATCGGACGGGACTCGGGTGGACTCAGGCGGTCGCCGGTGCCGCTTCCGGAGCGGGAGCCTCCGCGGCGGCCGCGCGGTCACGGCGCTCCCTGCGGACCAGGACCACCCAGCCGACGGGGACGCCCGCGGCGAACAGCCACCACTGGACCGCGTACGCCATGTGTGGGCCGATGCCGCTGTGGTCGGGCTCACCGATCAGCTCGGGAGTGTCGCCCGGGGGGTCGGGCGAGGTCTGCTCGACATAGCCGCCGAGGACCTGCTTGCCGAGGCTGTCGGCCTGCTGCCCGCTGCTGATCAGCATGATCTGACGGTCCGGCAGGCCGCGGACGTCCTTGATGCCGCTGGCCGCGGACGTCTCGTCGGCCATCAGACGGCCGGTCACGGTGACTTCGCCCTTCGGGGCGGCGGGGATCTTCGGGAAGGCGGTCTGCGGTCCGTCGGCCGGGATCCAGCCGCGGTTGACGAGCAGGACCTTGCCGTCGTCCAGGACGAAGGGGGTCAGCACGTGGAAGCCGACCTTGTCGTCGGAGTCGGTGCGGCGCCGCACGACGACCTCGTGCTCCGTGTCGTACGTCCCCTTGGCGCTCACCCGGCGGTACAGGTCCTCCTTGGGCACCTTGTGGCCGGGGGAGGTGATCTCCTCGGCCGGGACCGGATCGGCGGCCAGCGCCTTGGAGATCCGCTGGTTCTGCGCGACGCGGTGCTCGTGCCGGTGCAGCTGCCAGAAACCCAGCTCGACCATCACGGGGATGAGGACGAGGGCGATGAGGGTGAGGATCACCCACTGCCGGGTCAGGAGGAAGCGGTACACCCCACGACCGTACAACTCGGTCGTGAGGTGCCTAAAGGTGGGGTCGGGCGTGGGGCGCTCAGACTTTGTCGATGATGCCCACCCGCCCCTCCGCGCGCGAGCAGTGGGCGCCGCAGTACCAGTGGCCGTCCGCCTCGACGCCCTGGCCGATGATGCGGCACCGGCAGTGCTCGCAGATGGGTGCCATGCGGTGGATGGCGCAGGAGAAGCAGTCGAAGACGTGCACCGCGCCTTGTGCGTGCACTTCAAAGGACATGCCGTAGTCGTTTCCGCAGACCTCGCAACGTGCCATGCGCCACAGGGTGGGGCGCCGCGGCGGTGCGGTGCGAGCGGTCGGCGGGCGAGTCGTCCGCAATCACCCGTCTGACGGTCGCCGACTCGCCGACCACGTCGTCACCCGTACGACGGTCACCGCCCCGACGTTCACTCGTCCGTGGCGGGCGCCACGTCCTGGAGGAGCTGCCCGAAGGCGGCCTCGTCGATCACCGGCGTGCCGAACGAGCGCGCCTTGACGGTCTTGGAAGTGCCCGAGTCCGGGTCGTTCGTGACGAGCAGACTCGTGAGACGCGACACGCTCGTCGCGATGTGCAGGCCCGTCTCGACCGCCCGGTCCTCAAGCAGCTCGCGCTCCACGGAGGTGTCTCCGGAGAACGCGATCCGCATGCCCCGCTTGAGTGGTTTGCCCGGTTCGTAACGCCCCGGGTTCGGATACGGGCACGGCGGGCGCTTTCGCGAGGGGCGCCAACTTCCGGGCCGGTACGACGAGGAGGGCGCCGGTCCCGTCGACTGGCGGACGACGCGGGGCGCGCCGTCGGACCACTCGGTGAGCGGGCGGCACTCCAGGAGCGGCAGGCGCACATTGCCCCCGGCGGCCGCGTGCAGGCTCGGGCGGAACGCCTCGGCGAGCACGCGCGCGTCGTCCAGGGCATTGTGCGCGTGGCGCTGCTCGACGCCGAAGTGGGCGGCCAGGGACTCCAGCTTGTGGTTGGGCAGCGGCAGCGCCAGCTCCTTGGAGAGCGCGATGGTGCACAGCCGCTGGCGCACGGGGGCGGTGCGCTCCGCGCGTGCGTACTCCCTGGCGATCATCGACCAGTCGAAGACGGCGTTGTGCGCGACGAGGACGCGGCCTTCGAGGCGGCTCGCGAACTCCTCGGCGATGTCCGGGAACAGCGGCGCCTGGGCCAGCGTCTCGCTGGTGAGGCCGTGGATCCAGACGGGGCCCGGGTCGCGCTGGGGATTGACCAGCGTGTACCAGTGGTCCTCGATCTCCCCCTGGGCGCCCACGCGGTAGACGGCCGCCGACACTATGCGGTCGTCGCGGGCCAGGCCGGTGGTCTCCACGTCGACGACCGCGTACCCCGTTGGATACGCGGCCGGCCAGGAGGTGGCGGACGCTGCGGTCGTGCGGTCTTCGAGCATGGTCCATGAGGATACGGGCCGCCACCGACAGTCATGCCCCCGGTCCGAGAAGCCCCGTCACCAGAGCCTTGACGGAGGTGGTGAACAGGGCCTCCGGATCGAGGGGTCCGGCCAGCGCGCGGGCGAGCGCGCCGTCCCGCTCCGCCGCCTCGGCCGTCCACAGCTCCTCCTCGGCGGGATGCTGAGCCGGGGCGCGTTCACGGTTGCGTTCGACCAGGACATGGCCGACGACATGGACCTGGACGGCGCGCACGGCGTCGGCGGCACGGACACCGCGCAGGCCCGTCTGGTGCACCTCGTGGACCAGGGCACGCTGGGCGGGCAGGAACATCCGTTCGGTCAGGCCACGTTCGTGGACCATCGCCACGAGGTGCGGATGGTCGAGCAGTTGGCGGCGCAGGGCGCGGGCCACGGAGGCGACGCGCTGGGCGGGGGTGCGGCCGGTGGGGCGGATCTCGCCGAGGTCGGCGAGGGTGCGCTCGACGAGGGCGTCCAGGAGCGCCTCGCGGTTGCCGACGTGCCAGTAGATCGAGGTGACGGCGGCGCCCAGCTCGGCGGCCAGCCTGCGCATCGTCAGGGACTGCGGGCCGTGCCGTTTGACAAGACGCGCGGCGGTGTCCAGCACGTCGTCTCTGCTGAGGTGCGTACGCGTCTCTTTACCCTTCACGCTTCCTGTTGTAACTGTGTTACAGAGCAGCCGCAAGCCCGACTACCACAAGCTTGACGAAGGGTGGTACGACATGGCACGCGTACGGTACGGAGCGCGCACCGAGGCGGAGATCGCCGCCGCGCGCACCGCGAGTTCCAAGCTCCCCGACATCTGGTCCACGGGCGTGGTGGCCGTCTGGGAGAGCGATCCCGACGCGGTCGCGGCGGTTCTGCCGCCCCCGTTGAAGCCCACCGGGCGGCCCCTGGTGCGGGCCGGAATCAGCAAGGTCGACCTGCCCGGCTACCCGCTCGGCGCGGGCTCGGTGGCCGTCGCCGCCGAGCACGGGGGAGTGGCCGGCTGGTATCCGCTGGTGATGCCGATGACCCATGAGCGGGCCCTGATCGGCGGGCGCGAGGTCTTCGGTGAGCCGAAGAAGCTCGGCGAGGTCGAGGTCGAGCGCGACGGCATGGTCGTACGTGCCTGGCTGGCCCGGCACGGCATCGCGTTCGTGGAGGTGCGCGGCGCGGTCAGCGGTGCGCTGCCGCTCCCGGAGCCGGCCCGGAAGACGGACTTCTACTTCAAGTTCCTGCCCGGGGTGGACGGTTCGGGCTTCGACGCCGACCCGGTACTCGTGCACTGCGTACGGAACGAGAAGGTCCGCAAGCTGGAGGGCATCACCGGCGACGTCGTCCTGCGGGAGTCGATGTACGACCCCGTGGCCGATCTGCCGGTGCGGGCGATCGTCGGGATCACCATCGGCGAGAAGACCACCGACCAGCAAGGCCGCGTCGTGGAGCGCGTCAGCGCGCAGGCCCTGCTGCCCTACATCCACCAGCGCTACGACGACCCCGCGCAGATCCTCGACGGCCCGCCCGAGGGGAGCGTCTGAGATGGAGCTGCGCGCGGGACAGGTCGCCGTCGTCACCGGCGCGGCGAGCGGCATCGGGCTAGCCATGGCGCGGCGGTTCGCGGCGGACGGCCTGAAGGTGGTCCTCGCGGATGTCGAGGGCGGCGCCCTGGAGAAGGCCGCCGCGGGGCTGCGCGAGGACGGAGCCGGCGTGCACGCGCGCGTGGTCGACGTCGGAGACCGCGAGCAGGTCGTCGCCCTCGCCGACGAGGCGTACGACACGTTCGGCGCCGTCCATGTGCTGTGCAACAACGCGGGCGTCGGCTCGGGCGCCGAGGGCCGCATGTGGGAGCACGAGCCGAACGACTGGAAGTGGGCCTTCGAGGTCAATGTGTGGGGCGTCTTCCACGGCATCCAGGCCTTCGTCCCCCGGATGATCGCGGGCGGCGAGCCCGGACACGTCGTCAACACCTCCTCCGGCGACGGCGGCATCGCACCGCTGCCCACCGCCTCCGTGTACGCGGTCACCAAGGCGGCCGTGGTGACGATGACCGAGTCCCTGTACGCGCATCTGAAGGCGGAGCACGCGCGCGTGGGCGCCTCCGTGCTCTTCCCCGGACCCCACATGCTCCGCACGGGCCTGTGGGAGTCGCACCGCAACCGGCCCGACCGGTACGCCAAGTCCCGCCCCCGCAGAGCCCCTTACCGCAGCCTCGACCAGTGGGAGGCCGCGATGAAGGACGCAGGGCAGGAGGTGCGGTTCACGCCCGTCGAGCAGGTCGCGGACTTCGTGGCGGACGGCATCGCGGCGGGCCGCTTCTGGCTGCTTCCGGAGAGCGAGCACAGCGACCGGCAGATCAAGGCGAGGTCGCGGTCGATGCTCGACCGCTCCGACCCGACGTACCTCGAGAACTTCATCCTGGACTGAAGGGAGCGCCACCGATGAGCGACCAGGGCCACCAGGGCCACCAGGGCCACCAGAACCGGCAGGACCCGCAGACCCCGCAGGACCCGTACCTGATCATCTCCTCCGACTGCCACGCCGGGCTCCCCACGGAGGAGTACCGCCCCTACCTGGACAGCCGCTTCCACCGCGCCTTCGACGACTTCCTCGGGGAGCGGGACGCACGCCGACAGGAGGCCACCCGGCTCGGCATCCGCAACGACGCGTTCGCCGCCAAGTGGTTCCACGACAACGAGGAGGGCCTGCGCGGCGGCTGGGACACCGCGCAGCGCCTCAAGGAGCTGGACGGCGACGGGGTGGCCGCCGAGGTCGTCTTCCCCGACGCGGATGCCGTGGACAGCCGGACGGCCGCGCCCTTCGGCGTGGGCCTCGGCCTCTCCGGAGACCAGGACCCCGAGCTCGGCATGGCGGGCGCGCAGGCGCACAACCGCTGGCTCGCCGAGTTCGTCTCCGAGCACCCCGAACGGCACTGCGGCGTCGCCCTGCTGCCCGTCACCGGCGAGGTCGACCGCGTCGTCGCCGAGATCCGCCGCACCAAGGAGTCGGGGCTCGGCGCGCTGATGATCCCCTCCATGTGGGTCGACAAGGCGCCCTACCACGACCGGCGTTACGACCCGGTGTGGGCGGCGGCGGCCGAGTGCGCGATGCCCGTCCTCACGCACTCCGGGGCGGCACCCCGCCACGAGTACGGCGACCACCTCGGGATCTACGTCTCCGAAGTGACGTGGTGGCCCGCGCGGCCGCTGTGGTTCATGCTCTGGTCCGGCGTCTTCGAGCGACACCCGGGGCTGAGGTTCGGCGTCGCGGAGTCCGGCTGCTGGTGGCTGCCGAACCTCCTGTGGTTCATGGACCGCCTCTACCTGGGCGCGCACGGCGGCAAGAAGCTCTCCCCGTTCGCCGAGCTGAAACGCCCGCCGCACGAGTACCTGGACCGGCAGCTCTTCGTCTGCGCCACCAACACCAAGCGCCGCGAGCTGGCCCAGCGCTACGAGATCGGCGTCGACAACATCCTCTGGGGCAGCGACTTCCCGCACCCGGAGGGGACATGGCCCGACACGCGCGCGTGGCTGCGGAAAACCTTCCACGACATCCCGGTGGGGGAGACCCGCCGCATGCTGGGCCTCGCCGCCGCCGAGGTCTTCGGCTTCGACACGGACAGACTCGCGCCGCTGGCACACCGCATCGGCCCGACCCCCGCCGACCTCGGACAGGACACCGACCAAACGGCCGTGGAGGCCTCCTGGGCCCGCTCTCGCGAGGTGGGCCGCCACTGGCTGACCGACCACGACTTTCCGGTACTGGGGGCGGACACATGAGCGGACATACCAGCGCGGAGCGCTACACCGTCATCTCCGCCGACTGCCACGCGGGCGCCGATCTCCTGGACTACAAGCCCTACTTGGAGTCCCGCCACCACGACGCGTTCGACGCCTGGGCGGCCACGTACGTCAATCCGTACGAGGACCTCCTCGCGGACACCGCCGACCGCAACTGGAACTCGGACCGCCGTATCGCCGAACTTGAAGCGGACGGCATCGTCGCCGAGGTCGTCTTCCCGAACACCATCCCGCCGTTCTTCCCCTCGGCCTCGCTGATGGCCCCGGCCCCCACCCGCGAGGAGTTCGAGCTGCGCTGGGCGGGTCTGCGCGCCCACAACCGCTGGCTCGCCGACTTCTGCGCCGCCGCGCCCGGCCGTAGGGCGGGCGTCTTCCAGATCCTCCTGAACGACGTCGACCAGGCCGTCGAGGAGATCCACCGGTCGGTGGAGGCCGGCCTCACGGGCGGGCTCCTGCTGCCCGGCACCCCGCCGGGCTCGGGGCTGCCGGAACTCCACTCGGCGGCGTACGACCCCATCTGGGCGGCCTGCGCCGAGCTGGGCGTGCCGGTCAACCATCACGCGGGCTCGGCGTCGCCGCCGCTGGGCGAGGAACCCGCCGCGCGCGCGGTGTTCATGGTCGAGACGACGTGGTTCTCCCACCGGGCGCTGTGGCACCTCGTCTTCGGCGGCGCCTTCCGCCGCCATCCGGGGCTGCGCCTCGTCCTCACTGAGCAGGGCTCCGGCTGGATCCCCGGCGTCCTGGGCATGCTGGACTACTACCACGCGCGCCTGGTCGCGGCGGCGACGAAGACCGGGAGCGCCGACACGGCCGAGTCGAAGTTCGGCGCGGGTCTCGCCGAGGCGATGGGCAAGGGCCCCTCCGAGGTGTGGCGCGAGAACTGCTTCGTCGGCGCCAGCTTCATGCGCCCGCACGAGGCGGCCCTGCGCGACCGCATCGGCCTCGACAAGATCATGTGGGGCAGCGACTACCCCCACGACGAGGGCACCCACCCCTACTCGCGCGAGGGCCTGCGCGTCGCCTACGCGGGCCTGCCCAGGGACGAGATCGCCGCCATGGTCGGCGGCAACACCGCCCGTGTCTACGGCTTCGACCTGGAGCGGCTCGGGCGCATCGCCGCGCGCGTGGGACCCACGGTCCAGGAACTGGACGAACCCCTCAAGGAAGCCCCGGCCGACGCGACGAGCCCGGTGTTCGCGCCAGGAGGGTCGGTGCGCGTCTGGTGACCTCGGCTCACGGCTCAACCGGCTGCGGGCCGCCGAGCAGCTGACCGAGCGGCCTTTGGAGAGGATCACCAACAACCGCTCCCGTACCGCCGGTAATACTTGTCGGTAACCACCTCTAGTCGCGGGCGAGGAGCCGTTCTACGGTGCACGCATGTCCCCGAACCTGCCCGATGTCGTGCTGTGGTCCATCCCGGCCTTCGTGCTGCTCACCGTCGTCGAAATCGTGAGCCACCGGATCCATCCCGATGAGGACGCCGCCGGGTACGAGGCCAAGGACGCCACCACCAGCGTCACCATGGGGCTCGGCAGCCTCGCCTTCGACTTCCTGTGGAAGATCCCGATCGTCGCGATCTACTCGGCCGTCTACGCGCTGACGCCGCTGCGCGTGCCCGTCCTGTGGTGGACCGTCCCGCTGATGCTCCTCGCGCAGGACTTCTTCTACTACTGGTCGCACCGGGGCCACCACGTCATCCGCATCCTGTGGGCCTGCCACGTCGTGCACCACTCCAGCCGCAAGTTCAACCTCACGACGGCGCTGCGCCAGCCCTGGACGAGCCTGACGGTGTGGCCGTTCTACCTGCCGCTCATCGCCTGCGGTGTCCACCCGGCGGCACTCGCCTTCTGCTCCTCGGCCAACCTCGTCTACCAGTTCTGGATCCACACCGAGCGCATCGGAAAGCTCCCCCGCCCCTTCGAGTTCGTCTTCAACACGCCCTCGCACCACCGCGTCCACCACGCGTCCCAGGGCGGCTACCTGGACCGCAACTTCGGTGGCATCCTCATCATCTGGGACCGCCTGTTCGGCTCCTGGGTGGCGGAGACCGACCGCCCCGTGTACGGCCTGACGAAGAACATCACCACGTACAACCCGCTGCGCGTCGCCACCCACGAGTACGCCGCCATCGCCAAGGACGTGAAGGCGGCGACCAGTTGGCGCGAGCGGGCCGGGCGGGTCTTCCGCGGCCCCGGATGGCAGCCGAAGGCTCCCGAGGCACCCACGGCCCCCGTACGGCCCCCCGAGACGACAGCCCCTGAGACGACAGCCCCCGAGACAGCAGCCGCCGAGGCGACGGTCGCGGAGCGGGCGGCATGACGGGGCGGCCCGCGCCGAGGCTGCTCCTCGGCGCCTTCGGCCTCGCCGCGCTCGGGGACCTCCTCGCGCTTCTCATGGACTTCGACCCCGGCCACGCCGTCTTCAAGCCGCTGCTCATGCCGCTCCTCGCGGCATACGTGGCTGTGCGGCGGGGCCCGCGACTCCTGATCGCCGCCCTCCTCTTCAGCTGCGGCGGCGACACCCTCCTGCTCTTCGACGCCGAGCCCGCCTTCCTCGCGGGAATGGGCTCCTTCGCCGCCGGGCACATCTGCTACCTCGTACTCTTCAAGCGGTACGGCGACACCACGAGGTACGCCCGTACGGGCGGCTCGCCACGCGCGCGTGGGGCGGCGCTCGTGGCCGCGTACGCCCTCGCGCTCGCCGTCACCGTGGCGCTGCTCTGGCCGGACCTGCCGGCCGACATGCGGGGACCCGTCGCGGGCTACAGCCTGCTGCTCACCACCATGGCGTTCGGCGCGACCACGCTGGGCCTCACGGCAGCCGCCGGAGGGGCGCTGTTCCTGCTGTCGGACACGCTCATCGCGACCGGCGTCGCCGAGTGGCCGCAGCTGCCCAGACCCGATCTCGCGATCATGCTCACCTACATCGCGGCGCAGTTCCTGCTGGCCACAGCCGTGCTGGGCAGAACCGTGCCGGCCACAGCCGTGCTGTGCGAAGGTCACCAGCGGATCGGCACCGGCACCGCGGTCAGCAGCGCCGAAAGCACGACGACCACGCCCAGCGCGATCACCTCACCGCGCGCGGGGACGTAGGTCTGGAGCCGGGCGCCTGTGCCGCGCAGCCGGTGGCGGGCCAGCAGCGCGAGCACGGCGACCACGGCCACGAGCAGCGCCTTGGCGAGCAGCGTGCGGCCGTACGCCGTCTCGGTGAGCTGGTCCACGACCGTGCTCGGCGGCATCCGGCGCAGCGTGCTGCAGATCCCGGTCACGGTGATGGCCGCGAACAGAACGGCGGCCACGCGCGCGTAGAGGCCGAGAACGGCGACGCTCGCCTCCGGAGCGGTCGTCCGCCACCGCCGCAGCATCCGCAGGACGTACAGCAGACCGCCCGCCCACAGCGCCCCGCACGTCAGGTGTACGAGCGTGAGACCGCTGCCGACCAGCGGGGAGTCCTCCACCGGAGGGTGGGCGCGCAGCGCCTCGGCGACGATCACCGCGGCCAGGGGGAGCGCCGCCGCCGCGGGGCGCCGTGAGCGGGCGCACAGCGCGGCCACGATGAAGGAGTTGACCTCCAGGAGGGCGAGCCTGCCGTCCCGGGAGTCGTAGAGCCGCCCGATGTCCAGGTCGGAGAGCTGCTGCGGGACGAGATTGCCGTTCGCCACGATCGCGGCGAGTCCGAGCGCCGCGGCGCATCCCGCCCACGCCGTGTACGCCGCCCAGCCGCGCGGCGCACGGTCCAGCGGCGCCCCCGGGACACGGCGGGCGAGCCGCGTCACGAACACCTCGCCCAGCTGCACGCACAGCGCGCCGAACACGACCGCCCGCAGAAACGTGATCCCGCCTGTGCCGGGCGCCTGCGCCTCGCCGGTGCCGCGCAGCGCGACCGAGGGGCCGAGCAGCGGGATCAGAGTGGCGACGGCCACCAGGACGAGCACGGCCACGGCGCGTCCGACGGGAGGGCGGCGACGCGGGGCAGCACGGTGCGAGGTGGGGGGCGCGGCCGCCACCTCGCACCCGGAAGACGGTCGCATGGAACTCACCACAAGATCTTCACCAGGTGTGACCGCGCCCGGCAAGTCGGGAGCAAGGGGGCCGGACGGCGCACCACCGCCAGGCCCCCTCGTCACACCGTCACACCGTCACGTCACGCTACTCGCGCACGGCGTCCAACGCGTCGGCCATGCCCGCGCCGTAGAACCCGTTCTTGTTCTTGCCGCCCTCGCAGACCGCGTCGACCTTGCCGTCACCGTCGAAGTCGTACGGATCGGTGCAGGCCATCGCGTCCGCCTGGCGGTACAGGAGCGCCTTGATCCGGGCCGGCGAGGCGTGCGGGTGCGTGGACTTCAGGAGTGCGGCCACGCCCGCGGCGTGCGGCGACGCCATCGACGTACCGCCCTTGTAGCCGAACTTGCCGCCCGGCAGCGTCGACAGGATCCTGCCGTCGACGGCCGGTGGGTTGGGCGTCTGGTACCGGGTGGCGTCGCCGCCCGGGGCCGTGATGTCGATGACGCCCTTGCCGTAGTTCGAGTACGACGCCTTGATGTCCTTGGCGCCGGTGGCGGAGACCGTCACCACGCCGGGCAGCTGCGACGGAAGGTCGAAGCAGTCCTTCGTCTTGATGGTGCGGGGCACCGGAGTGGTGTCGTTGGGGCTCGTCGTGTCGACGATCTCGTCCTGGGCGAGGTCGGTCTTCGCGTTGCCCGCGGCCGCGACGTTCACCGCGCCCTTGCGCTCCGCGTACTTCGCGGCCCGGCCGACCGCGTCGACCAGCGCCTTCTGGTCGTCGTCCGTCGTGCAGTTGAACAGCCACGGGTCGGTGTAGTAGCTGTTGTTGGTGACGTCCACGCCGTGGTCGGCCGCCCACACGAAGCCGCAGACGACGGCCTCCGCGTAGTACAGGGCGGTCGCGGGCTCCGCCACCTTCAGGCTCGCCACCTTCACGCCGGGCGCGACCCCGGTGATGCCGGTGCCGTTCTTCGCGGCGGCTATCGAGCCCGCCACGTGCATGCCGTGGTCGCTCTCCTTGGCCACCGGACGCCACGCGTTGTCCTTCTGGACGGGCACGCCGCCCAGGCAGCTCGCGGACGCCCGGCGGTCGAAGTTGGGCGCTATGTCGGGGTGGGTGTCGTCGATCCCGGAGTCGAGGACGGCGACCGTCACCTTGCGGCTGCCGAGTGATATCTCGTGCGCCTTGTCCGCCTTCATGGCGGGCAGGTCCCACTGGAGCGGCTCCAGCTCGTCCTGGCCCGCCGCCGCGCTGCCCGCCGCGGCCTTCGCCTCGTCGGCGGTCAGCGGCCGCTCGGAGTCGAGGGCGTTGTCGGACTGCGCGGAGAGCGGGGCCGTCCGGGTCGCGCCCGCCGAGTCGACGCCCTTCGCCTTGCGGATCGTCCTGGCGAAGTCCGGGTTCGCCGAGTGGACGACGATGACGCCGATCTTGTCGTACGCGATGACGACGTCGCCACCGGCCTTGGTGATGGCCTTCTTGACGCGCTGGGAACTTCCCTTGCCGGGGCGGACGTTCACCACATAGCTCATCGATGTGGCGTCCGAGGCCGCGGCGGACGCCGAAGCGGGCGCGTCCGGCATGGAGGCGGGCCGCGCCGACGCCGAACCCGGCAGGAAGGCGACGGCCGACGCCACCGCCACCCCGAGCGGGACAGCCAGCGCGCGGCGGGAGCGCGGGAAGCCGGTGGCCTTGCTGGGGATCCTGGTCACGTCCGTACCCCCCGTCACTTCTTCTTCACGGCGTCGAGCGCGTCGACGAGACCGCTGCCGTAGAAGCCGTTCCTGCCCTTGCCGCCGCTCTCGCAGACCGCGTCGACGTCACCGTCGCCGTCCGGGTCGTACGGCCCGGCGGGGCACTCCATGCGGTCGGCCTGCGCCTTGAGGAGGCGCTGCAGCTCGGCGGGGCCCGCCTTGGGGTGCGTGGACTTCAGCAGCGCGGCGACGCCCGCGGCGTGCGGCGCGGCCATCGACGTACCGCGCAGCCAGCCGTACTCGCCGTTCGGCATGGTGGAGAGGATGTTGCCGTTCTTCGACGGGGTGTCGGTCGGCAGTTGGTACTTGTCGCCGCCCGGGGCCGTGACGTCGACGACGCCCTTGCCGTAGCTGGAGTACGACGACTTGAGGTTCTTCACGCCCGTCGCGCTGGTGGTGACGACGCCCGGCAGCTGGGTCGGTACGTCGAGGCACTCGTGCGGGTCGATGGTGCGGGTCACCGGAGTGGAGTCGTCCGGGCTGGACTTGTCGACGATCGCGTGGGAGTCCAGGTCGTGGTTGGAGTTGCCCGCGGAGGCGACGTTGAGGATGCCCTTGCCCTTGGCGTACAGCTGGGCGCGGTTGACCGCGTCGAGGATGGCCTTCTGGTCCGGGTCGTCCTTGCAGTTGTACAGCCACGGGTCCACGTAGTAGCTGTTGTTGGTGATCTCGACGCTGTGCTCGGCGGCGAACACGAAGGCGCAGACCACGTTCTCCGGGTAGAACAGCTCGTCGACCGGGTCGGCGACCTTGATGCCCGCTATCTTCACGCCGGGCGCGACGCCCGCGACGCCGACGCCGTTGCGCGCGGCGCCTATCTCACCCGCCACGTGCGTGCCGTGGTAGTGGTCCTTGTTCGCCGGGCGCCAGGCCCCGGCCGAGGTGTCCGCCTTGCCGCCGACACAGCTCGCGGACTGCGACGCCGAGAAGTTCGGGGCGAGGTCCGGGTGGGTGTCGTCGACGCCGGTGTCGATCACGGCGACGGTGACCTTCTTGCTGCCCGGGTTGATCCTGGCCGCCTTGTCGGCGCCGATCGCCCGCAGGTCCCACTGGTCGGCCTCCATCGGCTCGGCGCCGGGAGCGGCGCTCCGCTTCAGGGACTCGGCGTCGGCCTCGGACAGCAGCTTCGCCTTGCCGTCGTCCGTGGTGCCCGCCGCCCGCAGCGGCGCGGTGTGGGTCGCGCCCGCGGACTGCACACCGCGGACGTCACGTATGCGCTCGCCGAACTTCGGGTCCGACGCGTGCGCGACGATGACGCCGATCTTCTGGTGCGCCACGACGACGGAGCCGCCGGCCTTGGCTATCGCACGCTTCACGTACGCCATCGTCTTGTGGTCCGCGCGGGTGTTGACGACGTACGCGAAGACGGGGGCGTCCTTCGCGGCCGACGCCGACACGGGGGCGGGCGACTCGTTCGGGGCCGCCGTCGCGGCACCGGGCACGAAGCCGACCGAGGCGGCGAGCGCGATACCGAGCGGCACGGTCAGCGCCGTACGGCGTCTGGAACGCAGATGAGCCATGGGATCTCCACATCATCCGGATACGGAACCGCCCGAACACAGCTGGTGCTCGGGCAGGTACATGACGGGTCGTGCAGGGCGAAGCTATCTCCCGAACTCCCAGGCCAGCAATGCCTTCCGGAAGAACCGGAAGAAACCGGTGAGCCGGGGCGCGTCGTGCGCGCCGCCATGACGTTGAGCAGACAACAGAAGCAACATCAACCCCTGTCGGATCACGGCCCGTGGCCTTAGCATCGCCATCCGTGGCTCACGTGATCCGCGTCACGCCGGATGTGAGACCAGAGCCCCCATGGAACAACTGTCCGTCCCCACCCCACCCGCACCACGAGGAGACTCCGTGGCCACCGACGCACCGCCCCCTTCGAAGGGTGGCGCAGGGAAAGAACCAGCTCCCCACGCGCCCTCCACGGAGGAGTTCGCCGAGATGCAGGAGAGCGCGGAATTCGGTGAACTGCGCCGCGCCCACCGCTCGTTCGCCTTCCCGCTCACCATCGCCTTCATCACCTGGTACCTCGTGTACGTCCTGCTCTCCAACTACGCGGGCGACCTCATGGGCACCAAGCTGTTCGGCAACATCAACGTCGCCCTGGTGCTCGGCCTCGGGCAGTTCCTGACCACCTTCCTCATCGCCTGGTTCTACTCGCGGCACGCCGCGGCGAAACTCGACCCCAAGTCCGAGGCGATCAAGTCCCGTATGGAGTCCGGCATGCAGTCCCGCACGGAGGGCGACGCATGAGCCCCGCGCACACCGCCGTCATCGACCTCGCGGCGGCGTCCGACGCCTCCCAGCACCGGCCGCTGATCATCAGCCTCTTCGCCGCCTTTGTCGTCGCCACCCTCATCATCACCGTCTGGGCCGGCCGGCAGACCAAGAGCGCCGCCGACTTCTACGCGGGCGGGCGCCAGTTCACCGGCTTCCAGAACGGCCTGGCGATCTCCGGCGACTACATGTCCGCCGCTTCCTTCCTCGGCATCGCGGGCGCCATCGCGCTCTTCGGATACGACGGCTTCCTCTACTCCATCGGCTTCCTGGTCGCCTGGCTGGTGGCGCTGCTCCTGGTCGCCGAACCGCTGCGCAACTCCGGCCGCTACACCATGGGAGACGTGCTCGCGTACCGCATGCGCCAGCGCCCCGTCCGCACCGCCGCGGGCACCTCCACCATCGTCGTGTCGATCTTCTACCTGCTCGCCCAGATGGCGGGCGCCGGTGTCCTGGTCTCGCTGCTGCTCGGCATCACCTCCGACGCCGGCAAGATCCTCATCGTCGCCCTCGTCGGCGTCCTGATGATCGTCTACGTCACCATCGGCGGCATGAAGGGCACCACCTGGGTGCAGATGGTCAAGGCTGTCCTGCTCATCACCGGCACCGTGCTCATCACCTTCCTCATCCTCCTGAAGTTCAACTTCAACGTCTCCGACCTGCTCGGCTCCGCCGCCTCCAACAGCGGACAGGGCTCGAAGTTCCTGGAGCCCGGCCTCAAGTACGGCGTGAGCGCCACCTCTAAGCTGGACTTCATCTCGCTCGGCATCGCCCTCGTCCTCGGCACCGCCGGACTGCCGCACATCCTGATCCGCTTCTACACCGTCCCCACGGCCAAGGCCGCCCGCAAGTCCGTGAACTGGGCCATCGGCATCATCGGCGCCTTCTACCTGATGACCATCGTCCTCGGCTTCGGCGCCGCGGCCCTGCTCAAGCCCGGCGAGATCATCGCCTCCAACAAGGCGGGCAACACCGCGGCGCCACTCACCGCCATGGAGATCGGCGGCGGCGGCGACTCCGCCGGCGGCGCGATCCTCCTCGCGGTGATCTCCGCGGTCGCCTTCGCCACGATCCTCGCCGTCGTCGCGGGCCTGACCCTGGCCTCGTCCTCGTCCTTCGCGCACGACATCTACGCCAACGTCATCCGCAAGGGCAAGGCCACCGAGAAGGAGGAGATGAAGGCGGCCCGCTGGGCGACCGTCTTCATCGGCGTCGTCTCCATCGCGCTGGGCGCCCTGGCCCGCGACCTGAACGTCGCCGGTCTCGTCGCCCTCGCCTTCGCGGTCGCCGCCTCCGCGAACCTCCCGACGATCCTCTACAGCCTCTTCTGGAAGAAGTTCACCACCCAGGGCGCGCTCTGGTCTATCTACGGCGGTCTGGCCGCGGCCGTCGGCCTGGTGCTGTTCTCCCCGGTCGTCTCCGGCAAGCCCTCCTCGATGTTCCCCGACGCGAACTTCGACTTCTTCCCGCTGGAGAATCCTGGCCTGATCTCCATCCCGCTCGGCTTCCTGCTCGGCTGGCTCGGCTCGATCCTCTCCAAGGAGAAGCCGGACAAGGGCAAGTACGCCGAGCTCGAGGTCAAGTCCCTCACCGGCGTCGGGGCCCACTGACAGGGAATCGTTCACACGCCCGTAGCGGCCGCGTCGTAGAGTCCTACGACGCGGCCGCACCGTTCCTCGTGGCAAATGGCCCATGGCGTTGTCAGAGGTGTCGCGTAAGGTCGAAACCAGTGGGGCCCATACCGATGGGACCTCAGCATCCGACCGCCGGGGAGGGGGCCGCAGTGCTCATCGACACATTTGGCCGCGTAGCCACTGACCTGCGCGTATCACTGACCGACCGCTGCAATCTGCGCTGCACGTACTGCATGCCGGAAGAGGGCCTGCAGTGGCTGGCCAAGCCCGATCTGCTCACGGACGACGAAATAGTCCGCCTCGTGCGGATCGCCGTCACCCAGCTCGGCATCACCGAAGTCCGCTTCACCGGCGGCGAGCCCCTCCTGCGCCCCGGCCTCGTCGGCATCGTCGAGCGCTGCGCCCAGCTGGAGCCCCGCCCCAAGATGTCCCTGACGACCAACGGCATCGGCCTCAAGCGCACCGCCAAGGCCCTCAAGGCCGCCGGCCTCGACCGGGTCAACGTCTCCCTGGACACGCTGCGCCCCGACGTCTTCAAGACGCTCACCCGCCGCGACCGCCACAAGGACGTCCTCGAAGGCCTCGAAGCGGCACGCGACGCGGGCCTCACCCCGGTCAAGGTCAACACCGTCCTGATGCCGGGCCTGAACGACGACGAGGCCCCCGACCTCCTCGCCTGGGCCGTCGAGAACGACTACGAACTGCGCTTCATCGAGCAGATGCCCCTCGACGCCCAGCACGGCTGGAAGCGCGACGGCATGATCACCGCGGGTGACATCCTGCAGTCCCTGCGCACCCGCTTCGAGCTCACCGAAGAGGGCACCGGGGAGCGCGGTTCCGCGCCCGCCGAGCGCTGGCTCGTCGACGGCGGCCCGCACCGCGTCGGCGTCATCGCCTCGGTGACCCGCCCCTTCTGCTCGGCCTGCGACCGTACGAGACTGACGGCCGACGGCCAGGTCCGCACCTGCCTCTTCGCCACCGAGGAGACCGACCTGCGCGGAGCGCTGCGGGCGGCCCCCGAAGACAGCACGGACGGCTCCGACGGTCCGGACGGCTCGGACGAGGCGATCGCCCGCATATGGAAGCTGGCCATGTGGGGCAAGAAGGCGGGCTCGGGCCTCGACGACCCCTCCTCGTTCCTCCAGCCGGAGCGCCCGATGTCGGCGATCGGCGGCTAGCCCTCCCGGGCTGCCCACTCCGCCAGGGGCACGACTTCCTTCAACATGCCCCGCACGCCCAGGAATTGGGAGAGATGCTCGCGGTGCTCCTCGCACGCGAGCCACGTCTTGCGCCGCTCCGGCGTATGGATCTTCGGATTGTTCCAGGCGAGTACCCAGGCCGCGTCAACGCGGCAGCCCTTGGCGGAACAGATCGGCGTTTCGTCACTCACAGTCGCGTCCCAGAACGTTCCGAACAAGGCGACGCCGAGCAGCCACGGGGGGAGCTGCCCGGCGTCGGTCTGTCGCTCCGACGGGGGATGCGGAGCGCGTACGAAGTATGTCACGCGGGACCCGGTGACTGGCACCGGAACTACATGTTGATCTGAGCTTTTCTTGAGCTTGGCGGAACGTCGACGGTCAGTCGTGCTCGCGTGAACTGCCGCGCCGCTGGTCGTACGCGGCGCCCAGGGGATCTTCCGGGACGGATTCCGCGGGACCGGCCGCGACAGGCGGCGCGAGCATTGGCCGAGAAGGAGCGGGTACGAACGTCGACGGAAGCGAAGGGTTGCCCTCGCGGCCCGCGTTGGCGATCACCACGGAGATGTAGGGGAGGAGGACACCGAGCACCAGAGCGACGATGGCGACGTGCCGCTCGACGTTCCACAGCACGGCCGCGGCGACGACGGAGACGGTCCGGACCGACATGGAGATTACATACCGGCGCTGCCGGCCGCGCACGTCGTCCGCGAGTCCCTGACGGGCGCCCGTGATCCGGAAGACCTGGCCATCGCTCTGCTTCCGCATCACGTTCCACCACCCTGTCCGCTGTGCCGGACTCTCCCCGGTATCTGCCCCGGTCCGGCCCCTCCACGTTACGCCTGGCCTGCGCAGCCCACGAGACCGGGGAGGGCCTCAGCTCGGCGCGGTCCCTGCGTCCGGCCACGTATGGGGGCGCCCGACATGCGCCGTACGGCGGACACGCCGACACTGGCGGTAATGCTCACGTAGAGCCGTACAAGGAGGCAGCTATGGGCTGGTTGTGGGCGATCATCGTGGGATTCGTGCTGGGGCTGATTGCCAAGGCGATCCTGCCGGGTAAGCAGCACAGTCCGCTCTGGCTCACCACGGTGTTCGGCATCATCGGAGCCGTCCTGGGCAACTGGCTCGCGACGCAGTTCGGCATCAACGAGACCAAGGGCATCGACTGGGGCCGCCACGCCCTGCAACTGGCCGCGGCGGTCGTGGTCGTCGGCCTGGGCGACGCGGCGTACAAGATGATCAAGGGAAACAGACGGACGGCCTGAGCCGCACGCCCCATGACGAAGGCCCGGCGCCCCACACGGGGAGCCGGGCCTTCGCGGCGCGCGCGGCGACGCGCGCTCAGCAGAGTCAGCAGAGTCAGCAGAGTCAGCAGAGTCAGCAGAGTTAGCAGAGTCAGCAGGGCCAGCAGGATCAGCCCGCCGTGACCTCGACCGCCGCCAGGTTCTTCTTGCCGCGGCGCAGCACCAGCCACCGCCCGTGCAGCAGCTCCTCACGAGCGGGCACGGCGTCCTCGGCGGCGACCTTGACGTTGTTCACGTAGGCACCGCCCTCCTTGACCGTCCGCCGCGCGGCCGACTTGCTCGCCACCAGGCCGACCTCGGCGAGCAGGTCCACGACCGGCCCGAGGTCGGCGACCTCGACGCGCGGCAGCTCCGAGAGGGCCGCGGCCAGCGTCGCCTCGTCGAGATCGGCGAGCTCGCCCTGGCCGAAGAGCGCCTTGGACGCGGCGATGACCGCGGCGCACTGGTCCGCACCGTGCACCAGCGTCGTCAGCTCCTCGGCGAGCGCGCGCTGCGCGGCGCGCGCCTGCGGACGCTCCTGGGTCTGCTTCTCGATCTCCTCCAGCTCCTCGCGGGACTTGAAGGAGAGGATCCGCATGTACGTCGAGATGTCCCGGTCGTCCACGTTCAGCCAGAACTGGTAGAACGCGTACGGCGTCGTCATCGCCGGGTCGAGCCAGACGGCGCCGCTCTCGGACTTGCCGAACTTGGTGCCGTCCGCCTTGACCATCAGCGGCGTCGCGAGCGCGTGCACGCGCGCGTCCGGCTCCAGGCGGTGGATCAGGTCGATGCCGGCCGTGAGGTTGCCCCACTGGTCGCTGCCGCCCTGCTGGAGCGTGCAGCCGTAGCGGCGGTAGAGCTCCAGGAAGTCCATGCCCTGGAGGAGCTGGTAGCTGAACTCCGTGTAGGAGATGCCCTCCTGCGACTCCAGGCGCCGGGCGACGGAGTCCTTCGTAAGCATCTTGTTCACGCGGAAGTGCTTGCCGATGTCGCGCAGGAACTCGATCGCGGACAGGCCCGCGGTCCAGTCGAGGTTGTTGACCATCACCGCGGCGTTGTCGCCCTCGAAGGAGAGGAACGGCTCGATCTGCGAGCGCAGCCGCGCCACCCACTTCGCGACGGTCTCCGGGTCGTTCAGGGTGCGCTCGGCGGTCGGCCGCGGGTCACCGATCTGACCGGTGGCACCGCCCACCAGAGCCAGCGGGCGGTGCCCCGCCCGCTGGAGCCGGCGGACGGTGAGAACCTGCACGAGGTGCCCGACGTGCAGGCTCGCCGCGGTGGGGTCGAAGCCGCAATAGAACGTGACGGGACCGTCCGCGAGCGCCTTGCGCAGTGCGTCTTCATCGGTGGACAGGGAGAAGAGTCCCCGCCACTTCAGCTCGTCGACGATGTCCGTCACGGTCTCGCGTCTCCTCGGCAGTGCTTACAGGGTGCACGTACGTGCAAGGGTCGAGGTTATACGCCCTGGCTGACCGAGCTCATATTGAAATCGGGGACGCGCAGCGCGGGCATCGCGGCCCGGGTGAAGTAGTCGCCCCACTCGCGCGGCAGCGTCTTCTCCGTACGGCCCGCCTCCGAGGCCCGGCCGAGCAGGCCGACCGGCGACTCGTTGAAGCGGAAGTTGTTCACCTCGCCCACGACCTCGCCGTTCTCGACGAGGTAGACGCCGTCCCTGGTGAGGCCGGTCAGGAGCAGCGTGGCCGGGTCGACCTCGCGGATGTACCAAAGGCAGGTGAGCAGCAGCCCGCGCCCGGTGGCCGCGACCATCTCGTCCAGGGAGCGGTCGCCGCCCCCGTCCAGGATGAGGTTGTCGATGGCGGGCGTCACCGGCAGCCCGGTCAGGCCCGCGCTGTGCCTGGTGGTGGCCAGGTGGGCCAGCTCGCCGGCGCGGATCCACTCGGTGGCGCGCAGCGGCAGCCCGTTGTCGAAGACGGACGAGTCGTCGCCCGAGGCGTGCGCGAGCACGAACGGCGCCGACTCCAGGCCGGGCTCGTGCGGGTCGCTGCGCAGCGTCAGCGGCAGTTCGGCGAGCCGCTCGCCCAGGCGTGTGGCGCCGCCCGGCTTGGAGAAGACCGTGCGGCCCTCGGCGGCGTCCCGGGCCGAGGAGGACCACAGCTGGTAGATCAGCAGATCCGCCACGGCGGTGGGCGGCAGCAGTGTCTCGTACCGCCCGGCCGGCAGGTCGATGCGCCGCTGGGCCCAGCCGAGGCGCTGCGCGAGCTCCGCGTCGAGCGCCGCGGGGTCGACGTCCTTGAAGTCACGGGTGGCCCGCCCCGCCCACGCCGACTTGGTGCGGTCCGGTGACTTGGCGTTGAGTTCGAGGGTGCCGTTGGGCTGGTCGTGCCGCAGCCGCAGCCCTGTCGACGTACCGAGATAGCTGGATACGAATTCGTGGTTCGCGAAGCCGTACAGCTCCCGTCCACCCGCGCGGGCCCGTGCGAAGGCCTCGCCGAGGGCGGGTGCGAAGTCGGCGAAGACCGCGGAGGACGTCTCGGCCGGGCCGTCCGCGAAGTCGGCGGAGGGGGCGGTGCCGGTCACCAGCGGCTGTGCGTCCTCCGCAGGGCCAGCCCCGCGCGCGGCCTCTTCGGCGGCCCTCACCAGCGGCTCCAGGTCGTCCTTGGTGACGGCCGAGCGGGAGACGACACCGGAGGCGGTGCCTTCCTTGCCGTCGACGGTGGCGATGACGGTCAGGGTGCGGCCGCGGGTGACGCCGTTGGTGGTGAGGGCGTTGCCCGCCCAGCGCAGATTCGCCGTGGACTCCTCGTCGGCGATCACTACGCAGCCGTCGGCGTTGGACAGTTCGAGGGCGCGCTCGACGATCTCGTGCGGCTTGGGGTTGCGCGGGCTCATCGACCGGCCTCCTGCGTGGTGTTCAGAATGTTCACGCCCCGGAAGAGGGCGGACGGGCAGCCGTGCGAGACCGCGGCGACCTGGCCCGGCTGGGCCTTGCCGCAGTTGAAGGCACCGCCGAGGACGTACGTCTGCGGGCCGCCGACCGCGGCCATCGAGCCCCAGAAGTCGGTGGTCGTCGCCTGGTAGGCGACGTCGCGCAGCTGTCCGGCGAGCCGCCCGTTCTCGATCCGGTAGAAGCGCTGCCCGGTGAACTGGAAGTTGTACCTCTGCATGTCGATCGACCACGACCGGTCGCCGACCACGTAGATGCCACGGTCGACGCCCGCGATCAGATCCTCGGTGGAGAGCCCGCCGGGATCCGGCTGGAGCGACACGTTCGCCATGCGCTGTACCGGCACGTGGCCGGGGGAGTCGGCGTAGGCGCAGCCGTTGGACCGCTCGAAGCCGGTGAGCCGCGCGATGCGCCGGTCCAGCTGGTAGCCGACGAGCGTGCCGTCCTTGACGAGGTCCCAGGACTGCGCGGCGACGCCCTCGTCGTCGTAGCCGATGGTGGCGAGCCCGTGTTCGGCGGTCCTGTCGCCCGTCACGTTCATCAGCGACGAGCCGTAGGCGAGCTTGCCGAGCTGGTCGAAGGTGGCGAACGATGTACCCGCGTACGCGGCCTCGTAGCCGAGCGCGCGGTCCAGTTCGGTGGCGTGGCCGATGGACTCGTGGATGGTCAGCCAGAGGTTCGACGGATCGACGACGAGGTCGTACGAGCCCGCCCGCACGCTCGGCGCCCGCATCTTTTCCGCCAATTGCTCGGGGATCCGCGCGAGCTCGCCCTCCCAGTCCCAGCCGGTCCCGGTGAGGTACTCCCAGCCCCGCCCGGCCGGCGGCGCGAGCGTGCGCATCGAGTCGAACTCACCGCTCGACTCGTCGACGGCGACCGCGGTGAGCTGCGGGTGCAGCCGCACACGCTGCTGGGTGGTCACCGTGCCCGCCGTGTCCGCGTAGAACTTGTTCTCGTGCACGGTGAGCAGCGAGGCGTCGACGTGCGCGACCCCCTCGGCGGCGAGCAGCCGCGCGCTCCAGTCGGCGAGCAGCCCCGCCTTCTCCTCGTCGGGCACCGAGAAGGGGTCGATCTCGTACGAGGAGACCCACGTCCGGTCGGCGTGCACGGGCTCGTCCGCCAGCTCCACGCGCTCGTCCGACCCGGCCGCCGCGATCACCCGCGCCGACAGCTTCGCCATGGCCACGGCCTGCGAGGCGACCTTCGCCGCCGCGTCCATGCTCAGATCGACACCCGAGGCGAACCCCCAGGTCCCGCCGTGCACCACGCGGACCGCGTACCCCAGGTCCGTGGTGTCCGAGGAGCCGGACGGCTTGGCGTCGCGCAGCCGCCAGGACGCGTTGCGCACCCGCTCCAGGCGGAAGTCCGCGTGGTCGGCGCCGAGCGCCCGCGCGCGGGCGAGCGCGGCGTCGGCGAGAGCCCGCAGCGGCAACGCCGTGAAGGCTTCATCGATGGAATGAGGCACGGATGTCTCCCTGCTGTCGGCACCGGTCAGGTCCGATCATGTCGCGCGCGGCGGCCCCGCGGCCAGACCTTTCTGTAGGGATCCAACAGGGAGTCCTCTGCGCCACTGTCGGTCGCCGATTCTCCGTATCGCGGAAGGTACCGATAGGTTTTCGACGTACCAGACCGCTATCGAAAGGGTGATCCGTTGAGCCGCTCGGTTCTCGTCACCGGAGGAAACCGGGGCATCGGCCTCGCCATCGCCCGCGCCTTCGCCGACGCCGGCGACAAGGTCGCGATCACCTACCGCTCGGGTGAGCCGCCGCAGGTCCTCACCGACGCCGGGGTCCTCGCCGTCAAGTGCGACATCACCGACGCCGAGCAGGTGGAGCAGGCCTACAAGGAGATCGAGGAGAAGCACGGGAACGTCGAGGTCCTGGTCGCCAACGCCGGCATCACCAAGGACCAGCTCCTGATGCGCATGTCCGAGGAGGACTTCACGTCCGTCCTCGACACCAACCTCACCGGCACCTTCCGCGTCGTCAAGCGCGCCAACCGCGGCATGCTGCGGGCCAGGAAGGGCCGCGTCGTCCTGATCTCCTCGGTCGTGGGCCTGATGGGCGGCCCGGGACAGGCCAACTACGCCGCGTCCAAGGCCGGTCTGGTCGGCTTCGCGCGCTCGCTCGCCCGCGAGCTCGGGTCGCGCAATCTCACCTTCAACGTCGTCGCGCCCGGTTTTGTCGACACCGACATGACCAAGGTGCTGACGGACGAGCAGCGCGCGGGCATCGTCGCCCAGGTGCCGCTCGGCCGTTACGCGCGGCCCGAGGAGATCGCCGCCGCGGTGAGGTTCCTCGCGTCCGACGACGCCTCGTACATCACTGGAGCCGTCATCCCCGTTGACGGCGGATTGGGCATGGGTCACTGATCACATGAGCGGAATTCTCGACGGCAAGCGCATCCTCATCACGGGTGTGCTGCTGGAGTCCTCCATCGCCTTCCACGCGGCCAAGGTCGCCCAGGAGCAGGGCGCCGAGGTCATCCTGACCGCCTTCCCGCGGCCCACCCTCACCGAGCGCATCGCCAAGAAGCTCCCCAAGCCCGCCAAGGTCATCGAGCTGGACGTGACCAACCAGGAGCACCTGGACCGCCTCGAAGGCATCGTCCGCGAGGAGCTCGGCGGACTGGACGGCGTCGTCCACTCCATCGGCTTCGCCCCGCAGGGTGCCTTCAACTTCCTGGAGGCCACCTTCGAGGACGTCTCCACGGCGATGCACGTCTCCGCGTACTCCCTGAAGTCGCTCACGATGGCCTGCCGCCCCCTGTTCGGCGACAGCGCCTCGGTCGTCGGCCTCACCTTCGACGCGCAGTACGCCTGGCCCAAGTACGACTGGATGGGCCCGGCCAAGGCCGCCCTGGAGGCCACCAGCCGCTACCTCGCCCGCGACCTGGGCAAGGAGAACATCCGCTGCAACCTCATCTCCGCGGGCCCGCTCGGCTCCATGGCGGCCAAGTCCATCCCGGGCTTCGCCGACCTCGCGGACGTCTGGAACACCCGCTCCCCGCTGAGCTGGGACATGGCCGACCCCGAGCCCGCGGGCCGCGGCATCGTCGCCCTGCTCTCGGACTTCTTCCCGAAGACCACCGGCGAGATCATCCACGTCGACGGCGGCGTCCACATGGTCGGTGCCTGACCGGAATGATGGGTGCCTGACCAGGCATTTCGTACGTAGGTGACGCCCCGTCCCCCGCTCCGTGCGGGAGGCGGGGCGTCACCCGTTCGGCCCACCGGCCGGGCGGTGGCGGGCCGGTGCCGCGCACCCTGGAGTGTGCGTCTTACCGGTGCGGTGCTCACCGCTCTCGTCCTGCTGGTCGCCGTGCCTCCCGGTGCCGCGTCCCTGGGCGAGGCCGATCCGGACCGCCACGCGCGCGTGGGGACGCCAAAGCCCCGGCCCTTCGGCTCGGAGTGCCGCACCGGGGTCACCGGCTCCGGCGTCATCGCGTACTGCCACAACCCGTACCCCGAGACCGACCGGGTCCGCCTGCACGTGGAGTGCGACCGGTGGTGGGACATCGACGTCGACAGCGCGCCGGTCGAGGCGGGGCCCGCCCAGACGGTGCGTCTGACCGGGCGGTGCTGGAAGGAAGTCCGCTCGGCCTGGGTCAGCCACCAGAAGTGACCGGACGGCACAGGAACGGATAGCCCGCCGCCTCGGTCGCGGCCGCCTCCGCGTCCCGCGCGCGGATCGCGTCGACGAGCCGGGCGTGGTCCATGTGCGTCTCGGGGGTCAGCTCCGTGCCGATGTCCTCGCGCAGCCAGTCGCGCAGAACCTCGCCCAGGTCCGCGTAGAGCGCCGTCATGACGTCGTTGTGCGACGCGGCGACGACGGCCATGTGGAACGTCGCGTCCGCCGTCACGAAGGCCTCCGCGTCCCCCGAAGCCCAGATCTCCTCGCGGCGCGCGAGGAGGGCGTCGAGCTGCTTGAGGTCGCGTGCGGTGCGGCGCTCGGCGGCGAGCTTCGCGGCGCTCGACTCCAGGGTGCTGCGCAGCTCGGCGATGTGCCGCGGGTCGGCGTCGGCGAACCTGCGGTGCATGACGCCCGCCAGTTCACTGGTCGCGGCCACGTAGGTGCCCGAGCCCTGCCGGATGTCGAGCAGGCCGTTGTGCGCGAGGGCGCGCACGGCCTCCCTGACGGTGTTCCTGGCCACGCCCAGCTGCTCGACCAGCTCCGGCTCGGTGGGGATGCGGGAGCCGACCGGCCACTCGCCCGAGGAGATCTGGTTGCGCAGCTCGGAGATGACCTGTTCGGAGAGGGCCGAACGGCGAGGGGAGGTCAGCGGCATGACGTTCCTTCGTGTGGATTGGACAGCCAATCATCCCATGATTCTATGATGGCGTCATGGCCAGTGAGGAAACCAGCACGATGACACCGACAGCAACGACGCCCCCCACGCGTACCGACACAGGGCAGAAACAACCCCCCACGCGCGCGTGGGCGACGCGTCTTGTCATCGTCGGCATCGTCCTCGCGGCCCTCAACCTCCGCCCGGCCATCACCAGCCTCGGCTCCCTCCTCGAAGAGGTGCGCGACGGCCTCGGCATGAGCGGCACCCTCGCCGGACTGCTCACCTCCGTACCGCCCCTGTGCTTCGCGGTCTTCGGCGTCATGGCGCCCCGGTTCGCCCGGCGCTTCGGCGCCGGCGCGGTGGTCTGCGTCGGCATGGTGGCGATCGCCACGGGCCTGGCGATACGCCCCTTCCTCGGCGGCACGGCCGGCTTCCTCGCCGGCACCGCGCTCGCCCTCATGGGCATCGCGGTCAGCAACGTCCTGATGCCGGTCATCGTCAAGCGCTGGTTCCCCGACCGGGTCGGCTCCATGACCGGCCTGTACTCGATGGCACTCGCGCTCGGCACCGCCCTCGCCGCCGCCCTCACGGTCCCCATGACCGACGCGCTCGGCGGGCGCTGGCAGACCGGGCTCGCCGTCTGGGCGGTCCTCGCCGTCGTCGCCATCGTGCCGTGGATCCCGCTCGTCCGTGACCGGAGCGCGGCCTCCGCCGCACCGGAGCACGTCAGCACCACCGTGCGACAGGAGGACGCCGGACTGCGCATCACCCACAGCCGCACCGCCTGGGCGCTCGCCGTCTTCTTCGGGCTCCAGGCCACGGCCGCGTACATCACGATGGGCTGGATGCCGCAGATCTTCCGCGACGCGGGCGTCCCCGCGGGCCAGGCGGGCGTGCTGCTCGCCGTGACGATGGCCATGGGCGTGCCGCTGGCGTTCGTCATCCCCAAGGTCGCCACGCGCCTGACCCACCAGGGTCCCGTCGTGGTCGTCCTCGGCGCCTGCGGCCTCGCCGGATACGCGGGTCTCTACCTCGCGCCCGCGGGCGGCGCCTGGGCCTGGGCGCTGCTGCTCGGCATCTCCAACTGCGCCTTCCCGCTCGCCCTCACGATGGTCGGCATGCGGGCCAAGAGCAGCGTGGGCGTGGCCAAGCTGTCCGCCTTCGCGCAGAGCACCGGCTACCTGATCTCGATCCCCGGGCCGCTCCTGGTCGGCGTCCTCTACCAGCACAGCGGCGGCTGGGGCCTGCCGATCGCGCTGATGGCGGGGCTGATGGTGCCGCAGATCGTCGTCGGCATCCTCGCGGGCCGCAACCGCACGGTCGAGGACGAAGTGGCGGCCAGGGCGGCCTGACCGCACCGGCGGGGGTGCGAACCGGGGCTGACCGCACCGGCGGGGGGTGTGAGCCAGGCCCGACCCCACCGGCGGGGGTGCGGGTCCGGGGTGCGAGACTGGCGGTATGCCCGTCCTTGACCCGAACCCTCAGAACGGCCAGAAGAAGCTGCTCATCGTGCTCGGCGCGATGCTGGCCATCACCGTGATCATCGGCATCGTCGCCTCCATCGCCTCCCCGTGATCCGACCCGATGGTGGGGCTGGCACCCCCATCCCCTAGGGGGTCAGTGTCAGGGTCAAGTGGGTGGGTCACCGGATGGGCCCAAGGGCCGCTGATCGCCTAGTTTCGAGTTGTGCCCGCGACGACGCGGCACGGACCACTCGAAGACCACGGAGGCGGCATGTCGGCCCGCACGCACACCCGGCGCGACCCCGCGGAGTCGGGCAGCGTCGAGATCCAGCTCCCCTGGTGGGCCATCGCCCTGCCCGCCGTCGCCTTCGCGGCCCTGCTCCTGCTGATCCTGAACCCCGCGGACGCCCACGCCGCGACCAGCGAGCCCGTCGTCACCAACCTCGTCGAGCGCATACAGGCGATGGTCCTGCGCGCGACCCCGTGACCACCGCCCCGCCGGAGCCGTCACCCGCCCAGGGCCACCGCGTCAACTACCTGCGCCCTGTGGCGCGTTTCATGCGAAGCTGGGATGCATGAGCGTCGCAGAACCCCGCAGGATTGTCCTCTTCCGGCATGCGAAGGCCGACTGGCCGCAGATCTCCGACCACGAACGGCCGCTCGCCGACCGAGGCCGCAGGGATGCCCCCGTCGCCGGACGCAAGCTGGCCGACAGCGGCATCCCCTTCGACCTGGCCCTCTGCTCGACCGCGGTCCGGACCCGCGAGACCTGGAAGCTCGCCGTCCAGGAGCTGCCGCAGCGGCCGAAGACCGTCTACGAGGAGCGGTTGTACGAAGCCTCTCCCGGCGAGCTGATCGCCGTGCTCAACGAAGTCCCGGACGACGTGCAGAACGTCCTCCTGATCGGCCACAACCCCGGAGTGCAGGGTCTGACCGACATCCTCGCCGGGGACGCCGAGGGCGATGCCCGGGAGCGGCTGACCCGCCGAGGCTTCCCGACCGCGACCTTCTCCGTCCTGACGTACTCCGGTTCCTGGAAGGCGCTCGAACCGGGCGTGGCCACCCTCGTCGGCTACTGGGCGCCGTCCGAGTAGACCTGCTCCCCCTCCGTCCCTCCTTCGTCGGTACGACGACGGGGCTCTACCGTCTCGACGCCATCCTCCACGGCACGACGCCCCTGGAGATCCAGCGCCGTCTGATGGTCGGCTCCGAGGGCACCTTCGGCGT